>CAYPKE010000021.1:0-24294 GCA_964411235.1 uncultured Syntrophales bacterium
CGATGAAGAAACCGGACGCAAGACGGCGGTGAATGTGGCCTGGATGCTTGCGGAGAATCTGGATGAAGAAACGGCAATCCTGCTGGAAATCATTTGTTGGGCCCTCGTCGGCAGCTCCGCCGGCCCCCTGAAAAAAACGCTGGTTGAATCAGGATTGGGAGAAGACCTGTCACCCGTGACAGGTCTGGAGAAGGATCTTAAACAGTCGGCTTTTGCCGTCGGACTGCGAGGGACGGAGGCCGATCGTGCCGTGGCGATAGAGTCCCTGATTCTGAAGACTCTGGAAACCCTTGCGGAAAGCGGTTTTGAGCGGGATCTGATCGAGGGGGCGCTTCACCAGGTGGAATTTCATGGCCGGGAAATCCGCCGTGGCGCTTATCCGTATGGCATTACCTTGATGGGCCGCGTCTTTCACACGTGGCTCTATGACGGAGATCCTCTGGCGGGCCTTAATTTCCCCGCCCTGATCGACCATATCCGACGCCGCTGGGAAGCAGAACCGGATCTTTTTCAGCGCCTCCTGCGTCAGTGGTTCCTGGATAATCCGCACCGGTTGCTGTCTGTTCTGGAGCCCAGCAAGACCTGTCAGCGGGAGCAGGAAGCGGCGTTGCGGCAATCCCTGCGGGAGGTCCGAGATCGGCTTTCTGAGGACGAGCGCGAAAGGATCGCCGCCGAAGCCCGGCGCCTGAAGCGTTTTCAAACGGAGCCCGATCCGCCGGAAGCGGCCCGAACCCTTCCCACGATCGGCATTGAAGACCTCTCCCCGTCAATTGAGGTGATTCCTGAGGAATCGGTTCTCAGCGACGGGGTAACGATCCTTTCCCACGATCTTTTTACAAACGAGATCGCCTATCTCCAATTGGCCTTCGACATCGGACATATTCCGGATGACATGCAGCCTTACCTGCCCCTCTTATGCAAGCTGATGACCGGTTTGGGTGCCGGCGATCTGCCTTACGACGGATTGTCCAAGCGGATTGCCCTGCGGACGGGGGGAATCGGGGTTCACCTGGCTTCGGGCTTCCGTGTTGACGGGCGGGAGACATGGCAAAAGATGATCGTTCATGTCCGGATGCTCTATCGCAACATTCCCGAGGCTGTCGGGATTCTGTCCGATATTCTCTTTCGGGGCAAGTTCTCTGAGACGTCGAGGATCCGGGACCTTGTCCTTGAGGGCAGAAATGATCTCCAGGCCGCCGTCGTGCCTTCGGGCCATGTATTTGCGAAAAGGACGGCCGCCGCCGCCTTGACGTTCCCGGCCTACCGGGAGGAACAGTGGCAGGGGAGGAGCCAGTTGCGGTTCATCAACGGGCTTGCAGAAGCCTGGGAGGCCAGGGAAAATGCGTTTATCGAAAAGATCACCGATCTCAAGAATCGTATCTTTCGGAAAGACAGGCTGATTGTCAACCTTACGGCCGATCAGAAAGGCTTGGCGTTGCTGTCGGATGCCTTGCGGACGATCCTCGCGGATCTCGATGAATCCAGTTTCCCGTCATGCGACGCCGTCCTGCCGGGGCGGATCCCAAGGATGGGCGTTGCGATTCCGGCGCAGGTGTCTTATGTCGCGGAGGCCTTTCCCGCGCCGACTTACGGGAACTCTCTGGCGGCACCGTTGTTCGTCTTGGCGCGTCTTTTGTCGAACGGGTATCTGTATCAGCAGATCCGCGTCCAGGGTGGCGCTTACGGGGGTATGTGCCAATACGATCCCACAAGCGGTCTGTTTGCATTCATGTCGTACCGGGACCCCAACCTGGAAAGAACCCTGTCGGTCTACGAGGATGCGCTTCGTATCCCCATGCAGGGAGGGAACTTCGACGAGGAGATCCGGAAGGCCGTTATCGCATCCGTCGGCGCTCTCGACCGGCCAATGGACCCGGCAGGCCGGGGCTATGCGGCGCTGATGCGTTATTTTGCGGATCTGGATGACGGGAAACGCCAGCAGTTTCGCACCGCCGTTTTATCGATCAACGAACAAGCGCTGCGTGAAGAGGCCCTGGCCTATCTGTCGGACATCCGGGAGAGGGCTTCCATTGCGGTATACGCCGAGGGGGAAAGAATGCAGCGGGCCAATGAGAGCCTTCATCCGCCGCTGGCAATAGAGGCCCTGACCCCCGGGGGCTCAGGCGCACCAACCTAGTCCTGATGGGTCAACAACCCGATCAGGAGAAGGAAGACCACGGCGATACCAAACCCCATGAAGAAGAGGCCGAAGGCGTCCATCTGGAAGGTCCCCTCGGGCGATTTCAAGGCGGGATTGAGGAAATAGCCCCAGTAAAGGACGCCACTGCTGTAAATGATCAGGGAAAGTTTCATCCTGCCGAAGATCATGGTCAGGGTGCCCACGGTCAGAATCAGCATGATATGGTAAAGGGGAATGGGAATCTGGGTGGTCCATAACGGTTCGAACATGGGTGACTCCAAGAAAATTATTCCTTGCCGATAGTTTTCCTGCAGAACTTGCGGCTCATGCGTGCAGGGTTCCTGTTCTCTTTGACGGCGAGGTTAAATCATTTGTTCGAGTTTTGCCAGGGCTTCTTCCAGGTGAGCCGGTTTCGTTCCGCCGGCCTGGGCCATGTCAGGCCGTCCGCCGCCGCTGCCCCCGACCAGCGGCGCGATGTCCCTGATCAGATTCCCTGCATGATGGCGATCGGCAAGATCCTTCGTTACCATGCAAAGGAGCAGGGCCTTGTCCTCGGACCTGCTGCCCAGAAGGATAATGCCGCTGGGCAGCCGATCACGCAGTTTGTCACCGAATTCTCGCAGGCTTTTGGCGTCCGGTGCCTCCACGATAGCCGTCAGTACGGGGACACCCTTTATTTCCCTAGTGGCGGACAGGAGGTCCGATGAATCGCGGGCAGCCAACTTCCCCTTGAGCAACTCGATTTCCCGTTCCAGCTCTTTCTGGTAACGCAGGGTTCTGTCCGCTTTTTCGGCGAGTTCCAGAGGGTTCGCCCGCAAAAGGGTGGCCGCATGCTTCAGTTCCGCCTCCATCTTCTGGATATGACGCACCGCTTCGCGGCCGGTCAGGGCCTCGATCCGCCGGACACCAGCGGCGATGGCCGACTCGTGAATGATTTTCAGAAAACCGATATCGCCGGTCCTGGCGACATGCGTGCCCCCGCAAAGCTCCATGCTGACATCACCCATTCGGACCACCCGCACCTCTTCGGTGTACTTTTCGTCAAAAACGGCTGTTGCCCCCGTTTTGACCGCTTCCTCCAGGGCCATGACGGTCGTGCCTACGGGGAGGTTTCTCCGGATGAACCGGTTGCAGAGTCGTTCCACCCGTGCCAGTTCCTCCTCCTCGATTTTTGAGAAATGCGTGAAATCGAACCGGAGCCGATCCGGACTGACGAGCGACCCGGCCTGCTTGATGTGGTCTCCCAGCACTGCTTTCAGGGCCGCCTGCAGAATATGGGTGCCTGAATGATTCGCTTCCGTCGCCCGCCGCAGTTCGTCGTCGACCTGCAAATGCAGGAGATCTCCGACACGCACCACGCCATTTTTCACTTCCCCCACGTGGCTGATCAGGTCTTGCAGGGGCCGCCTCGTATCCAGGACGTCGAACTCGGCATCGGCGCCGGAAAAGGTTCCTGTATCGCCCACCTGCCCACCGATTTCGCCGTAGAACGGGGTTTCCTCCAGGATGATTTCTCCCGTTTCTCCTTCCCGGAGTTCGTCGCTTTTCAATCCGTTTTTCAGGATGGCTGCGACGGTCGAGTCGCCCGTGGTTCGCCCCTCATAGCCAATAAAACGCGAGGCAATGCCTTCGACGGTCAGTTTCTGGTACACTTCCGCAACGGCTTCTTCACCGCTGCCTTTCCAGGATTCCCTCGCTTTCTCCCGCTGATGGGCCATGGCCTTATCGAAGCCGTCCATGTCGAGGGAGAACCCTTCCTTGCGGACGATGTCCTCTGTGAGGTCCGTCGGGAACCCATAGGTATCGTAAAGCTTGAAGACGACCATGCCGGGGATTACTTTTGATTTCGATGCCTTCAGGGAGGCAATCTCTTCCTGGAGAATTCTCAGGCCGCTGTCCAGCGTTTCTCCGAAACGCTGCTCCTCGCTGAAGATCACCTTCCGGATATACGCCGTCTTTTCGAGGAGGTCCGGATAGGCGTCCTTCATCTGGTCGATGACGATTTGCGCAATATCGTGAAGAAAGGGACGGTGCAGGCCGAGGAGCTTTCCGTGGCGGGCGGCCCGGCGGAGAATACGCCTCAGGACATATCCCCGCCCTTCGTTGGCGGGAAGAATACCGTCACCGATGAGAAAAGTGACGGCCCGGCTGTGGTCGGCGATGACGCGGATCGAGATGTCGTGTTCCGCATGGGCGCCGTACGATTTGCCGCTGAGGGTTTCCGTGAAGTGAATGATGTCCCGGAAAAGGTCGGTGTCGTAGTTGCTCTTTACGCCCTGCATCACGGCCGTCAGGCGCTCCAGGCCCATTCCGGTGTCGATGTTCGGATTCGGCAGCGCAATCAGGTTGCCGTCGGCATCCCGGTCGAACTGGGTGAAGACGAGATTCCAGATTTCCAGATGCCGGTCGCAATCACAGTGGACATCGCAGGTCGGACGCCCGCACCCTGTTCCCTCACCCTGGTCGAAGAGGATTTCCGAACAGGGTCCGCAGGGTCCCGTCTCGCCCATCATCCAGAAATTGCTCTTTTCCCCCATGCGGACAATGCGCTCCAGGGAAACCCCCATCTCCTCATGCCAGATCCGGAGGGCCTCCTCGTCGTTTTCATAGACGGTGATCCAGAGCCGTTCCCGGGGCAGCTTCAGCACCTGGATCAGGTACTCCCAGGCCCAGGCAATGGCTTCCCGCTTGAAATAGTCGCCGAAGGAGAAGTTGCCGAGCATCTCGAAGAATGTGTGATGCCGGGCCGTAACCCCGACGTTTTCCAGGTCGTTGTGCTTGCCTCCCGCCCGGGCGCACTTCTGGACGGAGACGGCCCGCCGGTACCCCCGGTCTTCGAGACCCAGGAAACAGTTCTTGAATTGAACCATGCCGGCATTCGTGAAGAGGAGCGTCGGGTCGTCCTTCGGGACGAGGGAAGAACTGGCTACCCGTGTGTGACTCTTGCTTTCAAAAAACTTGAGAAAACTTTCCCTGATTTCACGCCCCGTCATCATGACCCCAAACACCCTCCCCCAATTCTGCTATGTACTGTAGATCAGCAATCCGTATAAAATAACCGGTCATTCAGTCCTTCATAAATCAATCCGGTTGGAAATCCCCTTGCCATGAGAAAACGCGCCGTTCTTTCCTTCCATTTTCGGTCCGGCAGCGACATCTGCAGGGGCCGTTTTTTTCCGATGAGGATCTTCACGGCATCGGCTTCGCTCAATTCTTCCCGCGCTGTGGCAATGGCTGCCGCGGCGATCGATCTTTCAATCCCCTTTTGCAGGAGATCCGTTTCGATGGCACGGTTTCCTGCAAGATGATTGACTGCAAGCTGCCGGGCACGCTCACGGGCGAAGGCGTTGTCGTCGACGAATCCTTCCGTCCGAAACTGCCGGATCACCTCTTCGGCGATCCTTGGGCCATGCTTCTGCGCCAGCCGGTCCCGGATCTCCTTTTCGCTTCTCGCCCGCAGGGACAGGAGTCGGAAAGCCTGACGGCGGGCTTGCAAATGCGGGGAAGTTTCCATCTTCAGCCCGGAGAGGCCCCTTCTGCGGCGGCAAGGCCGAATTGTTCGCGCAATATTTTCTCAATGGCCTCCGCAACGTCGGGGTGGTCTTTGAGAAACTGTTTCGAGTTGTCCCGGCCCTGACCGATGCGTTCGCCCCTGTAGGCATACCAGGCGCCGCTTTTTTCCATGATTCCCTGATCAACCGCCAGATCGATGAGGTCGCCCTCCTTTGAAATGCCTTCCCCGAAGATGATATCGAATTCGGTTTCCCGGAAAGGCGGGGCCAGTTTGTTCTTGACGACCTTGACCCGTGTGCGCATGCCGATGACTTCCTGCCCCTGTTTGATCGTGTTGGTCTTGCGGATGTCCAGGCGCATTGTGGCATAGAATTTAAGGGCGTTTCCGCCGGTCGTCGTCTCGGGGTTGCCGAAAAAGACACCGATTTTCATACGCAGCTGGTTGATAAAAATCACGGTTGTCCGGGATTTGTTGATGCTTCCCGTGAGCTTGCGGAGGGCCTGCGACATGAGTCTGGCCTGAAGTCCCATCTGTGCATCTCCCATCTCGCCCTCCAGTTCCGCCTTGGGAACCAGCGCGGCGACGGAATCGACGACCAGGACATCGAGAGCGCCGCTCCGCACAAGGGTTTCGGCGATTTCCAAGGCCTGTTCCCCTGTATCGGGCTGGGAAATGAGGAGTTCATCGGTATTGACTCCGATCTTTCTGGCGTAGGCCACGTCGAGGGCGTGTTCGGCATCGATGAAGGCAGCGATCCCGTTCTGTTTCTGTGCCTGGGCCACGATGTGGAGAGCCAGGGTGGTCTTGCCGCCCGATTCCGGTCCGAAGATTTCAATAACCCTTCCCCGCGGAACGCCGCCGATGCCGAGCGCGATATCTAGGCCGAGGGAGCCCGTCGGAATGACCGAAACATCCGCGACCTTCTCGGCGCCGCCTAAACGCATGATGGAGCCCTTACCGAATTGCCTTTCGATTTGCGTTATTGCCAGATCGACTGCCTTTCCTTTGTCCGTATCCGTAGCCATGGTTTTCCTCCTTGATGCGACTGGGTTTATTCCCGCCGGCTACCCGCCGGGAATCCTTTCCCCCGGTTGATGTTTTGGCCTGCCGCTGCGGATGCTGCCGATTCCGCTGCCGGAAGACAGGCCTGCAAAAACGTTCCTGGCCCTCGTCCGGACCGGTGCTGTCCCGGACGGCAATCCGCGGGCCCCGCCTTTCCCCGTGCCCTGTGCAATCGCTTCCAAACAAGACGGTCCTATATCATTCTTCGGGGAAATTGCCATAAAAAAACAGCATTCCGGGTGCGGAAGCTCAATCCCGGGGAGCAAGGGGAAACGACATCAAAGGGGTATAGATCGCCCCCTTCGGAGTCAGGTCGCTTTTGATGAAAAGGACCCGTTCCACCGTAAAAGGTGAAGTCTCGAAGACCCGTCCGCCTGCAATCATCCGTTCGGCGCCTGCAGCCACGGATCGCGGATCCCTGATCCGGCCCAGGGTCAGGTGGGCCCGGAACGGCCTGTTCTCCCGCGAAAACCCGATGGTTTCCAGAGCCGCCTCAATATCTTCCTGCAAGGAGGAAAGGACGGCCGTTTCACCGGTTATACCCACCCAGATGATCCTTGGTTTTGCAGGACCGGGAAAAACACCGACACGGCATGCCGTCAAGTCGAAGACACGATGCCTGCCGACGATTTCCGGGAGAATGGATTCAATGTCGCTTTGGTTGGAGGGGAAGAGATTCCCCAGAAACTTCAGGGTGAGATGAATGCCGTCGGGACGAACCCAGCGCACGCCCTGGGGAAGGCTCTTCTTCAGGGCGTCCTGCAGGGAAACGATATGCTGCAGAACCGGCGGGGGTGGGTCAATGGCCAGGAAGGCCCGGATCATCGGAGATGTGGTCATCTTTGTTATCCTCGTGCAGGGAATGCAAGGTCTCGGATGGGGAGGCAAGCAGGTATGCCCTGAGCATCATCAGGGCCGTGTAGGCCGCGGCGATCTTGACTCTCCGCCGGTCTTGATGAAAATGACAATGCCGGCAAATTGTACCGTCCGGTCCGGCCAGGGCGATGTAGACCGTTCCCACAGGCTTTCCCGGTACCGCCCCTGTTGGACCGGCGATACCCGTGGTACTCAGTCCCAGGGTCGTGCCGGCTGCCTGCCGGATCCCCTCGGCCATCCGGCGGGCGGTCGGTTCACTGACGGCGCCGTGGTCGGCCAGTACAGCTTCCGGAACATGCAGAATCTGCGTTTTGGAGACATTGCTGTAGGTTACGACGCTTCGTTCGAAATAACGGGAACTGCCGGATATATCCGTCAGCAGGTCCGCGATCAGGCCTCCCGTGCACGACTCGGCGACGGCCAGGGAAATCCCTTTTTGTGTAAGCAACTTTCCCACGACACCCGCCAGGGTTTCCTCGTCACAGGCAAAAAGAAACGGCTCCAGTGCCGTCCGGACTGCGTTCAGGACGCTTACCAGGGACGCCTCCGCCTTTTCCGCATGGCGATGGCGGGCGCTGAGAACGAGATACACCTCCGGGAACCGTGGGTAGTACCCGATACGGACCGGGCCGGACGGCGGGATCAGATCACGGATCTTCGTCTCGATTTCGATCTCGGCGAGGCCGAAGCATTTCAGGGTTGTGATCCGGACAGCCTGAGGTTTGCCGGGAGCATGCTGTTCCAGAAGGGGGATGACCTGATCGGCAACCATCCTCCGGGCTTCCTCCGGCACGCCCGGCAAGGCGATCAGAAGGCATTCCTGATAAGGGCAAGAAAACCCCCATGCCGAGCCCATGTGATTGGGGATAAGGCGAGCCCCTTCGGGGTAGAGGGCCTGGCGGGCATATCCACTTGACCAGCGGCCGCCGCGGTCTTTGATACGCTTCCGCAAGGCATCCAGGACGGTTTGGCTGACGACGAGCTGGCGACCGCAGGCTTTCGCGATCGTTGCCGTCGTGATGTCGTCGGCCGTCGGCCCCAGGCCGCCTGTGATGAGCAAGGCCCCGCAGTGAGGCGGAAAAAAATCGAGGGCCTGCCGGATGGCATCCTCCCGGTCCGGAACGGTCAGCACGGCGGCAATGTTCCAGCCCATGAGCGTCAACCGTGAGGCGATCCAGGCGGCATTATCGTTCCGGATCAGGCCTCCGGTCAGTTCATCACCGATTGTCAGGATGCCGATATTCATGATGAAAGATCCGTCTGTTTCGTTTCCATTAGCGGCGTCCGGCATATGGGCAATTCCACGGGGATGATTCGGGACGATCAGATTCCCAGGCCATGAATCAAAGCCAGAAGGACGAGGTTGGCATACACGCCGGCCGCCAGATCGTCGGCGACAATACCCAGTCCCCCGGGAAGACGGCGTTGAAACCAGTTTGCCGGAAAAATCTTTACGACGTCGAAAAAGCGGAAAAGCAGAAATCCCGCGAGGATGTGCACTGCGGTTGGCGTCACCAGGAAGAAGGTAAAGATCATGCCGGCGATTTCATCGATAACGATATGCGGGGAATCTTTGCCGGGAAACAGGGTTTCCGCCCGGTCGGCGATATAGACGGCCAGGAAGGCGAAAGCCACTGCCGTCAGAAGGTAAACCGGCCAGGGGAACGGCGCCATCACCAGCAAAATTGGAATGCCGAGCAGGCTCCCCACCGTGCCCGGAGCTAAAGGGGCGTACCCGAGGCCCAGCCCTGTCGCCAGTATTTTGATCAGTCGCGGTTTCAGGTTATTCTCCTCCAGGTGAGGTATCTTTTACGGCTTCAGGAAAAGGTATGCCGGGCAGCGATTGCCTGCTTCGCAAGACCCGAAAATCATGAGGGCTGATTACGACCGTTTTCTGCTCCCGGCTAAAGCCTTTCGGCGGTTACGGTTTTTATTCCCGGGATGGCGGCAGCCGTCCCGAATTTGGCACTTGAAAGTGTTTTATATGCATGTTAGATGAAAAATCACAAGAGATATGTCGGGACGGTTTGGGAAATAAAGCATGGCAACCCGTTAAGTCTTGGGTACGGCCAAGTGCCCGGGAAAAGAGACAGGAGTGATCAATGAACCGAGTCATGACCTTCTTGCATCAGGTTCCTTTATTTCGGGCATTCCGGCAGGACGATCTGGAAAAGATCGCGGATGTGGTCAAGGTGCAGGCGATCAAAAAAGGGGAGACCCTCTTTCGCAGGGGTGACCAGGGGACGGCCCTTTATCTGATCGTATCCGGCAGAATCAAGATCAGCGTTGTCTCACGTCTGGGAGACGAGGTGATCCTGTCGATCCTTTCCAGCGGCGAGTTTTTCGGAGACATGGCCCTGCTGGATGGAATGCCCCGATCCGCCGATGCCGTGGCCGTTGAAGACAGCCAGCTCTATGTCCTTTACCAGGATGACTTCATTGCCATTCTGATGAAGAGTTCGACCGCCATCAAGGCCCTTTTTTCGACCCTGTGCAACCGTCTGCGGAAGACGGACAAATTTGTCGAAGAGACATGCTTTCTCAATGTTTCCTCGCGTCTGGCGCGGCGCCTGGCTGAATTTGCAGACCGGCTGATCAAGGGGGGAGAAGCGGGGGAGCTGCGTGTGGAAATCACTCAAAGCGAACTGGCCAGTATGGTCGGCGCAACCCGGGAGAGCGTGAACAAGGAACTGCGGAGCATGCGGGAAAAGGGCATCGTGAAAACAGTGGGCCGGTCCGTGGTGATCTGCGATCTCGAGCGGTTGAAGCGGCGCGGCCGGTGGGACGACCAGACCTGATCAGCCTCGGGGATTCTTTTTTGACGGATCCTCTCCATCTCCTTCCGAAGCGCACGATGAAGCGGCTGCTTTTCACGTTACCCTGTCCGGCCAAGAATCCGGCTCATCTTTTAACGCCGTCCTGATTCGGATCAGATGTGCCGTTACACCCGCAGCGATCAATAAAAGCAGGCATTTTACCCACCACAGATCGGTTGCAAACCAGGCGGCGTAGCCGATCGTTGTCCAGAGCAGGGCAATCGTGATCACCTTCTGCCGGAGGGGGATGCCCCGTCCGGATCGGTAATCCCGGATATACCGTCCGCACCAGCGATTATTCAGGAGCCAGTCGTAGAATTGCCTGGAACTCCGGGCATAGCAGGCGGCTGCCAGGAGCAGGAAGGGTGTTGTGGGCAAGACAGGCAAAAACATGCCAATTATGCCGAGGGCCACACAGACCGTGCCCCCGGTTATCAGCAAAAACTTGAATGGATGCTTCGTGTCATGCGTCATGCGCTGGTCATGGTGCCGGCCCCCCTCGCGTGAACGTTACGCCGGCCTCTTTGCCTTTGCCGGGGAAAGGAATTCCGGCCTCATCCGCCCCGGGCTTCTCCGAAGAACCGGTTCCGCTGCAGAATATCGCAATCATCCGGGGCTGTCAAACCATCCGGCAAGCTTTGCTTGAAGTCCTTTGTCGGGGGGAGAGGCGTTATCCGATTTGCCGAATTTACCCGCAGCGTTTTCTGATCGGATCCTGCCCGGCAATGCAAAGTATTCATGCCTGGCGCGCATTTTCTTTTTGCCGTGTGTGTGATATGGAGGGGGTTATGCAGCCACGGATTATCCCCCGGAAAGAACATGGAATCTCGCGCAGGCAGGTTAGTCCCAACGCCTTACGGACGCTCTATCGGCTCCGCGACAACGGCTTCGTCGCCTACCTGGTAGGCGGCTGTGTCCGCGATCTGCTGCTGGGGCGCAAGCCCAAGGATTTTGATATCGCCACCGACGCCGCGCCCGGTCAAATCAAGCGCCTTTTTCGCAACTGCCGCCTGATCGGTCGCCGGTTCCGTCTGGCCCATCTTCACTTCTCCGATGAAATTCTCGAAGTGTCCACGTTTCGTGCCGCCGCACCGCCGGAGGAAGAGGAGACGCCCGAAACGGAGCAGGACCGGCGTCATCCCCGGCACCTGAAAAATGAAGACGGGATGGTCTTGCGCGACAATGTATTCGGCACGCCCGAGGAAGATGCCCTGCGCAGGGACTTTACCATAAATGCCCTTGCTTACAATATTGCCGACGGGTCCGTCATTGATTACACGACCGGATTGAACGATCTTCACCAGCGGCTGCTGCGTCCTATTGGAGACCCCTTTGTAAGGTTTACGGAGGATCCGGTCCGCATGCTGCGGGCCGTCCGCTTTGCCGCATCCCATGGACTGGCCATCGAGCCGGAGACGTGGAATGCTGTCCGTACCCTGGCGTCCACCATTTCCCGCGCATCGGCCGCGAGGCTGTTCGAGGAGACCTTGAAGCTATTCCTCCTCGGCTCCGCCCGTCCGGTCTTCGATCTGCTCCAGGGAAGCGGGCTTCTGGAGCCCCTTTTTCCGGTCTTTGCGCGCTGGCTTTCGGTTGATGACGGGCGGCGGCGCATGATCGCCGCCAATCTGGAATACCTGGATCGACGGTATCGGGAGGGAGAGGCGCCGTCGGCACTTTTTTTTCTGTCGGCCTTTTTCGGTCCCTTTCTGGAAGATGAAGCCCTGGTCAGGCACCGGGAGGGGGTTCCCCGGCAGCAGGCCCTGGATGCCGCAAGCGCCGTTTTCCTCCAGGAACTGAGCTGCACGGTTCACGTGCCTGCCCGCGTCGGAGGCCGTTTACGCGGGATCCTGGCCATGCAGCCCTCCCTTCATCGCATGCCGCCGCGGCGGCCGGCGGCTCTGTTGAACAGACAGGACTTCGCGGAAGCGCTGAACTACCTTCGCCTGGGAACGGAGACAAGAAGGGAGAATTGTGTCGCCCTTGCCTGGTGGGATCATTTTCTTACGGAGGGTGTGCCCCCGCGGCCAGGAGAAACGGCGGCATCCGAAGCTGCTACCAAAAGACGGCGGCGAAGACGCCGCCGCCCCCGCCGTCCCGTCCCGGTTGCCGCCTGATCATCCCGCCTTACCCGGAAAGCGCCGCTGAAAGCGGGACGCAGGGTTGCCGCGATTATCTGCTCCGGCGCAGGATTTCCGTTTCGCCCCTCGTTTGACAACACGCCCCTTTTTGGATATGGAACATGACCCGTGAGCGACGCAGGCAAGATGTAAGGAAAGATAAAAGTGATCGATTTGCAGCACATCCGGTTGTCTTTTGCCGACCGGACCATTTTTGACGGGATATCCTGGACCATAACCGGGAAGAGCCGCATCGGACTTGTCGGTGACAACGGGACGGGGAAAACGACGCTCTTGCGGACCATCCTGGGTGAGATCGAGCCGGATTCGGGGAAGGTCGTCATTCCGGCCCGGCAGAGAAAGGTTGTCGCTTACCTGCCCCAGGATGTGGCCGAGCTGGAATCCCTGACGCTGATGGATTATCTCAAGCGGGAAAGTGGTCTTGCCAAGCTGGAGGAGGAAATTGCCCGGTGCGAGGCGCGGCTTCCCTCGCTCGACCATGGCAGCGTGGCCTTTCCGGAGACGCTTCGGCATTACGAACAGTCCGTGACGCGTTTCCAGGATTTGGATGGGTACGCCTTCGAAGCCAGGGCAAAGCAGGTTCTCCGGGGCCTTGGGTTTCGTGACACGGATTTTGGCAAGCATTGCAGCGATTTTTCGGGAGGATGGAAGATGCGGATTCTGCTGTCGGTCATTCTCCTTTCCCGTCCCGATATCATGCTCCTCGATGAGCCGACCAATCACCTCGACACGGAAAGCCTGGAATGGCTGGAGAGTTATCTCCAGGAATATCCGGGCTGTCTCATTGCCGTTTCCCATGACCACATGTTTCTGGATAAGATGGTCGATCAGATTGCCGAACTGGCGGGCGGCATGATCAATCTCTACAAAGGGAACTACAGTTATTTTCTGCGGGAAAAAGTCCGCCGCGGGGAGATGCTGGAAAAGAACATGGTCCGGCAGCAGGGGGAGATCAGGCGGATTGAACAGTTTGTTGAGCGTTTCCGCTACAAGGCGACCAAGGCCGCACAGGTTCAGAGCCGCCTGAAGCGGCTGGAAAAGATGGAGATCTTTCAAAAACAGGCGAACGGGCGGACGGTGGCGATCCGCTTTCCCGCCTGTGAGAAGAGCGGCAAAGAAGTAGCGTCCCTGCACAACGTCAGCAAGGAGTACGGCGGCCTTCAGGTTTTCCGGGATTTAAACCTGACCCTCTACCGGGGAGAGAAAATTGCGTTTGTCGGTGTCAACGGCGCCGGGAAATCGACGCTTTTCCGTATTCTGGCCGGTATCGAAGAGCCCAGTGCCGGACGGGTCGTTCAGGGCCTTAATGTGAAGATGGCCTTCTTTTCTCAGGAAAGCGCAGCCAACCTGACTTACGACCGCACCGTCTGGGATGAAGTCCAGAGTGTCGCATCCCCGGCGGACGACCAGGTGCGGCGCAATCTTCTCGGGGCGTTCCTGTTTTCCGGTGACGACATTCACAAGCCCGTTGGGGTCCTATCCGGGGGTGAGAAATCCCGCCTGACATTGCTGAAAATTCTCCTGCTGGGTTCCAATTTTCTCGTTCTTGACGAACCTACAAACCACCTCGATTTAAAAACGAAGGAAATCTTCCAGGAGGCCCTGCTGCAATACGAGGGCACCCTGGCCATCGTCTCGCATGACCGGCATTTTCTGGACCGCCTGATCCGGCGTGTCGTCGAGTTACGCGACGGCAGCGCCATCGCTTATCACGGAGACTATTCATACTTCATCGAAAAAAGGCGGGAAGCCCTGAATGCCGAGGTCGCAAAGGTTCGGCAGGGCATCGCGGAGGATTCTCCGGGGGAATCCGACGGCAAAGGATACAAGACAAGGGAAATGAAACGCCTGGAGGCCGAAGAGAGAAACCGCCTGGCACGAAGCCTGAAGCCTTTCAAAGAGGAACTGGTGTCGGTGGAAGCGCGTATCGCCTGTCTCGAGGCAATGAAGAAGGATTACGAAACGGAAATGTGCCGGCCCGATACGCACAAGAATCCGTACCGGATCAAGTTCCTCACCCTGCAAATGCAAAAGGCCCACCAGGAACTGGAGGGCCTTTACGAGCGATGGGCCGAACTTATGGATTGCATCGAGTCCGCATCCCCCTAACGGGCCGGAGGCCTGTGTCTGGTCTGGCTATGCGCCGTCCAGGCCGCCGCGCTCCCGCAGACGGTACCAGGCCGCCGGGTCCACCATCAGTTCCTCTGTATCCTTGAGTGATACGTAATGCTCGTGTTCGATATTGGCGAGAAGGTTGAAAAAGGCCTTTTCGTTGGGTTCCGTGGAGGACTGTTTCATCAGCTCGTAATACATGACTCCGTCACATTCGAAAGCGATGGCCGTTCTGACCGCTTCCAGATCGTCCATGTCCACATGGGGGGCTTCGGCCACCTTCTGCAGGACGTCCTGCAGGACATTCTGCACGTTCGTTTTATTCACCTTGAGGGGGATGGTTTCCGGCCAGGAGTTGTTTTTCGACCACACTTCTTGAATTTGCTTCAGCCTCTCGTAATGTTCCATTTCCTCCTTGGCGATCGCTTCGAACATGGCCTTGCCGAGGGGGTTGTCCGTCCGCTCCGCGTTCAGCTTGTAGAATTCATGTTCCCTCAGTTCGTTGGTCAGCGCAATTTCGAGGGCGTCCAATCGGTCTTTCATATACGTTCTCCTTTGGTTGATGGGATGGATGGTTCAGTTTACGGATTTGCTTGTTCTTGACGGCCGCCCGCAGCAACCGGTTACCGTAGCCAAATAACACGGGAATCCCGGGGCGGTCAAGCGTTTTGCTTTCGATTGATCATATCCAGCATGTAGTCGGCGACATTCTGGCAGTGATCCGAAATCCGCTCGAGCTGGATCAGGTATTCTATGAAAATGGGCCCCGCTTCAGCCTGGCAAATACGGTTATAAAAACGGACGTGATGATTTTCCCGGGCTTCCTTGGTCTTTATATCCACGGTTTCCTCCTGATCCGTGATTTTCCTGATCAGATCGAGATTGCCGCGATCCAGGAGGAGCCTGGCCATTTTCAGATTATCGAAGACCAGGGTTTCGATTTCCTTCAATTCGGATTCCCCGCACAGGGAGAACGTGATTTGCCGTTGATGTTTGTTGCGGGCCAGGTCGATGATATTGACGGCGTGGTCTCCGATCCGTTCCAGGTCATCCGCCATGGCGGTGTAGGCAAAGAGGCGCCGCGTTTGCGATTCCGTGAGTTCCTGCGAGGACAGCTTCCAAAGGTAGCGAAGAATCTGTCGTCTCAGGTGGTCCACCACCATTTCGAGGTAGCGGATACTCCGGTCCGATCCCTTGTCGTATTGGTTGATGAGAAGCGTGCTTTCGGACGCCATCTTTTCGACCAGGGTCATTTCCCGTTCCAGTTCCTTGCGGGCGCATTCCAGCGCGATATCGGGAGTCCCGAGGCATTTTTCATCCAGATATTCCGGCATGAGGGGCAGGGTCTTTTCGAGGCCGGGAATCAGCCACTCGACAAGCCGGGCAAAGGGTTTCAGGATAAAGAGAAAGGCAATGGCGACGGACAGATTGAACAGGAGATGGCCGAATACAACCTGCTGGGGAAGACTGACCGGAAGCCCGGCGATGAAGGCAGACAGCCAGGGCAGGGTGATCATGCAGGCCAGGGCGCCGATCAGCTTGAAAAGAAAGTGCGATACGGCGGTCCGCTTCCCGCTGATATTGGCGACCGAACCGGCGATGAGGGCTGTAACGGCGGTGCCGACGTTTGCCCCGAAGACGATGGGCAGAGCGCTCTGGAGCGTCATGAGGTCCTGCTGTGCCAGAATCACCAGGATGCTGATCGGGATGACGGACGCCTGGACAACGGCCGTAAAAACAATGCCGATCAGAAATCCGATCATGGGAGGTGTCGCATCACGGAAGAAGCGCATGAACAACTCGCTGTCTTTCAGGGGGGCCGTGGCTCCCGACAACAGGCTGAGCCCGAAAAACAGCAGGCCGAAGTAGAACAGCACCTGGCCGGCGGACCTCATGCGGAAGGTTCCGCAAAGCCAGATGAGCCCACCCGTCAGGATGAACAGGGGCGCAAAGTCCGTGAATTTCCAGACCACGAGCTGCACCGTGAGGACGGTCCCGACATCGGCCCCGAGGAGGATGCCGAGTGAATGGTAAAACGAAATCAGGCCCGAACTGACCATGCCCACGGCCAGCACCGTCGTGGCGGAGCTGCTCTGGAAAAGGGCGGTGGTGACCACGCCGGTCAGGAGGCCGGACAGGGGACGCCGGACGATGTAGCAGATGTAACGACGGATGCGAAATGTAAATAGCCGCTGAACCGCCGTGTTCAACTGCATCATGGCGTAGAGAAACAGGATCAGTCCCGTGCAGAGAAGGAAGACGGCTTTCATGGCTCTGTGGGTCCGTTTTGTTTATTCTTCCGCGTAGCCGAATTCCTTGAGCATCCGTTTATCTTGGGTCCAGTCCTTGCGGACCCGGACAAAAAGCTGAATATAGATCTGTGAGGCAAAGAAGATTTCCAGGTCCGTCCGGGCCAGAGAGCCGATTCTTTTGAGCATGGCTCCTTTTTTGCCGATGAGGATGCCTTTTTGAGATTCCTTTTCCACGGTGATCGTCGCCTCGATGCGGATTCGCCTCTGCCCCTCGTCCTCCTTGAAGGAGTCGATTGTGACGGCCGTGGCGTAAGGAATTTCCTGATGTGTGAGGAGGATAATCTTTTCCCGGATCACTTCGGCGGCAATAAAACGTTCCGTTCGATCGGTCATCATGTCTCCCGGAAAGAGGGGAGGGCCTTCGGGGAGAAGTCTGCGGATTTCCGTCAGCAGGATGTCCACACCCCGGCCGTCGAGGGCGGAAAAGGGGATGATAGCTTGGAAATCATGAAGACAGCGCAATTCGTCGATCAACGGTAGCAGCAAGTCCTTCCTGACGAGATCGATTTTGTTGATGCCCAGAATCACGGGCAGGGAATTCCCCGCGAGGGATTCGAGGAGGGCGCGATCGCCCTTGAGGAGGCCCTGGTCCGCCTCGATCAACAGCAGCAGCAAATCCGTGCTGCCGAAGGTGCGGACGGCGGTATCGACCATCAGCTTGTTGAGGGGGGTGAATGCCTTATGGATGCCCGGGGTGTCGATGAAGATCACCTGGCTTTCATCGTCGTTGCGGATTCCCATGATCCGGTTCCGCGTCGTCTGGGGCTTTGGCGTGGTGATGGCGATCTTTTCCCCGACGACGTAGTTCATCAGGGTTGATTTGCCCACGTTCGGTCTGCCTATGATGGCGACAAAGCCGGATTTGAACACGATCAGACTCCTTGCAGCCTTCGCGGTGTTGCGAAGGAAATGTACGTTGATTCCCGTTTTCTCCGGAAAAAATCAGCCGTTCCGTAATTCCGGCTTCCGGCCGTAACGGGGGAAGTAACCTGGAATGGCTCCACAGGCTGCCTGGCGCCCAGCCGACCAAAATCACATAGCATGGAACCCCTGGGAACGCAACCAATGCCGTTCAGTACAGGTCCGACCGGTCGAGTTGTGCAACGCCGGCCCCCTGCCGGGCCAGAACCAGGCTGCCTCGTTCCAGCCCCGGATCGGGCCTGACGGAGATGCTGGCCAGGCGGAATTTCTTGATCAGGGCGTGGATGTTGCCGCTGCGCTGGCCCCGGAAGGATGAGACATCGCGGGGAGAGACGGCGAAATCGGCCTGATCGCCTTCCGTACGATATCGCATGAGAAGCTGTCCTGCCATGTCCAGGAAGAGGGATGATTCCACCAGGGCGCGGAAGGCCGGGTGGTGCGGGCCGGCAACGATGCTCCCCGGTTTTTGCATCCATTCCGTTTCCTGCAGGCCCATGCGGATTACGGGAATGCCGGCCTTATCGAACGCGACGAGGGCCTTCTTGCACAGGGCGATCGCCTCGGGGAGGGTCAAGGGTTGATAGCGCCCGTCCCGGTAGCGTGCCGCCAAAGGTGTTCCGGCGAAGACCAGCGTCGGATGGAGTCGGACCATATGCGGCTGGAGGGCGATCGTCCGGGCAATCGTGTCCGCGAATTTATCCTCGTTGTCACCGGGCAGGCCGGCCATAAGGTGAAGGCCCACGCGAAAACCGCCTTCCCGCGCCAGCAGGGTTGCCCGGCGGACATCTTCCGCCCGGTGGCCACGCCCGGCCAGATCGAGGACATCGTCCGCCAGCGACTGCGCCCCGATTTCAATCACCCCGACCCCGTATTCCGCCAGCATAGCCAGCCGTTCGGTGTCGAGGTCATCCGGCCGTGTCGATATTCTGACTTGCCTGATTTCCCCCCGGCGGATCAGTCTGCGGCTGATTTCCAGCAGCCGGATCTGTTCGCTGCGTTCCATGCCCGTGAAATTGCCGCCGAAGAAGGCAAGCTCGACCGGTTCACTTTTTCCCTTCCCCTTTTGGGTGTACAATGCCAAGGTCCGGCGGATATCGTTTTCCGAGAGGGGGTCCTCCTGCCTGCCGGCGATTTGCCGGGCGTCGCAGAAGATGCAGCGATGGGGGCATCCCCGGTTCATGAGAAAAAGGGGAACAATCATGATATGGAAACCCCTTGAAGCCGGTACATGAATTCCAAAGGCCTCCTGTGAAAAAATGCCGCCGGAGGTCTTCAGTCTTGACACCCCGCGGAAAGCGATTGTATACGACTTAAAACACATCGTGCAATGTCATTCTTCGTTAAGGAGAACTACCATGATTGTCATCAGGAAACTTGTTTTCATTATCATCTGCATATCGGTTTTGCTTTGGGGGGGCTTTGTCCCGCCGCTGCAGGCGGAGCCGGTAGCCGAAACCCTGAAGAAGGATTTCCCGGCTTTTGACTTCGACGGGGTGATGACGACGCCGATAAAGGGCATTTATGCGGTTGTGTACGCGGGGCACGAAGTCGTCTATTATCTGCCGGAATCGGGGATCTTGATAACGGGAGAAATGATCGCCCGCGGCGGCGTGAACATGACCGAGGAGGTCAGGGGGGAGATCATGTCCCGCTATTACAAGGAGATTCCCTTGGAAAGAGGAATTAAGATCGGTTCGGGGTCGCACACGGTGGTTGAGATCACCGACCCGGACTGCCCCTATTGCCGAAACGGATCCCGGTATTTTGCCGACAGGCCGGATGTGACCCGGTATGTTTTTTTCTGGCCCCTTTCTCCTGAATCGGAACAGAAAGTCCGCCATATTCTCTGTGCCGCAGACCGGGTCAAGATGTATGAGGACGTCATGGCGGGTGCCTACGATGACGGGAAGGCCTTGAATCTGTGCCGGGAGCCTGCGGTGGATGAGCTTCTGGCGGCCTACCGCGATCTGGGGATGCGGATCGGCATGACGGGGACGCCGATTTTCTTTGTCAACGGCAGGGCTGTCCGGGGGGCCAACATCCCCCTGATTGAAGCGATGCTGGTGGAAGATGCAGCGAAGGCCGAAAAGGCCCTGCAGACGCCTGCAGCGCCTGCACCCCAAACGGAGACGCCCAAGGCGCCTGAAGCACCGAAGAAACCATAAATAAATCGGGTTATTAACAGATACTCCAAGCCCCGCCGGAAGGAACCCTTCCCGGCGGGGCTTTCTGTACGGACACTCTTACTTGTTTTTCCCCTTGTCCTTTTTCTTTTTCCGGAAGAAAACCCGGATCGGCACGTGATCGAAACCGAAGGTTTCCCGCAGGCGGTTCGCTAGGTATCGTTCATGGGAAAAGTGAATATCCGAGGGATTGCTGACGAAAAAGATGAATGTCGGCGGCTTGACGGCCACCTGCGTGACGTAGTGCAGGGGGTTGGCCTTCAGGTGGGCCTGGGGCGGCGGATTTTTCTCGAGGAAATTGCGCATGGCCCGGTTTAACTCCCCTGTATTAACCCGCTTCGTGGCTTCCGCGTATGCCTGCTCGACGAGTTCGAAAATCCGGTGGATGCGCTGGCCCGTCTCCGCGGAAACAAACAGGATCGGGGCGAAATCCAGGAATTTGAGCTGGTCCTTGATATCCTTGACGTATTGGCCGACGGTGCTGTTATCCTTTTCCACCAGGTCCCATTTGTTGACGAGGAGTATCGTCGCCACTCCCCGTTCCAGGGCCAGACCGGCGATTTTCGCGTCCTGTTCCGTGATCCCCTCCTGTGCATCGATCAGGTGTAGGGCGATATCGCACCGATCCAGGGTTTTCATTGCCTGGATGACGCTGTACTTTTCCAGGACGAGACTGACCCGGCTTTTGCGCCGGATGCCCGCCGTGTCGATCAGCGTGTAGGGCTTTCCGTTGACGGTAAAGGGGGTGTCGATGGCGTCCCGGGTGGTGCCGGGAATGTCGTTGACGATCGTCCGCTCGAAACCCAGAATTTTATTCACCAGGGAGGATTTCCCGACGTTGGGTTTGCCGATGACGGCGATCCTGATGCGTTCGTCCTGCTCCGCCGCGGGCGCGGCGGTTTCGGGAAGATACACGGCAAGGTCGTCCATGAGATCGCCCACGCCCACGCCGTGCTGGGCCGAGATGGTGTGGATCCGGTCGACGCCGAGTTCGTGGAATTCATAGGCGAGATTTTCGTGACGGGGGCCGTCGACCTTGTTGATCACGTAGAAGACGGGCTTTTCCGTCTCCCGCAGGATCCGGGCGATTTCCCGGTCCGAGGGCGTGAGCCCCTGTTTGACATCCATCAGGAAGATGATCAGGTCCGCCTCCTCGATGGCGAGCTGTGTCTGCTCCCGCATCTGGCGTAAGATCTTCTCCGTCGTCGCCGGTTCAAACCCGCCCGTATCGATGAGGGTAAAGGACTTGTCCAGCCAGGTGCAGACGGCATAGTTCCGGTCCCGGGTGGCCCCCGGTTCGTCGATGACGATGGCCCGGCTCCTCCCGTAGAGACGATTGAACAGGGTCGACTTGCCGACATTCGGCCGGCCGACGATGGCGACAACGGTTTTCAAATGCTGAACCTCTTGTTATTAATCATATAAAAATCTCGCGTTCACTTTTTGTCATTTCGAACGCAGGTGAGAAATCTTGTTTGTCGTTTTTCCTGCTCCGTCCTTAACACAAGACAGAACTTTTTTCAGTGGCTTTTGTGCCGATTGGGTGACGAGAAAATTTTGCCGGGATTTCTCGGCTGCATTTTTCAGCTTGACAAAAGAAGAGAGGTTTTTTATCTAATTGCAGCACTCGGGGGGATATTGGCATATCTATAATCGTTACAACACTGCTTCTAAAGATCCAAACCTGCCCCCGAAAAAAGATTCAATTTTAAAGCACTATTCCGGGGGGATACGGCTTTTCATTTAACAAGTCCACTTCGCTTTGTTTCAGGCGAACCATTTGCAATTTTCCTCCCGGTTGTATCCACCGTTTTTATACGAATAGTTCCCAATCTTACTTTTTACTTTTCGCAGTTAGGAAGTCTCAGCTCGATCCATTTCGATATGTATAAGGAATTGGAGATCATTGGTCACGAGACGAATTAAATTGAGCATCCTGGCAATCGGTGTCGTTCTTGCGGCGTTTTTGCCGATGTTGTCGCCGGCTTTTTCAGCTAGGATAGACGGGGTGGATTTGATTACCTACCGCGATGTCATCGAGGCTGCAATCAAAACATCGGCCGGTCTCAAAGTCAAGGCGCAGGACGTCAGGATTGCAAATGCCGCTTACCGGCAGGTGTTCGCCGGTCTCTATCCCGAACTGACCCTGACCGGACGCCTGGAGCATTATGAAAACCTCGATAGAGACACTCAGGACATCCAGTCGGTGAATTCCGAGGTTGTCGGCGGTAAGAGTTCCTGGCGCTCCCTGGCTTACCTGTCCGGCCGGTATGACGTTTCCTCCTGGTATAAGAAACGCCACGAAGCTTCCTATTATCAGAAATTACGAGATGCCATGGTGTTCGACTGTGTGGCGGAATCGAAAAAACTCGCCCGGGATGTGACGGATACCTTCGGCCGGTTGGCGGAGGGAAAAATTCGTCTGAAATATGGAGAGGAGATTGTCAAAGTGCTGAAGGAAATAATCGCTCTCCGGAATGAGGCCTTTGCCGGAGGAGAGGCTTCCCGGGAAGAGGTGGTCAGGACGGAGTCGGACCTGGAAAGCGCTGAAAAGGAACAGGCGAGCCTGATGAAGGCATATCGTGAGAATCTTGAAGTCCTCAACATCTATACGGGGAAATCTTATACGGCAGCGGATGGAATAGAAAACCTTGAAATAGAAACGGACTGCGAGGTGGCCGAACCGGCGGCGCATCAAATTGAGGACACCTCTGAACTCAAGGCGCGGCGGAAAGAACTGGAGGCGCTGCAGCTCAAGGCCAAGTCGACTTTCAACAATTATTTGCCGGATGTGTCCATGTACGGGCGGTACGATTATTACGGCAGCGACACGGACAGTATGGACAACGCCCTCAAGGATATCCGGGAAAGCGGTTATAACGCCGGAATTCTGATTTCCCTGTCCCTCTTCGACGGCGGGGCCAGGAAGTGGGAGCGTGTCAAAACCCGTGAAGAAATCAAAAGACAGGAAGAAACTATCAAGGTCACGATATCGGAGAGAAAGCGGGAATTGCGCACCGCATACACCGGCTATAAGGAGCAGTCCAGGGTTCTGGCGCATTACCGGAAGCTCGCGGAGCAGTATGAAAAGCTGCACGTCATTTCCGGAAAGGCGGCCGCACTGGGGCAAAGAAGCCGCGCGGACCTGTTGGAGCTGGAAAAGGATTATCTGCAGATCATGCGAGATCTGAAGGTCACGGAAACAACCCTGGGGGTTTGTCAAAAACGGCTGGCCATTGAATCGGATTACGGCAGCTTCATGAGAGAATTCTATGGAAACTGGTCTTGTCAGTATTGAGGTCGTATCGAAGATTCACGCCATATCGATTGACATCCAGGCGGTTCGGCGGAGCTACTTCGTAGACGAAGAACTGAAACCCGAAGAAATCCTGAGGATTCTGAAGGACAACGGCATGCGGGCGCGGCTCAAACATCTGAGCAATATCGATGATCTGTTAAAATATCCCGCGCCGTTCATCATCCTGTCCAAGGAAAATACCTATCACGTTTTCCTGGGGAAGAAGGAAGACCGGATTATGATCTTCAACTGTGCCGAAAAGAAGATGGCCGACCTGTCTGCCGAAGACTTCTCGGCCCTCTGGGACGGCGGCCTGATCGCCCTTTATCCCCGGTTCACGAAGACGGAGTTTTTCCTGAACATGAAGTGGCTCTTCAAGGAGTTCTTCAAGCACCGGTCCGTGTTTTCCTCGGTGATTTCCGCATCTTTCTTCATCCAGATCTTCGGCCTGGTAAGCCCCCTGTTCATTCAGGTGATCATCGACAAGGTTCTGGCCCATCATGCCCTGACGACCCTCGAGGTCGTCGCCGGCGCCTTCATGGCGGTTCTTCTCTTTGATGCCGTCTTGAATCTCATGCGGAATTACCTTCTTTATCATACGGCCAACAAGATCGACGCCAGCCTCGGGGCCAAGGTGTACCGGCATCTGCTGTCGCTCCCGTTTCGGTATTTTGAAGTCCGTAAGGTGGGCAACATCATCGCCCGGGTCCGGGAACTGGAAAATCTCCGGCAGTTCATGACGAACATTTCGCTCACGGTGCTGCTGGATACGGTTTTTTCCGTCGTGTTCATCGTCATCATGGCGGTTTACAGTTCCCGGCTCACTTTTATCGTTCTGGGTTTCATTCTGGCCATTGGTCTGATTTCCTTCTTCGCCACCCCGATGATCAACGTCCGTCTGAACGAGAAGTTTCACAAAGGG
>CAYPKE010000022.1:0-1577 GCA_964411235.1 uncultured Syntrophales bacterium
ATGAATACCCCGGACCCCGTTGTCGATCAGGTCCCGGACCTGTTCAGTCGCCCAATGGATGCCGACGTTTTCCACGTGTTGGTCATCCCGGGCCCGGTAGACCGCCTTCAGAAGCCGTGCCGGAAAGCGTGCGCCCGCTGCCAGTTCGGCCATACGCTTCATGCCCTTGAGGGAGGTGATAGGCATGATGCCCGCAATGATGGGCACATGAATGCCCGCCAGGGTGCAGCGTTCGGAAAAATCATAGAAATCCCGGTTATCGAAGAAAAGCTGCGTACAGATGTAGTCCGCACCGGCGTCGACCTTTGCCTTCAGGTAGTCCATCTCCAGCAGGCGGTTGGGGGTTTCGGGGTGCCCCTCCGGGTAGCCGGCGACGCCGATGCCGAAATCAGGAAAATGCTGTTTGATAAAGGCGACGAGCTCTGCGGCATGGCTGAAGCCGCCGGGACACGTTTCGAAACAGGCCAGACCCGCCGGCGGGTCGCCCCGCAGGGCCATGATGTTCCGGATGCCCCTGTTCCGGTAGCGCCTGAGAATATCCAGGATTTCCGACCGGTCCGAGCCGACACAGGTCAGATGCGATACGACGGTCAGGTTGGTCTGTTCTTCGATGCGCAGCACCAGATCGTGGGTCAGTTCCCGCGTCGAACCCCCGGCGCCGTAGGTGACACTGACGTAGGAGGGCTTGAGAGGGAAGAGATCCCGGATTGTCCGGAAAAGCCGATCCGCGCCCGTCCGATCTTTCGGTGGGAAAAATTCGAAGCTGAAGCTGATTTTCTGGCTGTTGAGAATCTTGGCGATGTGCATAAGGGTAGAGACCTTGTCGCGTCGTTTGAAGTTCTTTCGCATAATGGATGTCGGAGGTCAAGTTTGAATCTGTGGCGGGTGACGATGGTTCCCCCTTGTTCAGGAACGGACACGGCATGCCGCATCGGTTGACTTGTTGCAGTGAAAGGGTTATTTTTTGCTGTATGCAGGGCTTGCAGCGGGAGCGGTTCAAGGACGTCGCCGTGGAAGGCAGGCAAAGGTTGCATAAGCGCAGCATCAAGAAAGGAGGCCGGCATGGCCAAGTCGGCGTGGGATGTCTTGATCATCGGTTCCGGGCCCGCCGGACTTTTCGCGGCGATCCGGCTGGAGCAGCTTGGTGTCGAGAGGATCGGCGTCGTGGATAGCAATCCCTATCCGGCGGGAGGATTGTTGAATGACGGCAAGCTGAATTTCGACTATCGCATCGGGATCGATCTCGAGGAGCTTCACCTGACACCCGAGTCGGCCCGGAACATCATCCGGGAAGTCCGGGAAATTTTCACGGCTTTTGATATGTGTCGCCAGGTTACCGACCTGGCGCAGGATGGAAAGATCGCGTCGATCGGCAGAATCGCCCGTGAACATGACGTGTTGTTCATCGCCCCGGAACAGTGGCATTGGGGAACGGATAACGGCAGGGGGGCGGTTGATCACCTTCGTGCCTATCTTACCCGGACAACTTTTTTGCTCGGCGCGACGGTGAAAGCGATCGAAAAAGAAAGCCGGGGTGGATTTTCAGTGGTTTGCGAACAGGGCCCGGAAGGGGAGCA
>CAYPKE010000022.1:1587-24082 GCA_964411235.1 uncultured Syntrophales bacterium
CATGAGGTCCATCATGCCGAAACCGTGCTGGCCGCACCCGGCAGAAGCGGTGCCTACGCCTTCCGCGACATGGCTGCCGTCATCGGCATCCGGCATAATTTCGGCCCCATCGACGTAGGCGTCCGCCTGGAAATGAACCGCCGGTTTTTCGATCCCGTCAGTGACGTCGTCTACGACCCGAAATTCATTTTTAAAACGGCGCGGCATGGCGACAGGGTCCGGACTTTCTGCACCAACCCGGGCGGTCGTGTCCGGTCGGAAAATTACGGCCACTTCAAGCTGGTCAACGGGGATGCCCTCTCGAAACGCAAGACGGCGAACACGAACGTCGCCCTTCTCAACACGGTTTCCCTGACGGAACCCTTCGGCGACACGACCGAGTTCGGCCGCATGATCGCCCGGCAATTTTTCCTGCTGGGCGGAGGAAAGCCCCTTGTGCAGCGGATAGGGGATTTTCGGGAAGGACGGCGCAGCGATGCCCGCACATTTGACAGCACAGCGCGTCATTACGAGGTCTGTAGGGCAAGCTTTCAGGCCGTTCCCGGGGACGTCACACTCGGCATGCCGGCGCGCATCATGGACAATCTCTGGGAATCCCTGAAGAAACTGGACAAGATCGTTCCGGGGGTGCTTCATCCTTCAACACTTCTCTACGCGCCCGAGATTAAATTTTTCGATACCCATTTCCCGACGGACGAGAACCTCGAGACCAGCGTCGAGGGGATCTTCGTGGCGGGCGACGGCACAGGCAAAAGCCGCGGTATTGTCGGCGCGGCCCTCTCGGGCATGGTGGCCGCAGGCGGCATCGCCCGGAAAATTCTCCGCAGAACGGAAAGGGGGTGATGAACCGGGCGCCATTTCAAAAGACGGGACCTCACTTGCGGAACATCATCGGGTTCTTTTCGATGAATTTCCGGATCCAGACCTTTACGAAGAAGGTTTTTCCGTGTTTGAGGTACCACCAGCCAATGGCACTGATGAAGGCGGCGCCGAGGGCGTTTACGATCAAGTCCCACATGGTGTCCGTCAGGCCGGAAGAGTCCCCCAGCATAGGTTTTTGCATGCTGGCGCCGAAAATCCGATCCATGGCGAATTCAAATATTTCCCATACGGAGCCGACGGCAAGCGCAAAGGTAAAGGCGAAAAAGGCAATGAAAAACGGGGTCATATGCAGCTCGACCCGCTTGCTTTCATTAAGAACATAGACCAGAAGAAAGCCCAAAATGCCCATCAGCAGGCCTGCCGTGGTGTGCAGGGCGATATCCCACCACCAGAAACGGTAATAGAAATCCTGGACTTCCCCCAGATAGAAGGAGGCGAAGATAAAGATGACGGCCATCAGATGCAACTCCGCAGGGATATCCATTTCCAGCTTCTTCCGAAACACAATGGGGGAAAGCAGGGCGGCAATGATCAGGGTGACGAGGAAAACGGACAACCAGCGCTGCGCAAGAAGCAGCATCACCCACTCGACTCCCATCAGCAACAGCAGCAGCCGCACCAGGTAGCGGTGGACACGGTGCTCGCCCAGATTGACAACCTCGGCCACGGCCGAGGGGCGGTCTTGTTTGTTGGACGTTTTCACGCGTTACGGTTATCGACTGTCATTGATCTGCCGGGAAAACGCTATTCCCTTACATTGCGCGGATAAATCCCAGTCTTTGAGATTTTACGAGGCCTGGGGAGCGATCTTGATTTCGACTCTCCTGTTCATCTGGCGCCCGGCCTCGGTGTTGTTGGTGGCGATGGGCATGCTTTTCCCAAAGCCGACGACTTCAATCCGGTTGGCGGCGATGCCCTGCTGGACCAGCAAATTCCGCACGGCATTGGCGCGCTGGTAGGAGAGGTTCATGTTGTATTCTTCCGATCCGACACTGTCCGTGTGGCCCTCGACCCGGACAACCGTCTCCGGGTACTGTTTCAGGACTCCCGCGACACGGTTGATTTCGGGGTAAAGGCCCGGCTTGACGACGGCGGAGTTTGTGTCGAATGTCACATCCCCCTTGAAGGTCACGGCCAGCAGGTTGCCTTCCCGCGAAACGGCCGCCGCTTCGGATGCGGCCAGGGCCTCGCGCATGTCGCGCTCTTGGTTGTCCATCATTCTGCCGACCGCAGCGCCGCCCAGCCCGCCGACCGCAGCACCGATAGCCGCACCGATAACGGTTGCCTTGGTGTCACGGCCGATCACCTGTCCAATTACGGCGCCCGCCACGGCGCCCCCCGCCGCCCCGTAAATGGCGCCTTGCTGCGTTTTCGTCTGGGGGGTGGCACAACCTGCCATTATGAGAACGGCACAGAGGAGCAATGCGATAGCTGTTTTTTTCATCATGGTCTCCTTTCAATGTAGATATTGTCTTGCGGTATAGAACAAAAGAGGGAGAAAGTCCCTTTATAATGGCAATTTCTCGCCTGACAGTCTCACATAGATTTCCTTGACAGGGACAGCCGGTCCTCCCCTGCCTTACACGCCATATCCGTCAACGGTTAAAGACCGTTCCGGATCAGGGGACGGGAACGGCACGGGCTTTGGGCCGATTCCGCATTATCGCGCTTACCCGACGGAAAGGGACAAAATACCTGTACTTGAAAAAGGCCCTGCGGCCTTTTTCAGGGGGCTACTGCCGGAACTGGGTTTCCGGATCCACCCCTTCGTTGAGAATGATTACGTCGACCCTTCTGTTCTGCTGCCGACCGGCGGGCGTTTCGTTGGTTGCCACGGGGAATCTCTTGCCGTAGCCGACGGTGACGATTCGCCCGGTGGGGATGTTCCGCTTCAGCAGCGCGTTTTTCACCGCCGCCGCCCGCCGCTCGGACAGGCCCAGATTGTACTCGTCCGTGCCGATGCTGTCCGTATGCCCTTCGACCAGGACTTTCCGGTTGGGCTTTTCCCGGAGAAATGCCGCCAGTTTGTCCATACTTACCTGGGCGCTGAGGTTCAGGTCGGCCCTGTCGAATTCGAACAGAACGTCTCCGATGGTGAGCACAATACCGCGTTCAGTCAGGCGTCCCTGCAGTTCGGACAGCTCTCTCATCAACTGGGCCAGCTCCTCCCGGGCCATTTCCGCCTCTCGGGCCTTGGCCTCCGCCTGTGCCTGGGCCAAGGCCGCCTCCTTGGCCTGTATGTCGGCGAGGATCCGCGCCCGCTCCGCCTCGGTCTCCGCCGTCAGGAGCTGCTCCCGGGCCATTTCCAGGGCTTTCGCTTTTTCCGCCAGATCCTGTTCCATGAGCTTTTTTTCCAGCTGGCTTTTGACGAGCTGCACTTCCGCTCTTTCTTTTCCCAGCTTGACCAATTCATTGTTCAGCACCACCCCCTCGGCAAGTGCAACGGAGGTCTGCGACTGGCGCTTTGCCACATGGGAAAGGCGGGCGATTTCGTTGAAAAACATTTTTTTCTCCCGGGCGTCGTATTCCTGGGAGGGATGAAGGGGATTGGGGGAATAGACCTTTGTGTTCACCTTTTCCGCCTCCAAGAGCGTCTTTTCGGCTTCCAGAAGCGTTCTCAAGGCGTAGGACTCGACGAGCGGGTTGGTTTTCGCATACTCGTAAGCGGCCCGCGCCATTTCGAGGCGGTCTTTGGCGATCTGTTCCGTCGGGTCGACCGTTGCACATCCGGCAAGAACCAAGATGGCAATGGACAATAAAGTGACTTTGAAACGACTGCTGAATCGATGGGAATGCATGGCAACGCCTCCTAATGAAAATGGGTGGCACGTCATTTGACGGCCGGCATACGGTTAATTTCGTCGCGCATGGCCTCGATGGCCTCGCGCAGGGCCTGGGCTTCCTGTCTGGCCCGCTCCGTCGGTGCCAGGGCCCGCGCATAATGGGCATCCGCCATGGCTTCATCGACGAGCTTGTCGGCGGTTGCCATATCCCCTGATGCCACTGCAGATTTTGCCGCCGCGAATTTTTCTTGAGCAGACAGAAGGGGATTAGGCGCGTAGATCTCGGCGCCTGCTGCCATGGCGGCGTTGATGTTTTCCTCGAGCTGGGGAAATCGTGAACTGACCGTGTCCGTTGTGGCACAACCGGCTGCCAGGCACAGGCCGACGGCAGCCAAACCTGCCGCAACATATTGTAATACCGTGCTTCCCTTCATGGACAAAACCTCCTTTGCTTTCAGTTATTTAATGAAATTGTTGCATGGAGATCAACCTGACCGAGGGGGCAAACACATCTTGACCTTTCCCCGCCGGTTCGCTATTTTTAAAAACAAATTTACTATCAGGCATGTTCGTCTGTCAACAGACAGAATGGCGCTTATTCACTGGGTTTTCATGCGGACCCTTTTTCGCCGGTTAAAAGTGCTGTTTATGTGCAAATTTCTTAATAAACATCGAAACGCAAGTGCGGTGCAGTCGGGACTTGCCGGGCCTATCTCGCCTGGCGATATCTTTCAATCATTAAAATGAAGAACAAAGAGGAGGTCTAAGATGCGGGACAGAAGTTCTTACCAGTATGTGATCGCCGGGCTTGTGCTGCTGATCATTTTCCTGCTCATCTGGAGAGTAATCTCCGTCAGAGGGCTGGAAAAGGAGATGGCGCGGCAGCAGGCTCAATTCGCGGAGCAGTCGAGACAAATGCTCCACGAAGACACCAGGCATGCGCTTCGCCTGGCATCGGTGCCTCTCGTCTGGGCGGTGCGCCGGGAGATGATTCACGACAATATGGATCAGGTCAACCAGTACATGACCAGTCTGATCCGGGAAAAGAATATCGAGCAGATTCTGCTGGTCCGTGAGGATGGAGTGGTATTCCTGTCAACGGACAAGAAAAATGAGGGTGCTGCCGCCGAAAATATTTTTCCGAAATCCATGCTTGAGCAAAACGACGTGACGATTGTGGATGACGGGGCGGGTACGTATCAGGTTTTCGCACCCGTGATGGGTTTGAACGCGCGCATGGGGACCCTTATCCTGGTCTATCGCCTGCCCCAGGGGGATGACGCGGGAAAGCCTTAAGAAGCAGCATAAAACGGTCCGTCTTCAGTCGAAAGGGGAATGCGGAAAAGAAGGAAAGGAGCTTGACATGGATTTCTGGGAAAAGATCAAGCGGGATGTCCAGAAGGGATTCAGGGAGGGACTTGCGGTGATCCGGGAAGGGGCGGTTGCGGTCAAGGAAAAGGCGGAGGCCCTCACCGGCGAGGGCAAGCGCCAGTACAAGCTTTTTGAAATCAAGACGAAGGTCCAGAAGGAAATCAGTGAACTCGGCGGCCGGGTGTACGGACTGCTCGCTGCAGAGAAAGAGGTAACGTCGGATCGCCGTGTTAAGAGCAGCGTGACGAAAATTAAAAAGCTGGAGACGCAAATCACTAAACTGGAAGGGAGTCCGGCAAAAAAACCGCGGACTGTTTCCAGGACCGGGGCAGTGAAAACCGCGCCGAAAAAGTCGGGAAAGAAGGAAAAGAAGGGAGCCCCAAAGAAATCTTAAAACAATTTTAACTTGGCGAATCGTTAACATTTAGGATTCACACGTTATTCAGGAGGAAAGTATGAAAACGGTTCTTGCGATGATTCTGGTCGTTGCGGCTTTGGCGGCGTCGGCGTTTTACGGCATTCCCATTCTTATCGACCGGCAAACCGCTGCCATGAGAATACACGTGAATGATCTGGAAGCCAGAATGCAGCAAGCGGAAATGTTCATTCGCAGTGAGGAGGACGCGGCAAAGAGTTTGCAGATTGGTCCGGATGCTGACCTGGATGGAATCATTGGGACGATCAACAACGTCGGCGCAAAACTGGCGGCCATGGAAATTGAAATTGGCAAAAAATTTGGGGCGACTGCGGAAGAGATCAAGGCGCAAAAGGTTTTGACCGACGAACATTTTATGAAACAGCGCGAGTTGCTGGAAAAGGCGTTGAACGAAACCAGGGAAGAATTGCGCGAAAGCCTGTTCAACACTTTAATTGCCGGTATTCGGGGGAATATCCTGAAAGCGAAAGTTGACTTGGTGGCGAAAAATATCGGCAATGCCAAGACCGAACTGGATGAGGTGGCTGGACTTTTACAGAAAGCAAAAAACAAGGCTTTACCGGAGAACAAGACAAAGATCGAAGAGCTTGAAGCGTCTTTGAAGAAAGTCAAAAGCGAACTGGATACGGATCTGCCTGCCGCACTGAACCGCATCGAGTTGCTTTGGCACGAGATCAGCGGGCTGATGGCGGAAAGGGGTTAAGCCGCTCCATTCCGGGACCGTTCTGATAGGAGGCCCTGGCTCCGGTTGCCCGTGATACCGGATCGACGCTTCCGACCATGACGGTAACTGTTCGCCGGCATGCGTCAATCGAAGGAGATACTGTAAAGAAGATCCAGGGTGTTTTCCCTTCCCGTTTGGACCTGGAGGGATAGTCTTTTCGTAAGGTCGTATGTCAGCCTGAGCAGGTTTTCGACCCCATTCAAACCATGTTCGTAGCTCACGTAGGCCCGCGATGAAACCCTTTTGCCCAGAGCCAGGACGGTCGCGTCCAGTGTTTCACCGCGCCGCACGCCGATGCTGTCAAGGCCCGTAACCTGCGCCAGGCGATGCTGGAAGGTGACGGATTCACTAGCCGAGAGCAGGGCCCCCGCGGCGAGGGTGATCAGATCGAGTTCTCCGCCGGAAAGGTTATCCATTCCCCGGCCCAGAATCAACCAGGACAGCTTTTCCGAATCGGGCATATCCGGACGGGAAACGAGCCTCGTCAAGGGCTGCAGCAGAGTGCCGCTCATTTCCACACCTGCCTCGACGGGCTGGTTTTTGCGCATGGCCAGGATATCCAGGCCAGGGTTGTCGGGCGGCCCCTGGAAGTCAAGAATACCCCGTTCGATTTCAAGGCGCTGGCCGTATAAGGAGTAGCGTCCCCGGACAAAGCGGAGACTGCCGCGAACCTGCGGCGTATCGCCGGCGGCCGCGGTCAGGTGTAGCATGCCCGCGAGCCGGGTGTCCAGTCCCTGGCCCTTGAGGTAAAACTGCTCACCCAGATTCACTTCCAGAACGATGTCGATGGGCAAGACGGCCTTTTTCTCCTCTTTGTCCCGACCGAGAACCACCACGTCATCGCTGCGTGCCGGCATGTCGTCCTTCGGCAGTTCAATGAGGGCCCGGTCCGCCCTGATCGTCCCCTCCAGTCGGAGTGTACCGTTTCGGAAAAAAGACAGGACGGCGCCGCTGATCGTCAGTTGCCTGTCCGGCCTGGCCAGTATCGGCAGGCGCACGGCCTCCGTGCGAAGGTTCAGATCTGATCGCTCGCCGTCCCATCCCAGATAGCCTTCCGTGCGCAGAAGACCCTGGCCGCTCTTGAGTTCCATCCGTTTGATGGCAAGGCGGCTCCCTTCCAGGTCCGCCCTCAGGATGCCGTCGTGCAGCCTAAGTCCCTCCTCGGGCCAGTGGAACCGAAGCGAGTCACCCGTAACATGACCGCTTAGTATGGGTCTGCCGGCCGTGCCGTCAAGGATGACGCGGGCTGCAAAAGACCCGTCGAAATCCATGGCCTGCGGTTCCTCCAGAAAGGCCTTCGCCCAGGCGATGGACCGAAGACTGATTTCGCCCGTTCCCGAGACGGGGGCCGTACTCAGGATCCCCCAGGTGTTCTGCCTCCGTGTGAGGGTGGTTGAGCCGTCGAACCGGAGGTTGCCTACATTTGCTCCCTCGGCGCCGATCCGGGCTTCCAGAAGATTGTTGGTCGCTTCGGCTTCCATGACCAGATGCGACAGGCCCAGGTCCAGGGCAGGGGTCGTCAAAATCCAGATATCGCCTTTCCGGCGATGCAGAAGAAATTTCCCGTTCAATCGATCCGTTGCCTTAATATCCCATTGCCCGTCCAGCACGAGGTCTGTCGACCATTGACGGTTCGGTTTCCAGATGTCGAGAATCGGTGCCGGTGCCAGGGATTGGATCTCTCCGTGGGTGACGAGGCTTCCGGGCTCATATGTGAACTCGCCGATTTTTACCCGGGCGCCGATAAAGTCCATCTCGGCGTCGCGCAGACTCAGGCGGTCGGACCCGAACTGCAGCACTGCCGGTTCGTGCAGGGAAAGGGGATAGGTTCCGCGGTTGTCGAGCGTCTGTATGACGCCGGCCCAGTCTTGGCGGAAAGACCCGGACAGCGTTGCGCGAAGATCATAGCCTTGGCCGTCGGCGCTCAGGTCGATCCGGTGGTCGAGCCTGCGGCCTGCGATTCCGACACGCCCCTGTGCGACATCGAGCTCCGGTGTTTGCAGGTGCGACAGGAAGGCTTCCAGATTGACCGGCCCGTCGGGACCCTGAGCCAGGTTTCCCCGGGCCTTGATTTCCGCGACGCGATAAGCCTCTCCCCAGTGCAGGCGGCTGCCTGTAAGGCCGATATCAACGCCCGGTTCTTGCAGGGTGCCGCGAATCACCCCGTTGGCAAAGACATCGCCGCCGAGTTTCGGGTGCAGAACAGACAGGTTTCGCCCGTCGATCCGCCACTGCAGACGGTCGTTTTGCGATCCGAAAGAGCCCTGCATGGCGATTTCGTTTTCTCCCATCTTGACCCGGATATCGCTTTCGCTGATCCGGGCCGGAGTGAGATGAAGCCTGCCGTGACCGGATAAGGGTATATTGCGGATATGACTTCTGCCGATTTCAAATTCAAGGCGGCCTGTCGGCGTTTCCGCCAGCGCCCCTGCAGCTTTCAGGGAGGCATTGAGATCCGCGGCGGGAAAGTCGCCGAGAGCGGCCGGATTGAAGCGGGAAAGCCGGCCCTCAACGGCAAACAGGCGTTTCCCTGATGTTTCGGCCCGGCCCGTCAGGTGGAGCCTGGCCTGGGCGACGGCGATTTCCAGCGAATTCAGCATAAGGTGGTCCACGTGATGTTCGACATCGGCAACGAGGCGATACCTTTCATGGGCCAGGTTGGCCTTTACGGATTGCGCGGACTTGTCACCGGCGATCAGGATGTCCCCCGATAGGGGGATGGATCGGATGCGGGAATCGACGAAATGGGGATTGAAATTTCCCGTGTGCAGGGCGAGGTGGAAGCGCGACTGTTCGATAGCGGCAAACCCGACGAAACGGCCGGCCTGACCGAGATCGATTCGTGTTTCCCCGTCCACGCGGTCCTCCGGTTTCCCGCCGACGTGCCAGGCAAAGGCTTTCAGAGGGAGAAGGTTATGGTCGATACGGCCGGGAATCCGGTTCTCCAGCAGAATATCTCCCCGGAGACGCCCCTCCCCATCAAATAAAACCCGGCAATCGGCCCTCAATTCCGCCCTCGGCAGGTCTTCCTGCCATTGGGATGGGTCGATGGCGGAACCGGCCAGATCGATCGACCTTATCGGGAAGGAAGCGAAGGGTTCGATCTGCGTCTTGAGGGTAACCAGCTGTGGGGTCTCAACCCGGAGGTCCAGGATGACCTTCTCCAGGGACCCATTGGCCGCGAGATTTATGGCATGCCGTGCCAGAAGATCTCCCGTGAAGGACCCCTCCAGGTTGAAGGGTGGCGCCTCGTTCAGGTCGAAACGTCCCCGGGCATGAATCAAGGGGCTGCTGAGATTATGGAGGACAAGCCGGTACCGCGATGCGGATTTTTCAAGGGAAAGCAGAATTCCGGACAGGGGGGTTGTCCCTTCCTCCGTTTCCAGCGAAAGTTCGTTGACCACCAGGCGCGGAAAGGAGAACGTCAAGGGCAGGGACAGCGTTTCCGGCAAGGTGAGCGGTTCTGGATCGGTTCCGGTCTTCCTGATCCGGATGCTGTTGCAAGTCAGGGACGTGACTTCGAGATGTCTGCCCAGGAGTAGCCGCCATGGACGCCAGTCCATGGCAAGGGATTCCAGTTCGACTACCTGGTAATCGCGGCGCAGGATGATGCGCTCAAGGCGCAGCGGGCCATAAAGGGAACCGCTTGCTCCCTCCACGGAAAGCGTGCCTTCGCTTTCGGAAACGATCTTTGCAACGACACGCTGCAGCAGCCACTCGGTGCCGCCGAACCAGGCAAGTAAACCTGCCGCAATCAGAATGACGGCGGCGGTAAAGGCAATCATACGGGCCAGGCGATGAAGCATCATCTCAGAACACCATCCCTACGGAAAAGTGGATGCGGACAGATTCCTTGTCCGGGGCATAAGCAATATCAAGACTCAAGGGGCCGACCGGGCTTTTCCATCGCACCCCTGTTCCGTACCCACGTTTGAAATCCAGGTCGGACCAGTAATCGACCGCGTCGCCGATATCGTAGAAGGCCGCCGCGCCCCAGGTCGGCGTTATCCAATGCACATATTCCACGCCGGCCGTGAGAAGGCAGCGGCCGCCGACCACGGCCTTGCCGTCCTTAACGCCGATGCTTTGGTAGCCGTAACCGCGGACGGTCTGGTCGCCGCCGGTACGGAAAAGAAAGTCGCTGGGAATGCCCTGGCGGCGGTCTGCCCAGACATAGCCGGCCTCGCCGCGCAGAACGATTTGACCGTTCTTCAGGATAGGGTAAAACCACATGCCCTTTGTGTGCAGACGGAGAAAGTCACGGTCGGAAAGGAGCCATTCGGCGCCGCCGACGGCCTGAAAATTGAACAAATAACCGCGTGACGGGTACAGAGGATCATCGGTTTTGCGGTGCATCCAGCCATAACTCGCGGTCAGGGCCCGCTGCGTCCCCTTGATGCTCTCCGCGATATCAATCCGTTCCGCCGTGAAGTCCACCCCGTAGGTCGATTCGCCGGTCCTTTGAGGGACGGTGCGTCTCGCCCCCAGTTTTAAGGTGCGTGTGATCTGATCTTCGATATCGGTACGCTCCAGTCGTGCGTGAAGACTGTCCCGGTAATGGCGTCGGCCGGGGGGGAAGCCCAGATCGACGCCCATTGTCTGGCGTTTCAAGTCGGCGGCTCCCGTCGCGGAAAATCGCCAGGCGCGCTCCAGCAGATTAAGGTCGCCGTAAAGGATGCTTCCCCTGGGGCCGGCATCGGTGTTTACACCGGCGCCCAGGCTGAATTTCTTGGCGGGGTTTTCCTCAACCCGGACCTGGATGTCCGCAACCCCCGTTTCTTTAAGCAGATCGGTGGCAACGGTGGCATGTGCGAAATAGGGGCTGTCACGCAGCCGTGATTGAAAGTCGAGCAGTTTTCCCTGTGAGTAGGGCTCTCCCGGCCGGGCGGGGTTCAGGCGTTCCACGACCGACGGAGGATAGCGCATTAGTCCTTCCAGGGCGAGCTCACCGAAGCGGTAGGGGGGGCCGCTGTCCATGACGAGAGAAAGGGCCGCCTCGTGTGATTCGGGATTGACCAGGGCCAGGCTTTCGGCAATCCTCGCGGTGGGGTAGCGTTCCACGAGAAGGGGCAGCAGGGCTTCCCGCTTTGCCGCCTCCCAGCCGGCGTGACGGAAGGGGGCTCCTTTAGGGAGCGACCAGTCTTCCCGTATTTTGCGGAGCAAATCGCGGTTTCGCTTGCTGCCGTCGTCGAAGGGGCCATGCACATCGAGACTGAAAGAGGATACCCGTACTCGTTGACCGGGCTTCACGGTAATCCGCACAATGAGCGGGTCAGCGTCATCGATGGACGCCTGGATCTCGGGAAGATAGTATCCCTCTGTTTCCAGGAGTTCCCTGATGCGGTCAGGTGTTTTATTCGTGAGTACGCGGAGAAAAGATCCGTTCATTTCCGGATGGTTCCGCCAGCGATAGAGATCGAGATTTTCCGTCAGGAGCCGCCTTATTTCCTGCGGGGCATCGAGTTTGATGTCGTAGGAAAAGGATGACACCTCGCAGGTTGCGTTTTGGGGGCAAAATACCAGGATGGTCAATGCCAGCAGAAGCGGGAAGATGCCCCTTTGCCGCAGAATGTTCGCCGGTTTTGCCGGCGATGATGCTTTGGTGAATATTTCCTTGGTCATGAGAAATATTTCTTCCTGCTTTACGGGATGGCTGGTTTCCTGCGAAACCGGCAGGAGGGGCTTGGCGTCGGGTGCCGGTCCTTACCGGGCGCACGCAGCATGGGGCCATGTCGCAGACAATAACAACTCACGTGATCATGTTTCCTTGTTGCTCATTTTAAGCGGAACGATGAACACCTGTCAATTCGTATTGGCGCAATCGTAATGGTACGGAGGTCTTCGAATCGGGGTTCATTGCCGGATCGTGAAGGCAGAGAGACGGAGCGCCCTGAGAGCCGTCGACAGGGCGGCGTCCGCTATCTCAGGGTCAGGCGATAGGATTTCCGGCGCAAAACGGGCTGATAAGATTGCTTGGACTGGGCGAGGCCGGGCAGACCCATGTCGCTTTCTTTGTTGATGTATTCGTAGCCGGCAAAGAGGCGGCGGGCGCACTCCCTGTCCAGGTATGGATAGAGTCCGACAATATCAGGAAACGCCTTCTCGAACGTCAGGTTGGCCATGTTCGGCGCAAGGGGCGTGCGGACGGCAAAAGCACTGACCGTATCGTCGATCCGGACCAGGAGACCTTCAACCTCCAGGTCTTCGATGTGGCGGATCATGTTGACAGCGGCCTGCTTTTCGCAGGCCAGGCTTTCGTTTACCGTCATATCGCACGCATAGTAGCGGCACCAGGCCTCGATGAAATCGAGGCATTCCCCGCTGTTTTGTCTGGAGAGCCTCTCGAGGGAGATCCGGTCTCCGTGCTCTTTGAGAAACCTGGTAATCCAGTTGCGCTTGCTGGCATAGCGGTTCCCCTTCAGTAAGACGAGATCCTCAGTTTTGTAGATATAATCTTCATATTCCCGCTGTTCGTTACATTCAAAATGACGAGACAGTTCAAGCAGCCCGTATCGCAGCACGTATTCTTCCGGGACGAAGCAGAAGGAGCGAAAATCAAGCTTGACGGCGATCCGAAACAGCGTCTTCGGCGGCGCGTCCCAATGGGGCGCGACAGGCAGGATCAGATGATTTTCCTCTGGCCTCGGAATGCAAAGGGAACCGATCAGCAGGATGTCGCCTTTGATTCGGAAAACGGGCTGATAGATTTCGCTGCTCCAGCAGAGAATCGACGGCAGAGAATAGACGGACAGAAGGTGAGGCTGGCCTGCGAAAAAAGGTTTGAGTTCGGTATAGTGGGCGGGTGTCAGGGGCTGCATTGTCAGGTCCTGCGTGTCATCAGCATGGGCGTTGAATCGGGCATCTCCTCGAAGCCCATGGGGCGGTAAAAATTATGGGTGTTGCGGCCGGCAATGAGGCCGATCCACTGAATCCCGTCACTGCGCAGGCGTTCAACCAGACGTTTCGTGATTTCCCGGCCGATACCCCGGTGGCGGAAATCGGGATGCACCGTCACATCCTGGATGTAAGCATCATGGGCGCGATCGCTGATCGTGCGGCCCATACCGATGACTCTGCCGTCTTCACTCGCCGTCAGAAAGCAGTGGCTTCCGGTCACGATTTTACTGACCAACGCGTCGTCGTCCCGTTCATCCGACCACCAGTATGCCCGCCGGTACAAATGGGTGATCTCCGCGATCTGGGATGCCGTCGGCTGTGTCAAAAACTGATATTCCGTCATGCCTGGCTCCGGTTGGTTTTTTCGCAGGGCCCGATTGAAACATGCCTACCGGTCTTCCTATTCCACAGGATGCCGCGACCGTCAAGTCTTTGATTAATGCAGGGCCGCTTGCTGATCGGACCCGGGATAAGATAGCGGGTGCGTGTGTCTTCCTTCAGGATTCCAGCACATACGAGAAGATAAGCGGCGCCACAATGGTGGCGTCCGATTCGATCACGAAACGGGGTGTGTCGGTGTTAAGCTTTCCCCAGGTGATCTTCTCGTTTGGTACGGCACCCGAATAGGAGCCATAGCTGGTTGTTGAATCACTGATCTGGCAGAAGTATTGCCAGATGGGAGTGTTCCGTAAATCAAGGTCCTCCCGTATAAGCGGAACGACGCAGATCGCAAAATCACCGGCAATGCCTCCGCCGATCTGAAAGAACCCGAGGGAGTGCTCCTGAGAGGCCTGCTGATACCATTCGACGAGTTCCAGCATGTATTCCATGCCGGTGCGAACCGTGTGGACCGAGCCGATTTCTTTCCGCAGACACAAAGAGGCATAGGCGTTTCCCAGAGTGGAGTCTTCCCATCCGGGGATGAAAAGGGGAAGATCCCGATCGCAGGCGGCCACCAGCCAACTGGTCTCGGCGTCGCCCAGGTTTAGTTCCTCCCGGTGACGGCGGATAAGACGATAACAAAATTCGTGGGGGAAAAACCGTTGACCGGTACGGTCACATTCAATCCAATCCCGGTTGATCATGTTCTCAAGGCGGTGCATGGCCTCCGTCGAGATGGTGGTATCTGTTACGCGGTGCAGCTTCCGGTCGTAAAGATCCTGTTCCTGTGACGGTGTCAGGCACCGATAGTCGGAGATGGGCATGCGGCGTGTTTCGACAAGGTTGAAGAGATCTTCCTCGAGATTGGCTCCCGTGCAGGAGATGGCGTGTACCTTGTCCCGACGTATCATCTCGGAGAGAGAGATACCCAGCCGGGCCGTACTCATGGCTCCGGCGAGGCTGATCATCATCCGGCCTCCCCCTTCGAGGAAACGGAGGTAGGTCTCAGCCGCCTCCAGGACGGTGGCAGCATTGAAATGCCTGTAATGCCGCTTCATGAATGTCTGAATGCTCACCGTCGACCTCCATCGGTTACACCTCCATGCTTTCAAGATCCTCCGCCTGGGAAAACCGAAACGCCGTCAGCATGGGTATGCCGCATGATGACGGCCGCAATCGGCGATTGTTACGGCTATGAAAGTATGTCAGAGCCGGAAGGGCGGAGCCGGTCCGAAGACCAAGCGTCTTTCTATAGGACAGCCGGGGATGTACGTCAAGCAAAACCGAAACAGCGTGCCTTTTAGAGACGATAGGACAACAGGTGCGCTATTTTCCGTCTGCGCAAGGGGCCGTCTGGGTTGCCGCTTGCGTGACTTGTGTGCAAATATCCATGGCGAATGTCCGGATATAGCGTTCAAAAATAATGATTTTAGGCAGGGATAATCTCCAACGATGAAAAGTGGTGATCTTATGTCGGGGATGGATTCATTAGAAAAGGCCGCCGATGGTCCCCGCATAACCGGTCATTTCGACATAACCTTCGCACCGGACCTCCTTTCGGTTTGAACTCCCCGTCCCGGCGACAACGCCTTCATAATAATTGATTCTCGTGGAATCCGACGTTGTAAGCTCCTGGTCCGGCAATAAGGTCGCAATCACAAAGGAAAGATCGGCGGACGGGATATCGATCCGCCAGCGGTTGGGATACCGGCCGCCCGTTTTCTGGCTTTGCCATGTCCCCAACACGGAGATCTTGATATCGGACAATGACAGATGGCGGGCGCGGCCATCGGGCTCCACGATAGTCCCGGAGGATTCCTTTTCCAGAGAACCGTCAGTCTTGCGCAGCACATAGAGCATCAGGTCGCGGCCGTCGGAGAAATGCAGGGAGAACCAGTCCCATCCCGCCTGGTCTTCCGATAGGGAGTTGGAGGCAAATTCATGATCGAACCAACTCGTTCCCGTAACGGCGACAGGCCGGTTGAGCCCGTGCGTTTTCAGTGTGCCTGTCGTTTCCAGGTCGGTGAACGAATAATAGTAGGACGCCTGCCCCGGCCGGGGGCCCTTTCGGCTGAGGCCGTTCTCACCGTGCAGGACGAGTGGCTTCCTCGGCCGCAAGGTCACATCCAAATCCATGTCAACATGCCTGGCGGAAAGACGGATGGTCCCGTTTTCCATCCGGGCAGACCAGTCCAGATTCCAGACATCCATTGTTCTCACATCCGCACCTGCGAGCCCCGGACCTGCGCGGCTGATGCGGTCGTTATGGACGAAGGAGGCTCCCGTTACGTTCGTGATGGCAAAGTGCGCCGGATAGATATCCCGCAGGGACCAGGGATTGGCGGGATCGATAGCCTCCGTTCGGATGCCGTGGCGAAAGAAAGTCACCTGGTATCCAAAGCGGGTTCCGAGGGCATCGGTGACATTTCCCGTAAAGTACCACCATTCCGTTCTGAATTCGGGATGCGCGCCGTGATCACGCGGGAATTGCCATTGTCGCGGCGCAATCGCCTGCTTCCACGCTTCGTCGGCGCAGGCGGGATACTGGCCCATTGCGATCAGAAATAAAAAAGCGAGAAGGGCGATAGCGGATGTCATGCCGCGAAGCCTGTTCATGAAGATTATCCCTGTTTTTTCGAAAAAGATAACAAGCATCGGGATCACCGGGATTGACATTTCCTTTTCCTATTCGTCGCGAATCTGCATCTGCGGGTAAGTCCGCACAACTTTCCAAATGGGATAAAGCGCGGCGCCCATGCTGGCCAGAAGGGCGGTCAACGCGATAACCAGGTAAGGTTCGATCTGAGGTTGAAAAAAGATGGTCCAGTTGAAGCTGCGGAGATTGATCACTCGGATCAGCAGGAAGGCAAAAAGCGTCCCCACGCCCGTGCTCAGAACAAAACTGATCATACCCATACCAAGGGCCTCCAACAGGGTCATGGCCGCGACCTGTCTGGTGGAGAAGCCCAGGGCCCTTAAGATGCCGAAATCCCGCTGACGCTCGATAAAAAGGGTCATAAGCGCGCCCGCAATGCCGAAAAATGCGATCACGATGGCCAGGAAACGCATGGACCGGGTTACGGCAAAGGTGCTGTCGAAAATTTCCAGAATGTTGCCATAAAACTGGTCCCGGGTAAAGACAGGCAGATCGTATGCGAAGGCTTTCTGACGAACGGCTTCCAGCGTACTCTCGCGGCTCGGATCGCCGGGGTCCATGAATACGGCGATACTGTTGATGATTCGATCACCGAAGATCTCAAGATAAGAATTACGGTCCATCATCACGAGGCCGTGTTCGGTGGAGTAATCATAGAAAACAGCTTCGACGCCAAGTGAAGCAGGGCCGTGGCGCCCTTCGAGCACCACAGTGTGGCCTGGAGCGGCATCGAAATTGCGGGCGAAGCTTTCCGAAACGATAATCCCTCCGCGCTTCACGGCCTCCCAATGCTCGTCACCTCCCTGCAGCCAGGCAAATCGCGCGTGCTGTTGCAGGACCGAGGCATCGATCGAGGCGAGGAACATGGTTTTCCCCCGGTAGGTTAATTGCACTTTCCGGTAAGCATCGACGGCGGCGAGGCCCGGCATGGCGCGCAGATCATGGTAAAGCGTTTCGGGGACCTCCTTGTCCGACGCGTTGGAAATGTAAAGGTCGCCCCGCAGTTGGCCTTCCATCCACCATAGAAGCGAGGCCCGGAAGCTTCCGATCATCAGGGACAGTCCGATCGACATTGACAGGGCGATCATGAATGCGGCGACCGCTATGGCGGTACGACCGAGATTGCGCCGAATGTTGCCGGCGGCGATCTTTCCGGGCAGACCGCCCAGGCACGTCAGGAGCCGCCTGGTGAGTGGCGCGAAAAGGATCACGATGTGGCCGGTAAGGAGGCTCAGGCCGAAAAGAAGTCCGAAAACGGCGCCGAAGGCCGTATAAATGTGGCTAAAGGGGTAAAGCAGTATCGCTGCGCTTGCCGCCAGGATGGCAATCCCGACGGCTGCGGCCCTTTTGGCCAAGGTTTTGCCCTTGCGGTCGACGGATCGGCCATAGAGTGTCTTGGCTGGATCCACGCGCAACAGTTCGATGAGCGGAACGAGACTGCCGAGCAGACTGGCGCCACAGCCGATAAGCATGCCTGCAACCGGCATCCACGCGGACCAGGAAAACGGAACGGGACGCAGAAAGAAGTAAAGATTGCTGATCGTACCCCCGACGATCCCGATCAGGGCATAACTAAGGAAATACCCCAGTACGCTGCCGATGGCGCCACCGACTGCTCCCAGCAGCATGATTTCGGACATGAAGGCCAGAAACAGCTCCCCGCGACCGGCGCCCAGGCTCCTGAGAATTCCGGCGTCGCGTCTGCGGCTCACCACCGCGAACATGGCGGTGTTGTAGATCAGAAAGACCGCGACGAAGAGCGCCATAAGCGACAGCGCCTCGAGATTCAGCCGAAAAGCCCCCAGCATGGCTTGAAAAGTATCCTGCCGCTGGCGATTCGACTTGATGTGGAACCCCTGTTCCCACCGCGCCAGAAAAGCCTTCTCATCGGCGAGGATCAGATCGACACGGTCTATAAAGCCGGGCATGCCGAGAAGCTTCTGAACGTGGCCGATGTCCATCAGGATGAGGGGTTCACCGGAAGGGTTGGGGAAGGTGCCGATGATTTGCAGTTCGCCATAAGCGCTCAGGAGGCTGCCGCCTGCTGTAAGTCCCAGTTGCCTGGCTGTTTCCGCTTCCAGCAGAACCGCCTTTTCGTTGAGCACAAAGGACAAATTCTCCTGCCGGCTTCCTCCTGGAGCGCCGGTAAAGGAAGCCCTTGCCAGCTCGGGCCTGATTTGCAGATCCAGGAAGGGGTCGATACCCAGAATCCGAATTTGACTGTTGTCTGCCAGACGGATACGACTATCGATCACAGGGGAAAACGACTTGACTGCGGGATCCCTCATAAGATCACGCAAAATCGTTTCTTCCATCCTCCCGGCATGTCTTTCGATGACGTGCGTCGAATCGCCGCGGATGAATTCTATGGCCCGTGTGAAGCTCGAGACCGCCGACATTGCGGAGAGTGCCATCCCCATGGCGGCTGCGACGCCGCAGGCGATTCCCATAAGCTGCAGGACGCTCAGGCTGCGCCGCCTCAGGAGGTATCTCAGAAAGGATTTGATCAGGGTCCGCATGGACACCTCTTCAAACAGCAGCGTTTATCAAGGGTCCGCATCCTCGCAGCTCCTTGCTTCGATCACCTCGCCGTCGACCATGCGCAGCACGCGGTCTGCAAAACGGCAGGCCATGGGGGTATGGGTTACCATCAAAAGCGTCGTATGCGATTCGCGGCACTGATGCACCAGCAGATCAAGAATCTTTTGACCGGTGGCCGTGTCGAGATTTCCCGTCGGTTCATCGGCCAGGATGATGGTTGGATTTTTTACGATTGCCCGGGCTATGGCAACGCGCTGCTGCTCGCCGCCGGACAGTTCATTTGGGTAGCGCTTCTCCTTGCCGTTCAGGTCCACCCTGGCGAACGCTTCGAGCGCCCGGGCCGGGTCGGGTGTTCCGGCCAGTTCGAGGGAAAGAAAGACATTTTCAAATGCCGTCAGGGTGGGAATCAGGTTGAAAAACTGGAATATGAAACCGATTCGGGTTCTGCGCAGTTGCGTACGCCCGTTTTCTCCCAGGTCCTGAAGATTCCCCCCGTCTATTTCGATGGATCCCCGGCTGGGCTGATCAAGACCGGCCAGCAGGTTGAGCAGCGTCGTCTTGCCGGATCCGCTTTTGCCGAAGAGGGCCAGTACCTCTCCCCTGTAGATCTCGAAATCTGTCCCGCGCAGCGCGTACGCAACGCCTTCTCGTCCCTCTTCGTATGTTTTCCATAAATCAACGACGCGGATAACGGGATGACTCATGGCGTCCTCCGGATAATGGCAATAAATGGATCAGGGCATATGTCCCGTGCGGCAATGAAGCCTTATCTTTTCATCCTGCGCAGCGCCATTTCGGCCGCCAGATACCCGCACATGCCGTGCACACCGCCGCCCGGCGGCATGGATGACGAGCACAGGTAAACACCCCCGGCCGGTGTGGCGTAGGCGCGCCAGCGTCCCATGGGGCGGAAGAACAGATCGCCGAATCCCTGTACGCCGCCGGCAATGTCACCGCCGATGTAATTTCTGTTTTCGCTCTCCAAGTCGGCAGTGTTCATGACGTGACGGGCGAGGATGCGGCTGCGGAAGCCGGGGGCAAACCGTTCGACCCGGTCTTCGATGCACCGGGTCATATCAACCCGGGAACCGTTGGGCACATGACAGTATGCCCATGCCGTGTGCTTGCCTGCCGGGGCCCGGGTCGGATCGAAGAGACTCGGCTGGGAAAGGAGAACGAAAGGGTTTTCCGGTTCATGGCCTGTGGCAACGGCCCTTTCCGACGCCGAACACTCCTCGAATGTGCCCCCGAGATGGACCATGCCCGCCTGCATGCAGACTTCCTGTGTCCACGGTATCGGGGCGTCCAATGCCCAGTCGATTTTAAATACTCCCGGCCCATGGGCGCGGGTTTCAAGTCTCCGCCGATACCGAGAGGGCAGACGCTCCCCCTCTATTCTCGCCAGATGTTTCGGCATCACATCGAAAAAAAACAGCGCCGCTTCCGGAAGGTTGTCGATGGAATCAACGGCGAAGCCTGTTTTAATCTCCCCGCCCAAGGCAACGAAACAGGATGCCATTGCAGCGCTGATGGAGCGCGAGCCGCCCCGGCTGATCGGCCAGCCCACGGCGTGACCCAGCATCCCAAGCATCAGGCCGTAGGCCGCAGTGGTTTTTGCCTCCAGGGGCCGGATGGCATGGCACGCGTTGCCGGCGAATAAGGCCCTTGCCTTGTCACCCTGGAACCGCCTCCGGCAGAACTCTGCCGCAGATTGGACGGCCATGGTTCCGAAACGCAGCAGCTTCAACGGGTGCCTGGGAATACCGAGGGGCCGCAAAAGCCCCGCCGTCAGGGGCCGCCAGTCCTCCACCAGGGGTGTCATGAGCCGGCAATAGGCTTCCAGGTCACGCCCCAGCCCGGCAGCGGTTTTCTCGATGGCGCGGTGAAGAACCACGGCATTTCCTTCGTCGACCATGTGGACCAGCGGTATAGGCGGATGAATCCAAGCCAGACCGTGTACCGCAAGATCATGCGCCCGAAAGAAGGGGGACGCCAGGGCCAGCGGGTGCACGGCCGCACAGACATCATGCAGAAAACCGGGAAGGGTCAATTCCTTGGTCCGGGTTCCGCCACCCACCGTGTCCGCCGCTTCCAGGAGCAGCACGGAATTCCCCGCCTTTGCGATGGTGATGGCGGCTGCCAGACCGTTTGGCCCGGAGCCGACAACCACGGCGTTGTATTTTCCGTTATGATTTTTCACGGAGACCTCTGAACGGGGCCCGCAACAACCACAGGGGCTCCAGCAGAAGCGTCCTGATCTGGGCGTTGTACAGGAGATTGAAACCCTGCCGCCACTTCATGCGCTGGTCGACACAGAGCGCCTCGGTCGTGATCGACGCCGGGACGCCCAGATCCGCCGCCAGGGAGGCGAGCATGTGGACCCATATACGGACCTGCATTTTCGATCCGATCAGGCGGAAGGCCGCCTCGTAGACGGGATCATTGGCCCTGGCCAGGCCGACGATCTGCACGATCGTTTTTTCTTTTGCCCGGTAAGCGCCGAAATGGATCATTCCGGATTCCGGGTGACCCTGGGGGGTCATGAAGGTAAAAGAACGGGCATCCGCAAAAAGAACGAGGACCCCGCTGGAAACCGGTCCCCCTGGGGTCATCGAGTCGAATAGCACCGTCTCGCCTGGCTTCAGACCGGAGGGTGGCGGGTAAAATCGATTAAAATGAGGCTGGAAAACGGGAAACCCCTGTTTCAGGGCGAGGATCGCCTGTTCTGGCGATATCTCCGGGTCATCGATGTGCAGCCGATAGATCTTTTGCCACAGTTGACCGAAGCCGTTAACCGGTCCGACAGGACGAAGGCCTGCGACATTGAGCCCCCTGGCCTGCTTCGGCTTCGACGATATCTTAAGCGCCGAAATCGGCTTGGCCCAGGAAATCTTGTCTGAAAGAGGGCTTTCTTCAGCAGCTTCCCGATCCGCCTTCTTCGCTGGGCCTGTCCGGCCGGAAAGCGCGTCATCTCCGCTCTCATAAAGCGCGACGACCTGTTCAAGTTCGGTGATCCGGAAAACATCCCGCAGGTCCGGCCCCAGGCCGAAGGCTTTCAGTTTTCTTCCCGTCCGCTGCGATGTCGCGGCCAGTTTGATCAGCATGAACACTCCGAGCGGATCGAGCTGTCGGACGAGCGTGAAATCCAAAACGAGTTCCGACGGATCAATTTCGCCGCAGGCGAAACGGCAGGCCGACAGAAGGGAATGCTCATCATAATCCGTCAGTTCCCGTGGCAGCCGTATAATGCAGCCCCGGCCGGCCATAAAAGGTTCCGCCGGGAAAAGGGCCTCCGATTTATCGCGTCCATCTTCATGCCGCACCGGCTCCGTCTCGGCCAGGCGATCCCGCGCGAGTGCCAGGCGGTTTGAACAGCCGGGAAGAAGCGTGAGGGCCGCTTTGACAGCGCTATTGCCGGCCATTCGGCCGAGAAAGGCCAACTGGCTGGCGCGGCCGACCAGTGCCTGGGCATAGGTGGGATAGGCGTGGATTACACCATGAAAGCGGTGGAGCGGCTTTCCCACGGCCCTGATGATCTGCGCCTCATGAATTACGTCGGGTGCCCCTTCACCGAGGATATGCACGCCCAGCAGAAGGCCCTTGTGATCACAGATAAACTTTGCGATTCCCGCTTCGGTGCCGTCGACGATGGCGCGACGCATATTCTCATAATCGATCCGGTATACCTTTATTTTTCCCGCCTGTTCCCGGTGCGCCTGTTCCTCCGTCAGGCCTATCTGTGCAAAGGGCGGATCCGTAAAGGTCACATACACGTTGTTGTCGTAGTTCACTTTGCGCTTGAAGGGCAAAACGGCATTGTTCGC
>CAYPKE010000023.1:0-23833 GCA_964411235.1 uncultured Syntrophales bacterium
AGACACGTCTTGATGGGCTTCTCCAGGAGCTGGACTTGAAGGGGTTGACCGACCATTATGCCTATTCGCTTTCCGGAGGGGAAAGACGGCGAGTTGAGATTACCCGGGCCCTGGTGACCGCTCCCCGGTATATTCTTCTTGATGAGCCTTTCGCAGGCATCGATCCCCTGGCCGTGGCGGACATCCAGGCGATTATCCTCAAGTTGCGGGCCAAGGGTATCGGGGTGATCATTTCCGATCATAACGTTAGGGAAACCCTGGCTGTTTGTGACCGGGCTTACATCATCAATGAAGGGGCCGTTCTTGTCGAGGGAGATCCCCGGCAGATCGCGCAGTGTGAAATCGCCCGAAAAATCTATTTCGGTGAAAACTTCGATTTCGAAGTAAAAGGCGACAAAGCGTCGACCGAGGCGGGAAAGACGGTGATGACGGCGGGCCGCAAGCAGAAAAGCAACAACAGGAATAGTATGGCAGGCAAAACATAATGGCTTTGGAACTGAGACAGAATTTAAAACTGACCCAGCAATTGATCATGACGCCCCAATTGCAGCAGGCAATCAAACTGCTGCAATTGTCCCGTCTGGAGCTGGTGGATACGATTCGCCAGGAAATGGAAGAGAACCCCTTTCTGGATGAAGAGGCAAGCACCGACGGCGAAGCCGGAGAATACGAGGAACCCGAGGTTTTGGAAGGCCGCGAAGAAAGGGAACCCCCGGAGGGGACCGATCCCGAACTGACGGTCCAGGCCGCGGAAAGGCCAGGGGAACTGACCGGCGAGGGGGACGGCAAGGAGGAATTCGACTGGAACAGTTATCTGGAGGATTATGGACCTGTCGGCGCCAACTATGATCACCGGGAGAGCGAGAATCCGTCGTGGGACAACGTACTCACTTCCGTACCTTCACTTGCAGACCACCTGAATTGGCAGCTTAAATTATCCCGTCTGTCGGGCGATGAAGTCAGGGCGGGAGAGCAGATCATCGGGAATCTAGATCCGAACGGATATCTGGCTGTTACGCTGGAAGAGCTTGCCGAATTGTTGTCATTGGATGTGCCCTTTATCGAAGACGTTCTCAGAAAGATTCAGGAATTCGACCCTCCCGGCATCGCCGCCCGCAATCTTCAGGAGTGCCTCCTGATTCAGGCAAGGATCGTTGATCCGTCAAACCAGGATCTGGAAGCCATTATTCATGATCACCTCAAGGATCTGGAGAAGAAGAACTACGTCAACATCGTGCGTAAGCTTAAGATTCCCATGCCGGAAGTGTTGCGGCTGGTAGCCCTGATCATAAGCATGGATCCCAAGCCCGGGAGCGTCTTCAATCAGGAGCGTGCGCAACCGATCGTCCCGGATGTGTATATCGTCAAGCAGGGAAATGACTACAAAGTGGTCTTGAATGAAGACGGCTTGCCGCGCCTGCGGATCAACAACCTCTACAAGGAAGTTATGGGCGGTCTGAAGAAGGGGCCGCGGGTAGCGGAAGGAAAGCAGTATGTTCGGGAGCGGGTTCAGTCGGCGACCTGGCTGATCAAGAGCATCGAGCAGCGGCAAAAAACCATCGAGAAGGTCGCCCAGAGTATCGTCCAGTACCAGCGGGATTTTTTCGACCGGGGCATCAACCACCTCAGGCCCCTTGTTCTCAAGCAGGTCGCCGATGACGTGGAAATGCACGAATCCACGATCAGCCGTGTTTCGACCAACAAGTATATGCTGACGCCGAGGGGAATATTCGAACTCAAGTATTTCTTCAGTAGCAGCATTCAAACCGCAAACGGCGAAGACATCGCGTCGAAAAGCGTGAAAGAAAAGATCAGGAAAATCATCAGCGAAGAGGAAGGACAAAAACCGCTCAGTGATCAGGATATCGTCAGGATATTACAAAGGGACGGGATCAACATTGCCAGAAGGACCGTGGCGAAGTATCGGGAAATGCTCGGCATCCTGCCCTCATCGCGGCGGAAGAAGGTTGTTTTCCCGACATAAAACCATTGACTTTGCGGCGTAACAGCACTATATGGCCGGATTCCCAGTGAGCAAAACACGCAGATGCAATTGGGAACATCCGGAAAGTACAGAGGAATTGAACAGCGAAGGAGGATATGATCATGAAAATTACTGTGACCTTGCGAAACGGGGAAGATGAATCCTGGCAGAAGGAATATGTGGATGACAAGATGAAGAAGCTCGACAAATACATCGACACCCCCGCCGAGGCCCGTGTCGTTCTCCAGGTGGAAAAATTCAGAAATAAAGCCGACATCAGCCTTATGGCCAACGGATTAAACATCAACAGCAGCGAAGAAGCGAATGATATGCATTTGGCCATTGATCAGGCCATCGATAAACTGGAGCGTCAGTTGAAGAAACAAAAAGAAAAGATCAGGGCGCATAAGCCGGGCGGCAAGGAAACGGGAACCTTGGGAGGGGAGCCCCTGATCGAAGAGGCGGAAGAAGCTTCAGGCTCCCGTGTCGTTGAGACGAAAAAAATGCTGCTCAAGCCGATGTCTCCCGAGGATGCGGTTCTTGCCCTCGAAGAAACGGGGAATCTTTTCGTCGTTTATCGGGATACCGGTACGGAGAGAGTCCATGTCATGTATCGCCGGGAAGACGGTTCTTTGGCCGTGCTCGAGACGAACGGATAAACGGCGGGAAACGGAAAATGAAAATAGTCGATATGCTCAAAAAAGAGTTCATCGCGATGGCTCTGCATTCCGGCGGCAAGGCAGACGTGCTTTCCGAACTCGCTTCACTGTTTGCCTCCGGGAACGTCCAATACGATCATGCCGCCATGGTCACGTGTCTCCTTGAAAGGGAAAAACTGGGAACCACCGGTATCGGAGAAGGGATCGCGATTCCCCATGGGAAGATGGCTGATCTGGAAGAAATGTATATCGCCTTCGGGAAGAGTGATGCGGGAATTCCTTTTGACGCCATGGATGGCAAGCCGGTGAATCTTTTTTTTCTGCTTGTCGCCCCAGAACATTCGACAGGGCAGCACCTGAAAACTCTGGCAAAACTCTCGCGGATGCTCAAAGACGTCCAGTTCAGAAATAATCTGATGAAGGCAGGAACGGCGGATGAGCTGTACCGGATCATTTCCGAAAAGGATGATTCCTGTTAGGAGGAGGGTATCCAGGAGCCACGCCGGGAGAAAGTCGCTCAAAGATCTTATCATGTGTTCTCCTGAAAGGCTGGGTTTGCGCAAAGTCTTTCCTTCGATTGGAGCGCGTTCTTCTGACCCGTCGGGTTCCCTTTGTTTCTCCGTTTCCGGTAGGGAATTCCCCTTCAATATCCCACCGGGCGGTGTGGCGGTCTTATCCGGTCAAGCGGAGAAGCGGCTGCGTCGACGCTTTGCGCGGCGAATTTTTCTGCGCCGGATTGGGGCGGCTGGTATTGCCTGCCTTGCCTTTGCCGAAGACCGTGAGCCGTCCCGGGAAATACAACGATTCTGCAAGACCAGGCGGATTTTTCTATTCGTTTCATCCTTTGACGAGCCTTACCTGATAAGCCGTATAATCGGCCTGATCCGTGAAAAAGTACGGCAAACGGTGGTTGTCCATGGCGTGCTGATCAATCTCAATGGCCTGGGTTTGCTGATCGCCGGGAAGCCCGGGACGGGCAAAACCACCTGTGGCCTGAATCTGGCAGGACGGGGCCACACATGGATTGCTGATGACTGCATCGAAGTCACGAAGCGGGGGGACCGTCTCTGGGCCCGCGGCTACGGATCGGGGAGCAATCTCGTTGCCCTGCGGCGTGAAGGAATCATGGAAAGCCGCCTGCATCCGGACATCTCTCGGACAAGTCGGGAATCGTCCCTTGATGCATGGTGTGAATTAGCGGAAGAAGCCGAGGGGAAAGAAAGGGGGGGGCGGCACCGCATTCTCGGTATATCCCTGCCCTACGAACGTTTCCCTTCCTTTGGCAACGGTGCGGATGCGATTTTGCTTATTGAGCAATGGGTGCAAAAGATGACTGTGCACCGGGAGGGTTCATGAAAAGTTTGCGCATCGTCATCATCACGGGACTTTCGGGGTCGGGCAAGAGCACGGTCATACGCGCCCTCGAGGACATCGGTTTTTACTGTGTGGACAACCTTCCTGTCGTGCTTCTTCCCCGTTTTCTGAGCGTTCAGTCCGCCCCTGAGCTTAGTATTACGCAGGTTGCCCTGGTGATGGATCTGCGGGAAAAGAGTTTCCTTGAGAAATACGAGCGGATTTTCAATAAGCTGAAGCAGCAGGGATACACCGTTGAGATTCTGTTCCTGGATTCGACGGATGAAGTGCTGGTCCGCCGCTTCAGCGAGACAAGGCGCATCCATCCGCTGGCGCCAGAGGGAACCGTGACGGAGGGAATCCGGCGGGAAAGGGAAAAGCTTGCCCCCCTGAAGAACATGGCAGACTGGGTCATCGACACATCAGCCTTGAACGTCCATCAGCTGAAAGATGTTGTGCAGCGGGCCTACGCGGCAGGTGGTGTCCTGAGGCGCCTTCTCGTTTACGTGACCTCGTTCGGCTACCGCTATGGGATCCCGGTGGACGCGGACATGGTTCTGGATGTCCGGTTTCTGCCCAATCCCTATTTCGTGGAAGATCTGAAACCTCTCGACGGGAACGATGCGACGGTGCGTGATTATGTCTTCTCTTTCGGGGAAAGTGTTCGCTTCATGGAAAAGCTGAAGGAACTGGTGGATTTCCTGCTGCCCCTCTATGAACGGGAAGGGAAATCGCGCCTTAACATCGCCCTCGGATGCACCGGCGGCCGCCATCGCTCCGTGGCCATGGCAAACCGGTTGGCGGCATATCTGTGCGACCGCAACTACCCTGCCGGCGTCTATCACCGGGATATCGGTAAAATATAAACCTGATTAAAAAGCAAGCTCCAGTTTCTTCTTGACGTTGTTCTCGATCCAATGCGGATCCCACCACTCGACAGGGTTGACGAATTCCCCTCCCACCATGATGCTGAAATGAAGGTGATCGCCGCCGGCCAATCCTGTCATGCCCGAATTCCCGATCACATCTCCTTTTTTTAATGCCTGGCCTTCCTGTACCTGTACGGAGCTCAGGTGGGCATAAAGCGAACTCAACCCCATGCCATGGTCGATAATCACCGTGCTTCCGTATATGCCGAGAGGGCCTGCAAAAAGCACGACGCCGTTGTTGGCGGCCTCGATGGGTGCCCTTGCCACGGAAGCCAGGTCAATGCCTTCGTGAATGCTCTCACCGATCTGTTTGCCGTCGAAGAGCCACTGCCTCCGGTCTCCGAACAGCGCCATCGGAGCGGCGTTGCTCATACGGAGAAAAGCGCCTTCCCAGAGAGCCTGTGGGCGTGAGTTGCGGCTGATCTCTTGAATGGCTTGATTGTTTTCTTCCCGCATGATCTTGTTGACGTAAGCAAAGGTTTCTTCCAGAGATTTGTTACGGAGTTCGGGATACATAGTCTGGAACTCGGGCATTTTTCGCTCGAGAAACTGGTTGCTCAGGCTGACTTTGTCGCTGCGAAAGGTCTTCTTCCTCATGGCGAATGGGATGGCCGCCGCTGTTTCATTTCCCCCCGGGTCTTTGACGAAAGCACGTATTCTCGGAGTATTGCTGCCGGCGTCCAGGGGTGCGGCGAAAGTAGCGACGTAAAAGGGTTTCCCCGATGCCGTGATCGGATAGGCTTTGAAGAAGGTTTCATTGACGAAGACGCCGCTTTCAATGATCGGTTTTGATGTGCGGAACAGAACGACGCAGGTCCCTCCGGGGTTGATGTAATTCATCGTGGTGAGGACATATATTTGCGCCGGAGTGACATCGATATCGACGGCTCTGACCAGGGAAGTCTGGTTTCCCCAGATCGCGTGATCCACAGCGGAAATATCGAGCGTGGCGGGGCCGTCCACCAGCTTCAACGAGGCCGCATCAATGGTGACGGGCACACTCTGAGAGCGGGTTCCCTTTTTCTCATGCACCGTGGAAGAAAGGACATGGGTTTTGCCTTTCTGGGTCAGGGAAATCGTCGTATTTTTCAAACCGCTTCTTTGATCATGGAACGTCACGGTAAAGGTCTGATTCCTTCCGATCGCCTTTATATCAGGCGTGATGGTAACGGAGGGCTTTCCTCTTTCAAAGGAAGGCAATAAAAAAACAGTGGCGGCGATGATGAAAACGATGACGGCGGCAATCAGTACCGACGGAAGAGGATTCAGGCGGGATTTCTTTCTGTCGAAGAGCGCATTGAACTTGGGCATCTGTGAGACCTCGATGATTGGTTTGATGATGGACGGTGTCTGGCGAACGATATGGCGACAACACCGTCGTCAGCATATAGGGATTTCCCGATGTTTTTGCAAGAAAAAACGGAGGCGCGAGACCATGCCGACAATTCATCTTGAAGTTGCCTTCTATTGTTGTTATATTCCGATCCCATACATCAAACCTCCGGAGTAAATCCAAGATGCTCAAGGGCAAAAATATTCTTCTCGGCATGACCGGCGGGATAGCGGCATACAAGACGGGAGAGCTCATCCGCGAATGCGTACGCAGAGAGGCCAATGTAAAGGTCATCATGACGGAGCACGCCTGCGAGTTCATGACACCCATGACTGTCCAGACCCTTTCGCGCAACCCCGTCTTTACGGACATGTTTTCCCTGATCAAGGACTACGATATCGCACATATTTCTCTGGCAGAATTCGCCGATCTTGCCGTGATCGCTCCGGCGACGGCGAATGTCATCGGGAAGATCGCATCCGGCATCGCCGATGATCTCCTGACCACTGTGCTCATGGCGACAAAAGCCCCCGTGCTCTTTTGTCCGGCCATGAACATGAACATGTATGCCAACCCGATTGTGCAGGAAAACATTGCCAGACTTTCAACGCTGGGGTACCGCTTCGTGGAGCCGGGGTATGGAGAGCTCGCCTGCAAGGTGACCGGTCCGGGACGCTTGGCGGAGTTGTCCGAAATCATCGAGGCGATGGAGACAGCTCTGACGGTCAAAGACCTTGCCGCGGAGCGGCTGCTTGTTACCGCCGGGCCGACCCGGGAGGCCTTTGATCCGGTACGCTTTATTACCAATCACTCTTCCGGCAAAATGGGCTATGCTCTGGCCTCCATGGCCGCTCGTCGGGGGGCTTATGTGACACTGGTCAGCGGACCCTCCACGTTGAAGCCACCGCCGGCGGTGCGCTTCATTCCGGTTTCCACCGCAATGGAAATGCGGGGCGCTGTGATGGATTGTTTTGAAGAGGCGACGGTGATCATCAAGGCGGCGGCCGTCGCGGATTATCGGCCTGCTTCCGTATCCTCCAGCAAGATCAAGAAGAAAGAAGGCCCTCTGACGGTTGAACTGGTTCGCAATCCCGATATTATTGCTGAAATCGGTGAGCGCAAGGGTAACCGCATCCTGGTCGGCTTTGCCATGGAGTCGGAGAATCTTCTTGAAAATGCCAGACAAAAGCTTCTGACCAAGAACATGGACATGATCATCGCGAATGACCTGACCCAGGAAGGGGCAGGGTTCCAGACGGACACCAACATCATCAAGATCCTCGACCGCAACGGGGGAGTGGAATCTCTTCCCCTTATGGAAAAAGCAGAAGCGGCTGACCGGATCCTGGATCGGGTTCTCGCCCTGAGGGCGGAGAAACCCCACTAAGCGGCGGAGTGTTCATGGCCACCAGGCAGGATTTTGCCAAGGAAATTCTGGGAATGATCGATTCTCTTCATGAGGTCATTACCCTGGACCGTGAACGGGGACGTTCCCTGACCTACCTTGCCGCCTCATCGGCGATCTCGGATTCCGACAATCCTTCCCCCGATAAGCCGGTCCCCGTATCCCACACACCGACTCTGGAGGAAATCCGCGAGGAACTGGGTGATTGCCGGCGTTGTCCCCTCCACGCCGGAAGGCGTCATCTGGTCTTCGGCGACGGGAATCCCCTGGCCGATCTCGTTTTTGTCGGTGAAGCACCGGGGGCGGATGAAGACCGCCGGGGCCTGCCCTTCGTCGGCCGTGCGGGACAGTTGCTGACGAAAATCATTGAAGCCATGGGTTTTACCCGTGAAAGTGTTTATATCTGCAACATTTTGAAATGTCGGCCTCCGGGAAACCGAAATCCCCTGCCTGATGAAATCACGGTTTGCGAACCTTTTCTGATCAAGCAGTTGAAAGCGATCCGGCCGAGGGTGGTCTGTGCCTTGGGAATGATCGCTGCGCAAACACTTCTAAAAACTGATGCGCCCATCGCCATTCTGAGGGGAAGGTTTCATGATTATCAAGGGGTTGCGGTGATGCCGACTTATCATCCGGCTTATCTGCTGCGTAACCCCGCCGCCAAGAAGCAGGTTTGGGAAGATATGCAGAAAGTGATGAAAAGGCTTGAAAACGGAAACCCCCCAGCATCCTTGAGGGGGGAAAGGGAGTATGAGGAATGAAGGCCAAAAAGCAAAATGGACGAGCAATGGTGATCTGCCTCTTCTTGCTCCTTTCGATCCTTGTTGCCGGAGGAACGACGGTGAGTGCGGAAAAAGGTCCCGTTTTTGAGGTCATAACGGTTGATGCCGCCATTACACCGCCCATTGCGGAATTCATCCTGGAGCGTATTCAGGAGGCGGGGAAAAACGCCTCCGATGGATTGATCATCCGCCTGGATACGCCGGGAGGCCTCGATACGAGTATGCGTGAAATTGCCAAGGGAATCTTGAATGCGCCCCTTCCGGTTGTGGTTTATGTTCATCCTGCGGGTGCAAGAGCGGCCTCGGCCGGCGTCATCATTACCCTGGCAGCCCATGTGGCCGCCATGACCCCCGGCACGAATATCGGTGCGGCACATCCTGTCGGGATCGGTGTCGGCGGCCAGATGGATAAAACGATGGCGGAGAAGATTGAAAACGATGCGGTGGCCTATGTGAAGGGCATTGCCCAGAAACGGGGACGAAACGAGGAATGGGCTGCCCAGTCGGTTCTGAAGAGCGAATCCATCACGGCCGAAGAAGCCCTTAAGCTCGGCGTGATCGATATCGTTGCCGTTGATCTGCAGGGACTGCTTACGCAGATGGAAAACCGGCGTGTCACCTTGCCCGGTGGGGAAAGGGTATTGAAAACCGCAAACGCACAAATTGTGGAGAAGGAAATGGGGATGCGACTGCGAATCCTGTCCGTGATCAGCAATCCCAATATCGCCTATATCCTGTTGCTCGCCGGTCTGGCCGGACTGTATTTCGAGTTTGCCAATCCGGGCGCCATTCTTCCCGGTGTGATCGGGGGGATTTCCCTCATTCTGGCGTTCTTTGCCCTGCAAACCCTGCCGGTTAATTATGCGGGAGTGCTTTTGATTTTGTTTGCGATTGTCCTGTTCATTGCGGAAATCAAGGTGATCAGCCACGGGCTGCTCACCGTCGGAGGCATTTTTTCACTGATTATGGGGTCCCTGCTCCTGTTCGATTCGCCGGAACCGGCCCTGCGTGTTTCCTTGCAGGTCCTGGTTCCGACAGTGACAATTCTGTCCCTTTTTTTTATCGCCGTGATCAGCCTTGCCGTGAAAGCCCAAATGGGGAAGAAACACACGGGCCAGGAGGGGATGAAAGGCGCCGAGGGAATCGCGGTGTCGGAAATTACCGCTCAGGGAAAAGTCCTGATCAAAGGCGAGTACTGGAATGCCACCAGTGAAAAAACGATCGGGAAGGGAAGCCGCATTCGGGTAAAAAGTGTGGAAGGGTTGACCCTAAACGTGGAAGAGATCAACTGAAGGAGGCCGTTATGTTTGACTACACCATGATCGTCATTATCGTGCTTGTTGTAATGTTTCTTGCGTCCGCAATCCGTATTCTCAATGAGTATGAGAGGGCGGTCATTTTCCGACTGGGAAGACTCATCGATACAAAAGGTCCTGGCATCATTATTCTGATCCCCCTGATCGATAAGATGGTCAAGGTGGATATGAGAACCATTACCATGGACGTCCCATCCCAGGATGTCATCACCCGGGACAACGTGTCCATCAAGGTCAATGCCGTTGTCTACATCCGTGTTATCAACGCCAGTGCCGCGGTTGTGGAAGTTGAGAACTACCTGTACGCAACGTCCCAGCTGGCACAGACAACGCTCCGGAGCATCTGCGGGCAACTGGAACTGGACGAGATCCTGGCGGAGCGGGAGAAGATCAACCAGAATCTCCAGGAGTCGCTGGACAGGAGCACCGATCCCTGGGGGATCAAAGTCAGCCTTGTGGAAGTCAAGCATATCGATCTGCCGGAGGAGATGAAACGGGCAATGGCCAAGCAGGCCGAAGCGGAAAGAGAGCGGAGAGCGAAAGTCATCAACGCCGAAGGAGAGTTCCAGGCCGCCCGGAAGCTGACCGATGCGGCGGCGGTCATCGCCACCGAGCCCATATCGCTGCAGTTGCGCTACCTGCAGACTCTGGTTCAGGTCGCTGCGGAGAACAATTCGACAACAATTTTCCCCATCCCCATCGATCTTTTCAAGCCTTTCCTGAAAATGATGGACAAGGCGGACAAGGAATAAGGCCGGTCATTAACGACAGCGAGGTCCTCATATGAAGATGCGGGAAAAGATGGATATTGTTACCGGGGGGCTGATCCTTATCACCCTGGGTTGTCTCATTACGCTCAATAACATGGATCTCTATGGATTCGACAAGAGCTGGCCCATTCTGTTGCTGGTCATCGCCCTTGCCATGCTGATGCAGAAGGTTAAGGATATCGGCGGCTGGCTGATTCTGGTGGTCGGCATTGTCTTCCTCCTGATCAAGAACTGGGGACTGAATCTGCATGAAATCGGCACGTATTTTCTGCCGGTGATCCTGATCATCCTGGGCCTTTATGTCTTCATCACTAAGCGGAGGAAACGATTCTGAAAACGAAGCGGCGGGACTGTTAGGAGGCCTTGCGATGTCTTCCCCGCATGAAATATTTCTTGACAACGAACGTTTTTTATCATCTATCGTGCGAGCAGCAAGAGAAGCCGGATTGGCGTGAAGGGGGGTTCCCGGCCCCGGCGATGACGGGCGTGCATCCCAAACGGATGCAGCTTCGAAAGTTGCATAAACGGTCACGACGAGGCACAAGGGCGTGACGGGTTTTGGAGGTTGAATTTCAAAATGAAATGGGGAGGGGAACAAGCATGAGCAACGAGAATTTGGAAGGAAAACGATGGTGGATCGCCGCGGCGGCGATCGTCATGCAGTTGTGTCTGGGGACGGTGTACGCCTGGTCTGTTTTCAAGAAACCCCTGATGGATTCACACGGATGGGGTGAACCGTCGGTCCAGGCAACAATGATGATCATGATGGCGGTGATCGGTGTATCCGCCGCTTTCGGCGGGACCCTTGTCGACAAGAAAGGGCCGCGGTTCGTCGCCACGGTCGGGGGTATCCTCTTTGGCGTGGGAACGCTTTTGGGCGGTCTGGCCGACCAGATCGGAAGTCTCTGGTTGCTCTATATCGGGTACGGCGTGATTGGCGGTCTGGGGAACGGCTTCGGTTATGTGACGCCCATTGCGACGTTGATCCGCTGGTTCCCCGACAAGCGTGGTCTGGTAACGGGCCTGGCCGTCATGGGGTTCGGTGCCGGCGCATTCTTCATGGGGAAAATCGCCCCCGGCATGGTCAATACAATGGGTGTGGCGAATACGTTTTACATCTGGGGGCTTATCTTCCTGGTGCTGGTGACCGCAGCCGGTCAGGTCTACAAGAACCCACCAGCGGGCTGGCTTCCGGCTGGCTTCAAGCCTTCGGCCTCCACGGTATCCGCCGCTGATTCCTTCACTTTCGGCGAGGCCGTGAAAACGCCCCAGTGGTGGATGCTCTGGTCGATGCTGTTCCTGAATGTTTCGGCGGGGCTTGGATTGATTTCACAACTGTCGCCCTTGGCTCAGGATGTAATCAGCAAAGCCGAGGGGATCACGGACCCGAAGGTGCTGGCGGTGGCCGGCGGTTCCATCCTCGCCTATGCGTCTATTTTTAACGGTTTGGGCCGCCTCTTCTGGGCCTCCATGTCGGATTTCATCGGTCGCAAGAACGTGTTCATCGCCATGTTTGTCACACAGGCGCTGCTGTATATCTACTTGCCCCAGGTGGCCAGCGTGTTTTTCTTTACGGTCATTGCCTGTTATCTCCTGGCCTGCTACGGCGGCGGCTTTGCGACTATGCCTGCCTTCGCTGCCGATTCCTTCGGTCCCGGCTACATCGGCAAGGTTTACGGGATCATGCTGACAGCTTGGGGTTGTGCCGGTGTCTTCGGGCCGCTGGTCTTCAGCATGCCGGCGATCAAGCCGATTGCCCTGGAAGTAGCGGCGGGTGTATTAGCCTTGGGTTTCCTGATTGCTGTTAGTTATCGGCCGCCCAAGCATAAGGGTGCAAAATAATCCGGAGCCGACCGGATAAAAAGAACGAAAGGCGGGCTTGGCCCGCCTTTCCTGTTTTTAAGCTTAACTGGCCGGAGATTTCCGGCTACAGCAGAGAATCGAGAGAGTGCTGCATCCTGCCGATTTCCTCTTCCAGCTCTTGTTTGGTGATCAACCCTTTTTTCTCTAGGAGATTGACAATGGCCTCCAATTGGATGGACTCCGAGATCATCAGGGACTGCAATTCAGCAAAATCGTCTTCAGTGATCGGACCGGACATGATATTCCTTTCTAAATCTGTATTATTCCGGAAGGGGTGCCCCGCCTGGGATATCGATAACGCGAACATGGGAGGGTCCGTTTGGACCCTCTCGGCCGTATTCCTGACACCAAGGTCGGCTGCCCCCGGGACGGTGGAGCTATAACACAAAGCCTTTCGTATTGACAAATCGTTTATCCGTGCCATAAAAGTAACCCGTGTTCCATTTCGCGATCCTATGATCTTGAATGAAAGGCATTATCATGGATTTGTTTCAGAGAGCCCGAATAGGGAAGACGTTGCTAATTTATGTCCTCTGGGGTCTGTCTGTCGCGGGAGTTGTTTTTCTGTCGCTCCGGCCTGGTGCGGACTTCCCGCTTTCTTTCTGGAATGCGGATAAGCTGGGTCATTTTCTGGCCTATCTATGGCTCGCGCTCCTGCCCGCTTTGGTCATCCAGAGCCTGATCCGGATGATCCTTTTGTCGCTCCTGCTGGTATCCCTTGGTATGTTGCTGGAATGCTTACAGATCCATGTGCCAGGCAGGAGCTTTTCCCTGGCGGATATGATTGCCAACACCATCGGCGTATTGCTGGGCATTGCCGCCGGCAAGCTGTGCCGCTTCGGCCTTGCCAGACAAAGATCGATCGAAACCATTGTCATCCGTCCATGAGGGCACCATGAAAGTCTATGCAGGCTGTGCCTGGCGCAGTCTCGAAAAGATCCGGTCAGTTCAGCCCCTGATCCACAACATTACCAATTATGTGGTGATGAACAACACGGCCAACGCCCTTCTTTCCCTGGGAGCGTCCCCGGTTATGGCGCACGCATCCGAAGAAGTCGCCGATATGGTGAAGATGGCGGCCGCCTTGGTCATCAATATAGGCACCCTCAGCAGGGAATGGGTCAATTCCATGGCGCAGGCCATGGCGACGGCACGCGGCAGGGGGGTTCCGGTGGTATTCGATCCGGTTGGCGCCGGTGCGACGCCTTACCGGAAAAGCACTGCCCTGAACCTGATCCACGTAGCGCCTCCCACCATCATCCGGGGGAACGCATCGGAAATCATAGCACTGGCAAAAGAAGACGTTCAGACCCGCGGTGTCGACAGTCTCGCCTCGTCGTACCATGCCCTGGAGACGGCAGAACGGTTGTGCCGTGATCTGGGGACGGTGATCTGCATCAGCGGAGAAGTCGACTTTATCGTCCACGCCGGGGGGATCCTTCGAGTCCTGAACGGTCATTCTCTCATGCCGAAAGTCACCGGCCTCGGGTGCACGGCGTCGGCCTTGTGTGGTGCTTTCGCCGCTGTGGAAGAGGATCCCTCCTTGGCTGCGGCCTGTGCCATGTCTGTTATGGGTGTTGCCGGAGAGATTGCAGGGCAGGATTGTAAGGGGCCCGGAAGTTTCCAGGTTCGATTTCTGGATGCTCTCTACAATCTGACCGCAAAGGACTTGGAAAGGATCAGGCTGGAGGTGGCCTGATGGAAGGCCTTTATCTGGTAACGGATTGTGAGCTCTGCGGAACCCGGGGCGTCGAATGGGTGGTGGCGCAGGCGGTCAAAGGAGGGGCTCGTTATGTTCAGTTGCGGGAAAAAGAATTGTCATCCCGTGCTTTCGTTGATCTCGCGAGCCGCATTCAACGTATGCTTGCTGCTGTCGGAGTTCCCCTGATCATCAACGATCGCATCGATGTCGCTCTGGCGGTCGGGGCTGCCGGTGTTCACATCGGTCAGGAGGACATGCGCTATGAAACGGCGCGACGTCTCATGGGACCATCGGCCTTGATCGGGTTGTCTGTGGAGACATGGGAGGATGTTGTCCAAGCCCGGGATCTGGATGTGGATTATCTGGGAGTCAGCCCGGTCTTTGCAACACCAACCAAAATCGATACGAAAGGCGTATGGGGCCTCGAAGGCCTGTCCAGGATCAAGGCCTTTTCGCGGCAGCCACTCGTAGGTATCGGCGGCCTGAACGCCGCAAACGCCGAGGCTGCCGTCATGGCCGGTGCGGATTGCATCGCCGTCGTCTCCGCCGTCTGTGCCGCCCGAGATCCCTTTCAAGCCGCTCGCGAGCTTTCCCGGATCGTCCGTGAGGCATTGGGCAAGATGGCCGCTTTCCGGGCGGGGTCCACCTGATGGAAAGCAAGACGCTCATCGTCTTTGATTTTTCCGGAACCCTGAGCCTGACGGCGGTGGCGTTCGGGCGGCCCGGAAATATGGAAAAGGTCCTGCGGACCTGCGGATTGGCCGATCTGGGGATCTCTTTGCATCAATTCTGGGAAGAAATTGTTTATCCGACGTGGATGGAGGGCAGCACGACATCTCGGGGCTATCACGCGGTCCTTGCAGACCGGATTGCAGGTCTCGGCTTCCAATTCCCGCATGACCCCGCACCGCGGCAAACCATACAAAAAAGCGTCTCATGCCTTCTGGATCAATACTTTGATCAGTGCCGTATTGACCTCCGGTGGCGACGGCTTCTCGTGCAATTGAGCCGGGAGCCCGCGGTGAGAATTGTTATTGCAACGGACCATTATGCGGAAGCGACGCAGTTGATCAAGGAGCGCCTCGATGCATGGCACATCAGATCCAGAGCGTTGCTGGATGAAGGAGAGGAAGGCGGCGGCCCAGTCCTCATTGCCAATTCGGCCGATCTCGGTTTTCACAAGGCGGATGCACGTTTCTGGATACTGATCCGCGACAAACTGCTTTCCGGAAGACGGGGCCGCCTTTTTCTGGTCGATGATTTCGGCGCCAATGAAGACAGCAGCGATCCGTACGGGAATCCGGGGCGTGTGATCCACAGAAGGGGAGAAACGATGCGTGTTTTGCAGGAGGTGTTTGCCGGCGAAGTGACCATTCATGTTTTCGATATCAAGCAGGCGAAAAAGGAGAACAAAGAGGCTTCGATCCGGGAGGCGCAAACGGGGCGTCAAATCGAAGCGGCGATTTCGGGAATTCAGACTTTTTTGCTGGGCGTTGCAACGCCAAGCCAAGGCCGAACGGAAGAGGAACCTGGCTTAGAAGGCGCGCGTCGGTGTCAGGACCAGCAAGATACGACGCTCCCCGACGGAAAACAATGAACTGGTTTCTGCTGACGATCATCTGCTTGGTTCTTTATGGTATCCAGCGATTTCTCTACAAGGTCTCTGCCGAGCGGAACTGTAACACCGCCTGGACGACCCTTGCGTTTATGGGGACGGTTGCCGTATTCAGTTCCTTTCTCTGGTTTTCTTCGGATGAGGTGCTGAAGAACCTGACATGGCTCATCATCCTTTCTCTCGTTAACAGCCTGACGTTTTTTGCCGATACCATCGTGACGATCGAGGCGCTTCGCCACCTGCCGACGACGATCGTGTATCCCCTAGCCCGGATGAGTGCCGTACTGGTAGTCCTTTTCTCCGTTGTATATTTTCAGGATCAGTTAAGCGGCTATCAGATCATTGGCATTGCCCTGGCCATCGGTGTCATTCTGACCCTGACCCGGGTGACGGATGAGGAACGGCGGGAAGGGCGGAATGTGCGAAGGGGGATTACCCTGATCGTCCTGGCCGTGCTTTCGGGTGCCGTGGCCGCGATTTCGAGCAAGTTTGCCGCCCTGCATACCAATCACATGGCCTTCATCGCCCTGACCTATACACTCAGCATGTTTTTTTCCTTGGCCCTGAGGAAGCCCTTTGAAAAGAGCGGTGCCAGTACACGCTACGGGGAGGCCTTGCTGATCGGTTTTCTGATCGGTTTGGTTAATTTTGCGGCATTTCTTTCTCTTCTCAAGGCCATGGAGACCGGCCCCCTGTCAATCATTGTTCCCGTTGTCGGGATGAACTTCGTCATCGCCAACATACTGGCGGTGGTTTTCTTCCGGGAAAAAATGACGGTATTAAAAGGAGCCGGCATTGTCATGACCGTGTTGTCCCTTGTTCTGATGAAATTGGGACAAAGCTGAAGGAAACCAAAGTCCGTCCCGTCGCACGTTTAACATCAAGATTGTGATGCAAGCAGATTTAACGAAAAAAAGAGATGTGATCATCCTTGGCGAAGGGTACTTTGATGCTGCTCCAGAGTATTTTAATGTGAAGGGTGCCTTCGATGCTGTAGGGAATATCTTGTCCCCGGATCAGTAATTTCAAAGGGGCGCTAAGACTTTCGAATTCTATGGCCAGAGGCACGGTAACCTCTTTGGCGGATTCCGGGGATATGTGAAACGGCTGGCTAAAGAGCCCGGCGCCCGCTTGACGACCCGCTATGGAGAAGCGGTATTCCAGGGACTTAAAGTGCAGCTTGAAACGGTTGGGATTCACGATTTCGAGGGTAAGCGATGCCTCCCCTTTTTGAGCGCTTTGCAGCGTCAAGGATACGTTTTTCAAAGAGAAAGAAGGCTTTTTTACAATGATTCCGAGGCAGCCATACTGAAAGCAAAGCAGAAGGATCAGGAGCGTCGCTTTGAATTTTAGGAACATAAGGAAATCTCCTCTGAATATGAAATGTTTTTTAGTTCGATATAGCGCATATCAGGACAAGAATAAACCCTGAGATGTTCCAGTGGCGGGGAAATTAATCTGTTTTCATGGCGGGGCATTTCTGATATAAATACGTGCATTTCAAATTCTGAACGGAGGGTGCGGACGGATGATTGAGCGTTATTCGTTTGAGGTCTCCGGTTTTCGGGGGGCGGCAGTGTCGACAAGAAAAATACTGATCATTGATGATTCTCCTGTTGCCAGGAGAATTTTAAAAAGCTGCATGCCCAAAGACCCGGCCTATGAATTTCACGAAGCCGTGGACGGACGGAGCGGCCTGGAAAAATTTAAGGAGATTAAACCTGATATTACATTTATGGATATCACGATGCCCGTGATGGGTGGATTGGAATGCCTGGAGGAAATCATGAGGTTTGATGCCAAAGCCAAAATAGTTATGTGCACCGCGGATATCCAAATCAAGTCTCTGCAAAGAGCCCTGCACTTGGGTGCGCTGAACATCCTGAAAAAACCGCCTTCCTGTGAATCTGTCCGCCAGATTATGGCGGAAGTTTTCGAGAAAGACTGAATAACCCTTTATGTCCGATCGCCAGACCCAGAAAATAATTACCGAAGACGAGATCGACATTCTGCAGGAAATTATGAACATCGCCTTTGGCAAGGCGAGCGCAGATTTAGCGGATTATATTGACATATTTATCAAATTGAGTGTTCCGGATGTCCGGGTTGCTTCGGCATCAGCCCTTCCCGGATATTTCCGGGAGATGGTTACCGGGCATGATCGGGTCAGTATTGTAGAACAAAAGTTCTGGGGGAAATTCAGCGGTCACGCCCTCCTGGTTTTTCCCGCCGGCGCCGACAGCGAACTGATCACGATTTTGACCTGCGAGGATCCCGATATCTTTTGCGGCGAACCCATCGACGAACTGGCCAAGGGGACCTTGATGGAGGTCGGGAATATCGTTGTGGGGGCCTGCATCGGCAAAATTGCGGAGATACTCAATGACGTCATGTCATATTCTCCGCCGGTTGTGCTTCTGGATCGCCATGCCACGGATATTATTCCGGTTGATATTTTTAATCCCCGGGACCGGGCCATCATCCTTAACGCGGTTTTTCGATTTGAAAACAGGCAGGTCAGCGGCATGCTGGTGCTTATTTTCAACCAGTCGAGCATTGTCTGGTTGCAGAAAGCCCTGAAAGAGTTTATGGAGCAGTATGAATGATCTTCTCCCAGGTATCCGATATTCTGGACATTGGTATCGTCATTCTGGATAATGATCTGAATGTCTCCATGTGGAACCGCTGGATGGAACGGCACAGCGGTATCGAGGAGAAAAAGATTACCGGCCGACCTCTCTTCGATTTCTTCCCCGAGTTGGATAATCCGCGCTTTTTGCGCAGTTGCCGCTGTGTCATCGGATTGGGAAATCTCTACTATTTTTCCCAGAAACTGCACCGTTATCTTTTCCCATTCAAGCCCGTCAGCGCATTGGACAGGCGTTTTTTTTTCATGCAGCAGTCCTGCAATATGGGGCCCATCCGGAATGACAGAGGGACCATTACAGGCATCTGTATTACGGTCCGGGATGTAACGGATATTGCCGTTTATGAGCAAAGGCTGATTGAGATGAATATGCGGGACGGATTGACGGGAATTTACAATCGACGTTACCTGAATATCCGCCTGAAGGAAGAATTTGATCGTTACCGGCGCTACCGCAATCCCCTCAGCCTCATAATGTTTGATCTGGATCATTTCAAGGTCGTCAACGATACATACGGCCATCTGTTCGGTGACTATGCGCTGCAGGCGGTGACGGCGCTTATCGGCAGCCTGATCCGCACCACCGATCTCCTCGCCCGTTATGGCGGGGAGGAATTCTGCTGTCTCATGCCGGAAACGGACCTGGATAAGGCGGCCCTGACGGCGGAGCGCTGCCGAAAAGCGGTTGCCAGAAACCTTTTCCATGCCCAGGGGGTCACGACACGGATGACGATCAGCACCGGCGTCGCCCAACTGACCGAGGATGTCGAAACACCGGAAAAGCTTATCGAACAGGCCGACTATGCCCTCTATGAAGCAAAAAGGGGCGGACGCAATCGCGTTATCCTGGCATTCCGTACCCAAACGCCTTTCTGAGCGGGTGTTTATCACCGAATCCAGGATGGGAATTACCGGAGCCGTTTAGATTACATCCTGATTTTTGGGGGCCGGCCGTCCTTTTTGACAGGGGGAACAAAATCTGATAGACAGAAATACCAATTTTGACCGGGAGGAGATAAGCCATGGAAGGCGGTAAGGCGATTATCGCAACAATTGAAACAGAGAAAGGAACGATTCGACTCCACCTTTTTGCCGATCGGGTTCCTGTAACGGCAGCCAATTTCATAAATTTGTCCTTGAGAGGATATTATGACGGGCTGGTGTTTCATCGTGTCATCGCGGATTTCATGATCCAGGGCGGTTGTCCCCATGGAACGGGGACCGGCGGTCCCGGATATCGTTTCGAAGACGAATTCCTGCCAGACCTGAAACACGATCGGCCCGGTATTCTCTCCATGGCCAATGCCGGCCCCGGAACCAACGGCAGCCAGTTCTTCATTACCCATGTTCCGACCCCCTGGCTTGACCAACACCATACGGTTTTCGGCGCCGTTGTATCCGCAGCCGATCAGGATGTCGTCAACAGTATCCGCCAGGGTGACCGGATTCACCGGATTACGATAGAAGGCGATTATGCGGATTTGTTCGACAAGGTCAAGGCGGATCGCGAGACTTGGAATCAAACACTGGATCAGCGTTTTCCCAAGCTGAAACCGGCCTGACGGATTTCATGCCCGAAGGAACAAGCATGCCACTGTCACGTTCTGCGGCTTTTCCTTGTGATGAACTCCTTTGCTGGTATAAGACGGGGTGCCGGTCGCTGCCCTGGCGGAAGACGAAAGACCCTTACCGTATCTGGATTTCTGAGGTGATGCTTCAGCAGACTCAGGTCGCGACGGTGATTCCCTATTACGAGCGATTTCTCAAGCGCTTCCCCCGCGTGTCCGATCTGGCAAGCGCTGCGGAACAGGAAGTCCTGAAGGCCTGGGAAAATCTCGGATACTACCGTCGCGCCCGGCAGCTCCACCGGGCAGCCGGAATCATACTGAGGAATTACAATGGCCGCATTCCCGAAAACCGGGAGGAACTGCAGAAGCTTCCCGGCATCGGTTCCTACACGGCCGGCGCAATCCTGAGTATCGCATACGGGCAGGATGTCCCTGCGATCGACGGGAATGTCAGGCGGGTTTTATGCCGCTGTTTTGCCTTGGGAGGAATCAAGCCCGACAACAGGGGAATCCGTTTTCTTTCCGACCTGATCACCCCACTGATGCCGCCGGGACGGAGCGGAGATTTCAACCAGGCCCTGATGGAACTCGGCGCGACCGTATGTCTGACGCGCAAGCCCCTGTGCAACAACTGTCCGCTGGAGAAAATCTGTGTGGCCTGCAGGAATGACTGTCCCGAAGCCTTTCCGGGGAGATTCGGGAAACAGAGCATACCGCTCAGGCATGCCGTGGCGGCGATCGTCCGGGATGTGCGGAATCGGGTGATGATGGTACAGAGACCACCGGAGGGGTTGCTCGGTTCGCTCTGGGCTTTTCCCGGCGGGTTCCTGCAAAATGGCGAAGATCCTGCGCAGGCCCTGAAAAGGACACTTCAGGCAGAGCATGCGTTACACGTTCACGGTGAAATGTATATAACGAAGGTCCGCCATGCCTATACGCATTTCCGGCTGATTCTGCATGTGTTCTCCTGTCGGATCTTGCACGCTGCGGCACCCGTGCAAGAGAACAGGAAATTTTCTTGGTTGGAACCGGGAGAAATCAAAGTCTTGCCCCTTTCCAAAGTCGATCGGGCAGCGGCAGCGTGTGCCGGAATTGCCCTGTAATAAGGGGTATAATATCGGGAATCCTCAAAGCGACCTGCGAAAGCAGGACGCTGTCACTCCGTTCCGGTCTGTTCCGCCTTGGCCCATTCAGGCTTAAGAGAGGTCGCGAAAAGACCGTACCCAACCAGAAACTTTACATTCTTCATAAAATCCGCTATCTTTATCGGCAAGGAGCGGCTTCCGGCACTTGCAGGCGTAGGGCGTGACGCTGGATCGAAAAGAAGGGGTTGCATGCGTGATGAAAGATGATGATTTAATTATCCGCTGTCTGAATTGCGGCACGAAAAATCGTATTCCCGAGGGCAGATTAAACGAGCGCCCCCTGTGCGGTAAATGTCATGCCTGTCTGGATGACATGATAATCCGCTGTCTCCATTGCGGCACGAAAAACAGGATGCCGGAAAACCGTTTCAACGAAAGGCCGATCTGTGGACGCTGCGGCGCAGTCCTTGTTGTCGAGGGAGTGCCGGTCAAACCCCTGGACATTTCCGATGCGACCTTTCTTAAGGAGGTGCTGACGTATTCGGGATCGGTCCTGGTCGAGTGCTGGGCGCCCTGGTGCGGACCCTGCAGGGCGGTCGAGCCGATTGTCGAAGAGCTGGCGGCCAAATATACCGGAGGCATCAAGGTTACCAAGCTCAATGTCGATGAAAACCCCTTGACGGCATCCCAGTATAATATACGCAACATTCCGACCATTCTTCTGTTCAAGGAAGGCAAACTCATCAACATGCTGGTAGGGGCTCTCCCGAAGGAAGATGTCGAGAAACACATCCTTGCCGTCATGAGAATGAACTGATCTTCTCTCCTTTCACAGGGATCAGAAATTATGCCACCGCCTGATTATGAAATTGAAGAAGAAAAGGTTTATCAGTGCCGCATTTTCTCGGTCTATGAAGGTAAGTATCAACTTCCGGACGGCCGCATCTGTCACCAGAGCCGCGTCGATCACCGTCCCTGCGTAACAATCGTACCTGTGGATGACGCAGGCAATATCCTCTTGGTCCGGCAGTTTCGTTACGCCGTTGCCGGAGAAATGCTGGAACTGCCCGCGGGAAGCATGGATAAGGATGGAGAGTCTCCCGAAGACTGTGCCAGGCGGGAGCTTGCCGAGGAGACGGGATTCGGCGCCGAAGAATGGAAGATCCTGTACGAAGGGTACCTTCTGCCGGGATATTGTAATGAATATATGTATTTCTTCCTGGCGACCCGTCTTTATCATGCCCCCTTGGTTCCCGATGACGATGAACACATCGAAGTGCTGAAGTTGCCTTTGGAAACCTCCCTTGCAATGATCCGGGATCGAAAGATTATCGATACGAAAACGGCCCTTGGGATTTACCTGTCCCGGGAAGCGCTACAGGGCAGATCCATCTGAAATTCTCACCAAACGGGGGCGACGCAGGATATCGCCCCTGCCGACAAACCGCAACTGAAGCGGTGTCCATGACAGGCCAATCCGCCGCAGATCGATTCAGCGCAGGGAGCGGGTCCTTTTTTCCAACTCGATTTCGAGATTTTTCAGATTCAGCAGGTCTTTTTTCAGCAGATCGTTTTCTTCACGCAGGCGCATCAGTTCCAGGCGACACAGGGTTTCGGACTCTTCACATTTTAGCTTCTGTGCCAGGGTGCGTTCGTAAAGGGCCTGATCGGCTTTGCTTTGTTCGCTGCATGCTTCCTGATGATCGATCAGTTGCAGGAGGGCTTCCGCGGATACGCGCCATGGGCTGTCCGGATGCCATTCGATCAAACGGTGCAGGACGTTCCGGGTATTCGTGATGCGTTGGCCGTCTTCCGGAAGGTTCAGCTTCGTCAACGCTTCGCGCAGGAGATCCTCTGCCGAGGGATGTTGTTCCGTTGGTTCGTCGTCGTGGTTTTTCCAAAAGATATCATGGGTGGGCAGATGATTTTCGGTGACACTTTTTTCAGGCGTTGGTCCACTGGTTGCGCAGGCCCAAAGCAGGACGAGACCAAGAAGGGGGCAGATCATTTTTTTCATGCTCCATTCGTTCTCTTTGTTTGAATTTGCTCTCTGCTTACTCATCAAACTATGATGCCGTCTCGGATAAGGCTCTCCTGCCTTTCATGCGGGAGATGAGTTCATATCTTCCAGTTTCACTAAATTATTGCCTTTAAGGGTCTTGACCCGCTCCTTCAGCTCTGCTGCTTTTTCGGCCATATCCAGAGGGGTCTGGAAACGGTTTCCACCGTTGGTCACGATGGCAATGCTGAGCGAAATCAGGGGGAATTTCCGCATGATTCCCTGGCGATCTTTGCCGACGATAAAGCCGTTTTCCCGGTCATTTTGATTGTAATACTTGGCGATACGTCCGTCGAATTCGTCCACGACAGCGCGACAGATGGATTCTGCGCGCCCCGGTTCGGCAATGATGACGTAATCATCCCCTCCTATATGGCCGACAAAATCGCTTGGGTCACCGTAGGAGCGTTGCTTTTTCCTTATTAGATCGGCTACTTCCTTGATTACCTCACTCCCCCAAGCATAGCCGTATTTGTCGGCGAAAGGCTTGAAATGGTCAAGGTCTACATGGCACAAAGCAAAAGGTTTTTTTTCCGAAAACCGTTTTCCGATCACCTCCTCGATGGCCCGGTTTCCGGGAAGACCTGTCAGGGGGCTTTCATCCCGTAGTTTGGATTCCAGAATCTTTAGTCGTTCCTTCATGGTTCGGAAGGCTTTCGCCAGGCTGCCGATTTCATCCGCGCGCACGATGTCGACGGGAGAGTCGAATCGACCTTCGGCGATTTCCCCCGTTGCCCGCTTCAACTGAATGAGAGGCCGGGAA
>CAYPKE010000024.1:0-23704 GCA_964411235.1 uncultured Syntrophales bacterium
AAAGGTGAAACATGCGTATGAAGGCCTCTTTATTGCGGCAGACCTCATCATGGGATGGCAATTCCAGGAAGTCAGGCGGGGATGCCTTGGCCAGATAACAAATCCCCCTGATGCCACGGGGGTCCTTGCCGGTTTTCAACGCTGCGGTAAATTCCAGAATACTCTTATCGGCCATCCCGTAGAGAAGGTAATCCGCCGGTGCATCACAAAGAATGGATTGTCGGACTCGATCGGACCAGTAGTCATAGTGCGCAATCCTCCGGAGGCTTGCCTCAAGGCCACCCAGGGCAATGGGCTTCCTTGGGAACGGAAGGGAACGGATCAGGTTCGCATAAGCGATTACGGCGCGGTCCGGCCGCCTGTCGTTCCGGCCGCCGGGGGTCAAGTCGTCCTGCTTACGTTTTTTCTTCGAAGCCGTGTAATTCGCAACCATGGAATCGAGGCAGCCCCCGGTTACGCCCCAGAACAGGATTGGGTTTCCCAGGCGGGAAATGTCTTGAATCGTTAGGACATCCGGCTGGGCGATGATACCGACCCGATACCCGGCATGCAGGAGGATGCGTCCAATCACGGCTACGCCGACAAAAGGGCTGTCGATGTTGGCATCCCCGGTCACCAGAATGACATCGAGTTCTTCCCAGCCCCGCTCTTTCATTTCCATGCGCGTCGCAGGAAGAAACATGGATATCACGGTCCCTTCTTTTACCTTTTCCCGTTACTCCTGAGATGCCTCGGGAATTGCCATATGGAAGTTTTCGGGGGAATATTCTATCTTACCAGCCTTGCCGTAATGGCCGCTACATGCCTTCCCTGGAAGCGCGCACCCGCCAGTTCCTGCTCATTCGGCAATCGCTCCCCTGCAGAACCGGCAATAGTAGACGCCCCGTAAGGTGACCCGCCTGCCACAATCTCCGTCTGCGTCTGATCCGCAAACGTGTAGGGCAACCCGACGATGATCATCCCATGGTGGAGCAGGGTCGTATGAAAGCTGAGTATAGTCGACTCCTGTCCTCCGTGCTGTGTCCCTGAGCTCGTAAAGACGCTCCCCACCTTGCCCACCAGCGCCCCCTTGCCCCAGAGACCGCCGGTGCCGTCAAGAAATTGGCGCATCTGACCGCACATGTTTCCGAAACGGGTCGGCACCCCGAAGATGAGGGCGTCCGCCTTCTCCAGCGCATCCAAGGTACAGACCGGTACATGGGCAAAGCCCTGCTGTGCATCAAAGGCACCGATCTTCTTCAGCTGTTCTTCATAATGGGTTTCGGGAACCCGGAAAAGGGATACGTCGGCGCCGGACACCTCCCTTGCACCCTCCACAACGGCCTCGGCCATACGATAGACATGACCATAGGCGGAATAAAAAACGACATGGATTTTCATCTTTACGCCCTCCATCAGTCTCCCCTGGTTATGCTTTTACCACAAATCCCTTGAGCCGACCCTATGAGATCGGGATGATTCCGGCGGCGATCAGGCCCGTGGTCAAGGCAAAAAGCGACAGGACCAAAACCGTTCGTCCCGTGTTGCGGTGAATCCATCGCATGCGCTTTTTCTGTACCACTTTTGTCTGGAGATAACCTGCCGTGACCGCCATGATCATGAGAAGAAGCGTCCCGGAGCCAAACCAGGCATGGGGAACCGCGAGGTGGCTTCCCCCGGAAAGGGAAACCATCACGATGGCCGCAGCGCCGCCGAAAAGAAAAAAGGTTGCCGCCAGAATTCCGAGCATTTTATGGAGGCGGAACCACCATGCTTTTTTTCTGCCATACCGCGCCGTAACTACTCCCAAGATAATCAGCACCAGGCCCAGGGACATGAACAACAGATGAACGAAAAAAAACATTTCCATAATGGGTTCCCCCTCGAACATTCATCATCAAATCGGATTGGATCCTGCATCCTGGGCAACGATCAGGGTTTCCTTGAGCGATCCGTAAAGGTTGCAGGTCACGGTAACCGTCAGCGTGTCTCCCGCCTGAGCGGAAACCTCGTAGGCATGGGTGAACTCATTGCCTGTTTGGCCTTTGTAAGGATAGGTGGCAAGGGGCTGGTTGTTTTTTTCGATAGTCACGGACTTAATGTAGTGTCGGCTTGGCATGGGTGAGTTGTGCAGGATCGTGACCTTTAAAATCCTTGCCGTGCCGTCGTAGGCCAGGGTCACTTCCTTCGGTGGATGTGCCCCGGCAATACCGGAACAGAAACATAAAACCGCAACGACCCAAGCAGACCATAACATGTTCCGGCGGAATCCCCGGTCCATCCCTGAGCTGACTGCTCTGGTGGCCTTGACAATCTTTTTACCACTGCTTTCACCTAGCATGGCGAACCTCCATATTGTTTGGTTACATGATCGACCTTAACACAGACAGGCAAAAGGATTGCCGGTTTAACAAAAATCCTTTTTCTGTACGTGGAAACGGTGTAATAAAATACTCCAATTTATCGGGTGTGACAATATGGAATTGATGTTCCCATTCCGGATCATAATTGAGAGGTGAACCCGTTGTCCGATGAAAGATTCATGAAACGCGCCCTGGCTCTCGCCCGCAGAGGGGAAGGGCAAGTCAGCCCCAATCCCATGGTCGGGGCGGTGATCGTCAAGAATGGCCAGATCGTTGCGGAAGGTTATCATCGCCGTTACGGAGAGGCCCATGCCGAAATCAACGCCATGCGGTCGCTGAAAACCAGCCCGCAGGGAGCCACCCTCTATGTGACGCTTGAACCGTGTCATCATCACGGCAAGACGCCGCCCTGTGTGGAAAGTGTCATCGCGGCCGGATTCTCGAGGGTCGTGGTGGGCATGGAGGATCCCAATCCCCTCGTTGCGGGAAAAAGCATTGCGGCCATGAAGCGTCACGGAATCACCACAACCGTGGGGGTCATGGAGGAAGCCTGCCATGACCTGAACGAAACATTCATTACCTATATGGAAACGGGCATCCCTTTTGTGACGGTCAAGTTCGCCCAAACTCTGGACGGCCGCCTTGCCACCTCGACCGGTCATTCCCAGTGGATCAGCGGCGAAAAGGCAAGGCGTCTGGCCCACCGCCTGCGCAGCCGCCACGATGCCGTTCTGGTCGGGTCGGGCACCGTCATTCAGGACGATCCCGATTTGACGGTGCGCCACGTCAAAGGTCGCAATCCCATTCGTATTGTCATTGATCCCACCTTGTCGACTCCCACCCACGCGGGAATCCTGCGCAACCAGGAGCAGGCCAGAACCTGGATTGTCACGCGAGGCGATGCCCCGCAGGACAAACAGGCGCGTCTCCTTGCAATGGGCATTAAAATCCTCTCTTTTGATGCAACGGCAAACGATATGCTGGATTTACGCCAGGTCTTGACCGCCCTGGGCAAACGGAAAATTTCTTCGATCCTCGTGGAGGGGGGGGCCGGCATCATTACCTCGATTCTGCGGGAAAAGCTTGCCAATCGGCTGGTTGCCATTATCGCCCCCAAAATTCTGGGAAACGGTTTAAGCACGGTGGGTGAACTGGACCTTACCCGCATGGACCAGGCCCTGGAACTCACCTTCCAAAAAGTTTATCGCAGCGGTTCCGATGTGGTGATCGACGGAAAATTCACATGGAAACGAGGCGAGCCGTGATCACCCGATGCAGGACCGCATGGCTCCTTCCCAAAAGGCACCGGGATAAGGATCCCCACCCGTTGCCGATCTTTGTGGACATCCTTCCAGGCTGCAAAAGAACAAGGACCTTGACCACGGCACGATAAATCTTGACAACTGGCGGCGCGTTAATAAGATAAGGGATATTTGTGGTGGAGGGTGTTCTTCACCGGAGAATGCAATAATTATCAGGGAGGATTTTCCACAATGAAGAGAGTGCTGTTGTTTTTATTAACCAATATTGCCGTCCTGGTCGTCCTCAGTATTGTATTACGGCTTCTGGGTGTGGACCGCATTCTCGATGAAAGCGGCGTCGGTTTGAATTACGCGAACCTGCTGGTTTTCGCCGCCGTTTTTGGCTTCGGCGGCTCCTTCATTTCCCTGGCAATGTCCAAGTGGATGGCCAAGAGGATGACGGGTGCAAAGGTCATCGTTCATCCGCGAGGCGCCACGGAAATGTGGCTCGTCGATACGGTAAAGAAGCAAGCCACCATGGCCGGGATCGGAATGCCGGAAGTCGCCATTTTCGATTCGGAATCACCGAATGCCTTTGCCACCGGCATGAGCAGGAATAATGCCCTCGTTGCCGTCAGTACCGGTCTTTTGCGAAACATGAACAAGGAAGAGGTCGAAGCGGTTCTGGGCCACGAAGTCAGCCACGTGGCCAACGGCGACATGATCACCCTGACGCTCATTCAGGGTGTCGTGAACACATTTGTCATTTTCCTTTCCCGTGTCGCCGGTCACTTTGTGGACCGGGTGATCCTTAAAAATGAGGAAGGTCACGGCATAGGGTTCTTTATTACGACCATTATCGCTCAGATCCTCTTTGGCATCCTGGCCAGCGTTGTTGTCCTGTGGTTCAGCCGCAGACGTGAATTTAGCGCGGATGCGGGCGGTGCAAAGCTGGCCGGCACAAAGAACATGATCGCGGCCCTCGAGAAGCTCAAGAGAGGTATTCAGGAACCCTTGCCCGACCAGATGTCCGCCTTCGGCATCAGCGGCAAACCTTCGCGGCACGGGCTGAAGCTGCTGTTCATGAGTCACCCTCCCCTGGATGACCGGATCGATGCATTGAAACGTTCGGCCGCCAGATAAGGCGACCGTCCAGGACGAATTGGGACGCGTCATCATTTTTGACAACGAAAGCGAGTGACTAACCCCTTCCTTACAACCTGCTCCCATGAGTTAAAGAGGAAAGGCTCCTGTCCGCATCAGCGGCCAGGAGCCTTTTGTATGGGTTACTTTTTGTTTCGGATCAGAAGCGAAAAGTCAAGCCGGCGAGCAGGGCGTAATCGGGAGCGACATCATTCAGCCCTCCCTTGACGCCGAAACTCAGGTCAATGTCTTCATTCGGGCTGTAAACGATCCCCCCCAGCAGAAAAACCGGATTGGTCCGGGAGGCAAAATCGGAGTTTCTTTCGGTACCGATATCCGCCACCAGGGCCAGGTTCTCCAACACGGGGATTTCCGCGGCTAACGAAGCATGCCAAAGTTCTTTGCGCTCTTCGCTTTTGTTTTCATTCTGGACGTAACCGACATTGGCATGCAGGCAGGCGGGGCCAACTTCCAGAGATGAGATCAGATCAATCCCATAAGTCATCCTGCCTCCCCCCAAACCCTTGTCATCATTCCCCGTAGGGAAAGTTACCCCCGGCTTGACGGCAAAGCTCAGGCCATTCCGATCGAAAAAACGCCACTTCACAGCAGCTGAAACGTCGGAAATGCCTTTTTCGGAGCTTCTTTCCCTGCCGTCTTCGGTATCCTCAACAAGCCTTCCATATTGAAAGGGAACCCCCAGGACAATATCTATCGTCTCGGTCAACCCTGCGGTAAGGACCCCCTCAATCGTCGTGACCTTGGTTCTGGCGCCCTTTGTATCATCGCGTTCATATTCACCGGTCAGTTCCATTTGGAATTTACCCTGTCCCTGCGTCCCGGTATCGTCAGTAATCAGTGGATGGCCGGCAAAAGCGGGCAATGCGGCAATGCTCATTACAAGCATGCAGCTCAAGGCAAGCCAAATGGTTTTCCCTTTTTTAATCAACCTGATTTTCTTCTTCATTGTCACATCTCCTCCTCTTTTTTTCTATCATATTTAGCGATCTATTCCCGACTGAAAATCGTATTTTTCAGTTTCGTTACAATCGGAATGTATCTTTTTGAACACCGATATTATTGCTTCGGTAACCTAGCAGATCAATCTGCGTCATTCCGTCGAAGGACGGGAACCGGAAAGAATTTAGCTGGACACCGGATCAGTCCGGCATGACGATTTTGATGTTTGCTTGCCGCATTAATGATCCTTACGGCCGTCATTGTTTTTCGTCAGCAAGCGGACGGCAAGGGCCCGGTCGGTCTCGCTATCAGCTTGCTTAGGCATTCCCGAAGGCTGCAAACCCCGCATGCATGGCACATAACCACGGGGATGCACCCCGCTTTTGCGGTATTGACCGCTTCCTTCTTGATGCGATGGGAGGTTTTTCCGGTAAAAACCACAACCGCGTCTACATTTCTCACTCTTGACGGCAGTCCGCTTTTAGCCTGGGTGAAAACCTTGAGTTGTACGCCCAGCTTCTCCGCTTCATTTTGGTATTCTCGTTCCAGTCGATCCATCCCGCCAATCAACGCCACGCACATAGCCCCTCCCTAATTTTTACCATTAATGGATTTCTTTTGATCCTGAATACTTTGCCACGGCATAATTCCTTCCTTTTCGCCATGATCACACAGGCATTTCGTGCATCCGCAGCAACGGCTTTTGACCTTCCCGGTCATGGTTCTGAAAAGCGACCGGCCCGCCATGAAAACCACAATGCCTACAATTGCCCCAATAATGGCGATCTCAAGCATATGCCTCCTATCCGGCGCCGATACCAAGCCGATAACCCGCCTGATAGACAAAAACCGTGAGCACGTAAGCCAGCACCGTGAGCCCTCCGAGCTGGAAAAAGGCCCATTTCCAAGAGCCGCTTTCCCGTCTCGTCATGACGATGGTGACGATACAAGGCGCGGAAATCAGGCAGAAAAGCATGATGCAGAACGCAACCAGGGGGGAATAGTTTTCTCTCAGCTTATCCCGCAGCGTTTCCGATTCTTCATCGGCTTCTCCCAGGGAGTAGATAATCCCCAACTGGGCGACAACAACTTCCTTGGCGGCCAGTCCCCCGACGAGGGCGGTACCGATTTTCCAGTCGAATCCCATTGTTTTCAGGATTGGCTCCATCGCATGGCCGATACGGCCGGAGATACTTCCCGCCAGAGCGGCTTCCGCCTCCGCGTTGTCAACGGTGGACAGGCGTGTCGCCGTGTCTTCTTCCCCCGACTGGCTGTTGAGGATTTCCTGCCGCGCGGATTCGAACTGCGCGACTTTTTCATCACCCAAGCCCGGAAAGGTATTCATGGCCCAAAGAATGATCGAGATGCCGAGAATGATGGTCCCCGCTTTTCTCAGGTAGAGCCAGGCCCGATCCCACATATGGATCAGGACACCCTTGAGCGTCGGCATTCGATAAGGAGGCAGCTCCATCACGAACGGCACGGATTCGCCTTTGAGAATCGTGCTGCGCAGGAGTTTGGCGACCAAAACCGCAAGGATGATCCCGATAAGGTAGATCATCCAGAGCATGGGTGCCTGCCAGACTTGGGGAAAGAATGCCGGAATGATGAGAACGTAAATGGGCAGACGGGCCCCGCAGCTCATGAGCGGAATGACAAGCATGGTCGCCAGCCGGTCCCTCCGGTTTTCCAGCGTGCGGGTCGCCATGATCGCCGGAACGGAGCAGCCGAAACCGATCAGCATGGGGATGAAGCTTTTCCCGTGCAGACCGATTTTATGCATCAGCCGATCCATAATGAATGCTGCTCGGGCCATGTAGCCAGAATCTTCGAGAATGGAAATGGCCAGGAAAAGCAAAATGATGTTCGGGAGGAAAACCACCACATTGCCAACGCCGCCGATGATGCCGTCGCCGACCAGGGATTTTAAAAGGCTGAGGGACTCATCCGGCCACCAGCGCTCTAAAAAACCGCCCATCCAGCCGAACAGCCCTCCAATCCATTCCATGGGTGTTTCACCAATTGTAAAAGTGAGGTGAAACACCAGATACATCAGACCCAGAAAAATAGGGAGGCCCAAGACGCGATTGGTCACAACACCATCGATCCGGTCCGAAATCGTGTGGCGAATCTCGATGGTGGAGCGAACCGCTTCCTGGCAGGCGCCGGAAATGAACCCGTAGCGCTGGCCGGCAATAGCCGTTTCCGGGTGTTCCCCAAGCATCTTCTCGATATGCAGGGCGCTTTTTTCAACCTGTTCCCTGACTTCCGGTGACGAGAAGATCTCCCGCAAATCCGGGTCGTTTTCCAGGAGTTTCACAGCCAGCCATCGGGGATCATATTTGACGCTGACGGATAAGTCTTTTCTAAGCAGGGTCTCAATTTTTGAAATTTCTTCTTCTATTTCATCCCCGTAATGCATCGCAAAATGGGCCTGGGCAGTCACCGTCATCCCTTCATCGATGACATAACGATCCCCCGCCTCGCTCATCTTTCCCAGCCGTTCATCCAAACGTCCTTGCATCGCCGTCTCCGTCACGGCATTCAGGAGTTCTTCGATGCCCAAACCCTTGTGGCCCACGGTCTGGACGATACGGGCTCCGAAATAACGGGAAAGCATGTCGATGTCGAACTCATACCCTCGCGCTTTGGCCATGTCGCTCATATTGAACGCCAGCACCAGAGGCACTCCAAGTTCCATCAGTTGAACGGCCAGATACAGATTCCGCTCAAGATTCGAGGCATCAATGACATCGACAACGACATCGGGCTTTTCGTCGAGAATATAATTTCTCGCGATTCTTTCCTCATCTGAATACGCTGTCAGACTGTAGGTTCCCGGCAAATCGACAATCCGCAGCTCGTAATCGCCGTGACGGCGGAACCCCTCCTTGCATTCGACCGTCACACCCGGATAATTTCCGACATGCTGACGGGAACCGCTCAGGTCATTGAAAAGGGTTGTCTTTCCGGCATTGGGATTGCCCGCAAGGGCAACGGTCATTCTGGGTTTCATCTTGATTTCCCGACCTCCATCTTTTATTTACACTATATTTCTTTAAGCTAAATTATTTAGTTATGCCTAAGTCCTGTGTCAAAAAAAATTACCCCACTTTGATCTTTTGGGCCATGCCACGGCCCAGCATGATGCGGCTGCCCTTAACTTCAATAAGGAAAGGACCGTGCTTGGAATTTTGAAGAACGACAATCTCCACGCCCGGCAACAGCCCCATGGCTGCCAATCTGCTCTGAAATTCCCTGCCCTCGTCAATGGAAATCACCCGCACCCGCCGTCCGGCTTTTATGATTGATAACGGCATAACCCTGCCCCCTCTTTCAAGACTGTCTTCAGCAAAGCTACAATATCTCTACCTTCACGCCTGCCGCTTCATCTTTACGCAGCGACAGATGATATCCCTTCACTTTGATTTCAACGGGATCACCCAATGGTGCCACGCGCTCCACTTCCACAACGGCTCCTGTGGTAACACCCATTTCTACAAGTCGCCTGTGCGTTTCGCCACGCATGGCGATTTTTGTTACCTTGCCTTTCTGACCTGGTTTCAGATCTTTCAAACTCCGTGTTTCCATTTTCACCTGACCTTCCTGCTCTCTCTGTTTTTTTACATCCTGGAGAATCTCCGAGATGCATTTCTCACAGTTTTCCTTCGTGTTCCCATGATCACAGTGATACCCGAATCCCGCAATCCACTTGCTTCCACCCCTTGGACATACTTCAACAAATTCGAAAAATTGAATAAAGCGTTCCAGAATCCCCTGGGGAATGGAATGCTCCATCCGACAGGCCGCTTCATCGGCCTCCTTATCATCCACCGCAAGCACTTTCACAAAAAAATCCCGCAACACCTCGTGGCGCCTGATGACATCTTCGGCGGCTGCCTTCCCGGCCGCCGTCAGCGTAATCACATCGTAAGGCGCATAGTTGATCATTTCCTTGTCGGCAAGCGCACGCAGGGCGCCGGTCACCGACGAATTGCTGACGCCCAAACGTTTTGCAATGTCTTTAGGCCTGACCGCCTGTTTCTGGGCGATGATATGGAAGATCGCTTCCAGGTAGTCTTCCAGACTGGCCGTCAATGTATCGGTTAGCGTCATTTAATTTCCTCTCCTTAAATATTTAGGCTTGCCAAAATTTTTATGTTAACCAGTATCATCTGTCAAGCTTTTTTTATCCGTCTTTTCATTTGTTTTCTGTTTTTCTGGCATCCCTCAAATCAACGGCCACCAAGATCCGCAGACATAAAGCCTCCGGCGCACAGCACCGAAGGAAGAAAGCCGCAGGAAAACCGGGGGGCTACCTCGGAGACTGGGAAGACCATCCGCATTCCCTGGATTTGCTGACCAGCGTAAATCGGTGCGAATGCCTCACCGGAACATTGTAGTTGATCAAAGCTGGTGCAAACGGATCATGTAATTTATGTGATGAATGCTTAAGAAGTTTCGGAAGACGCTTTTTTAACCGATTGTTTGGCGGATGCTCTCGGCGGCGCCAATGCCATCCAGGGCGGAGCTGATAATGCCGCCTGCATAGCCTGCCCCTTCCCCGCAGGGGTATACCCCCTCCAGGCCGGGACTCTGCCCTTCTTCGTTCCTTCTGATTCGGACAGGTGATGAGGTCCGTGTTTCGACGCCGATCAGAACGGCTTCCTTACAGACGAAGCCGGGCATTTTACGCCCGAAGAGCGCACAGCCTTCTCTCAATGCCTCCGTGACGAAGAATGGCATGACCTTCCGCAGGACGGCAGGCCTGACACCCGGAAGATAACTGGTCTCACTGGGAAGAGCCCCCTCCCGAGCGGTCATGAAATCCTGAAGCCCCTGGGCCGGGGCGCGGTAATCCTTTCCTCCCTGAACAAAGGCCTCCGCTTCCCAGCGCTGTCGAAACGACAACCCTGCCAACGGATTGTCCGTTCCGTCGGCAAAATCCTCCGGCCGCACGGTCACGACAATGGCACTGTTGGCAAAAAAATCGTCCCGGCGGGAGCCGCTCATGCCATTGGTCACGATGCGCCCCGCATCGGCACTGCTGCCGATCACCCGTCCGCCGGGGCACATACAGAAGGAGTAAACGCCTCTGTCCAGATTAGGGATTTGAGCGGTCAAAACATATTCTGCCGGGGGCAGCATAGGATGCTTACCCCAGGAACCGTATTGGATGTGATTGATTAACGCCTGGGGGTGTTCGACCCGGAATCCCACGGCGAAAGGCTTCGGTTCCAGGATCAGACCGTTTGCCCGTAGCATCCGGTATGTATCGTCCGCACTCTGTCCCGGAGCCAGGACCAGGTGTCGGACTTTGATTTGTTCCTTGCTGTTGACAATAATGCCCGCCAAGCGGCCCCGGTGGGTTTGCAAACCGGTCAATGCGGCTCCGAAACGAATTTCGCAGCCCAGGTCCTTCAGTCGCTTTCTTAGGTTGAGCATGATTTTTTTCAGCCTGTCCGTCCCGATGTGAGGTTTGGCATCGACCAGAATCTCCGGTAAGGCACCCATTTCAACCAGGACTTTCTTCACCCAGCCCGTCAGGGGGTTCCTAGACCGGCTGGTCAGCTTGCCGTCCGAAAAAGTGCCGGCACCCCCCTCGCCGAACTGCACATTACATTCCGGATCCAGAATCCCCTTTTCCCAGAAACGGTTCACCGCGTCGATACGACGGATCACATCCCCGCCCCTCTCCAGCAAAAGCACGGGGATTCCCTGCAGCGATAGGGTCAGGGCGGCAAAAAGCCCGGCGGGGCCGCTGCCGACAACCACGGGGCGATCATCCGGTTTTTTCCGGGAAACCCATATTATGGGAGATGCCGATTCGGGGGCTTCTGCAACCGTTACCCCCCTAACCGTTCCCGTGGCAACCTTGACCTTATCCGGAACTTCAATCTCGACTTGATAAACGTAGTGGGGCGGCCGGCTCCGCCTTGCATCCAGAGACCTCCTGACGATCCGGAAGCCTATCCAGTCGGAAGGCGTTATCCCCAGACGTTTGGCCGTGACCGCCTTGATCTGTGCTTCCCCCTCATGAAGCGCAAGGGAGAGACCCGTTATATGGTACCGCATGCATGCCCCTGGTTTCCGATCATGCTTCACGTCTTATCCCCGACAATCCTTGGCACCCTTCCGCAAAAGCCCGGGCGGCCTCTTCCTCGAGGAGATATCCCTGTCCCTGGTATTTGGGAGAGAAATGATAAAGGATGAAGCGCTTCACGGCGGCCTTGCGGGCGACGGTTCCCGCTTGCCTGGCCGTCAGGTGATATTTTTGCCTGGCCCTGTTTTCATCCTCGTGGAGAAAGGGCGCCTCTATAAAAAGGATATCCGCCTCTGCGGCAAGTGAAATCATTTTCGCTTCGTTTTCGGGACTGCAGAGAGCATCCCCTATGTACGCGATTTTCATTCCCCTGGTTATCAATACCAGCTTTTCCTGTAATTCCCCCAGCAAAAAAAAGCGCTCCCGGATCCGGCCGGTGTTTTCCTCCCGCCAGCAGATCCGAACAGGCGTCGCCGGATCCTCATTCCGGGCAATCTGATCCTTCATGGCCGTAAGCCAGGGGCCGGTCGGAAGACCCATGTCCCGCAGGACGTCCTTGCGGATATTCAAACGGTATTTTTCTTCGAGAGCAAAGGCCAGGCAGGGAATGCGGTGATCCAGGATTTCTGTTCTCACGCGGTAAAGCGGATAGTCTGTCAGAAGCCCGTCCGTGATCGTACCTGAAGCCTCCGCTTCCTTCCGGAAGGCGTTACGGCAACGGAAGCTGCCGGTCCTGATTTCCTTCCCCAAAACTTCCGTCACCTCCAGGTTAAAATCGTTTTCATAATTTTCCACCAGGTTCCAGGTATAACTGCCCAGACGATTTTCAACATTGCGGATAAAGCCCGGCGGACCAAATATCTGAATGGTCCGGTCGCGGCCCAAACAGACCCGGATCAGGTGATCAAAACCGATGAAATGATCCATGTGGGTATGGGATACGTAGATTTGTCCGACCTTGAGCAGATTGCGCGGGGCAAGGGCACGCAAATCTCCCAGATCGAAAAGCAGGGCTTCCCGCCGGTATTTCATTTCCACGAAGACACCCGGATCCTCGAAGGGGTTATTGATCAGACGTGGATCAAACATCAAACACCTCCTTGAGGGCAGAAAATATCAGACAATATCCTTTTATGCCACGATCGATCGGATTCCTGCTTTGCCGTTGGGCTTGATTCGGATGGATAAACAACTTCATCTTGACTTTCTGCGGTCTTGCAGGAAAAGTGGCCTAAAAAGAACAGGATCATGATGCATGACGGTCTCCACGGAAAAAGAACAGGCCCTTCAATTGCGCATGGAGAAACTCGGCGTCCGGGAGGAAGATCTCCGGGAAACCTTTGTCCGCTCCTCCGGTCCCGGCGGTCAGAAGGTCAACAAGACCGCCACCTGCGTCCACATCGTGCACATCCCGACAGGCCTGGCTGTGAAATGCCAGCAGGAGCGTTCGCAGACGCTGAATCGCTTTCTCGCCCGGAGACTCTTGCTGGACAGAATCGAGCGACTGCAAGAAGGGATCCTTCGCGCGGAGAAGGAAAAAAACGAAAAGATCAGACGGCAGAAGCGCCGCCGCTCAAGGCGGGCGAAGGAAAAAATGCTGGAAGTCAAACGACAGACGTCGGAGAAGAAAACACTGAGATCAAAACTACGCCTGGAAGATTTGGAATAAAAAAAGGGGAAAGAAGACTCTGCTTGTCGCTTCTTTCCCCCTTCAATGATAACGGATCGCTTTATCCGAGCAGCTTAATAATCGGATTTGCGTAAAGCATGACGAGCGAAATAACCAAGGCATAAATCGCGATGGATTCCGTCATGGCCAAACCAACCATCATGGTCAGCATGATCTTGCCCTGAGCTTCTGGGTTTCTGCCCACTGCAACACTGCCGCCACTGGTCGCCTGCCCCATGCCCTGGCCAGCGCCGATCGCACCAAAACCCATCGCCAGACCCGCCGCGATGACACTGCATCCCAAAACGATCGCCTTGGTATAGTCGACCGCCGCACCCGGTGCCGCTTCCGTTGCCAGAGCCGCGGTTGCCGATGCCAGGAATGCCACCAATGTCCAGAAACTGTACTTCAATACGCTTTTCATGTTTATCCTCCTTATTTGATTGATTTTGTCATAACTGCAAATAACCCGCTGACCTGTTTTTCACCTCCTTTCAAATCACTAAACGGCAGGAATTCATCTTCGATGAAACCCCCCATACTTAGCATTTCCTACCGAAGCCAAGGATAAATGTCAAGGAGAAATTCCGGTCTCGTGCGGAAGGAATCCCCGGCGTTTCTGCCGGAAACAATCATTCTCCCGTTGAAACATCCGGGGGATTGAACTTGATTTTATTTCCGCCTCGTAATACGTAATGCATCGGTGAAGATCTATCCGGCATGCGCGGCATAACAATTCCGGGCATCCCTTTGTGACAGGTCGCTGCATCAGCATAACCAAGAAAGAAGCCAGGGACATGAATCTGACTGATCGAGAGAAAATAATCCTCCGCTTTCTCCAGGGGGATCTGCCCTTGTGCCCGCAGCCGTTTGCCGTACTGGAGACCTCTGAAGGCATCAGGGAACAGGAGGTGCTGGGGACCATGGAGCGGTGGCTTCAAAACAAGGTCATACGAAAGTTTGCCGCCCTGCTGCAGCATCGTCAGGCGGGCTTCCAGCGTAACGCCATGGTGGTCTGGGCGGCATCGGGAGACCGTATCGACCTGGCGGGAAATCTTTTCGCTGCCCTTCCCGAAGTTACTCATTGCTACCAGCGTAATCCTGCATTTCTGGGGAAATACAATCTTTTTACCATGATACACGAGAAGGACGTCCCCCTGGAGATGCTGACGGCCAAGATGGCAGCCTCTGCGTCAATCCGGGACTTTCTCGTTCTGGAAAGCCTCAACGAGTTGAAAAAAACCAGCATGGAGTACGCCTGAGATGAACTGCATATCGGAACACCTGTTTCAAGAAGCCCAAAAGGTGATCGCCGGAGGTGTCAACAGTCCCGTCCGGGCTTTTCAATCGGTCACATCATCGCCCCGGTTCATCGACCGTGCGGCAGGCTCAAAAATTTATGACGCCGATGGGCGCGAATATATCGACTATGTCTTGTCGTGGGGGGCCATGATTCTGGGCCATGCTGATTCCCGGGTCGTCGAGGCCATCCGTGTCGCGGCAGAACGGGGAACCAGCTACGGAGCCCCTACGGCTCTGGAAACCGCCATGGGACTCCTCATTCAGGAAGCCTTCCCTGCCATCGAACGGCTGCGTATGGTGAGTTCCGGCACGGAAGCCACCATGAGCGCCATCCGCCTTGCCAGGGGATTCACCGGCCGGGACCGGATCGTCAAGTTTGACGGCTGCTACCATGGGCATGCGGACTCGCTCCTGGTCAAAGCCGGGTCGGGACTGGCCACGCTGGGCATTCCCGGCAGCCCCGGCGTACCGGCCCCGCTGGCTTCATTGACCTTGTCCCTCCCCTTCAACGACCGAGAGGCCTTCCAATCGGCGATCGAAATGTACGGCCCGGACATTGCCTGCGTCATCATCGAACCCATCCCTGCCAACATGGGGGTGATCCTGCCGGAAGGGGGCTTTCTGGAATTGGTACGCGATCTGACCCGAGAAAATGGCATCGTTCTGATCCTTGACGAAGTCATTACCGGATTCCGGCTGACCTATGGCGGCAGCCAATCGCTAAACGGCATCAAGCCCGATTTGACCTGTCTCGGGAAAATCATTGGCGGCGGTCTTCCCGTGGGGGCATTCGGGGGGCGCAAGGAGATTATGGACCATCTGGCCCCAACCGGTCCCGTTTATCAGGCCGGAACTCTGTCGGGAAATCCCCTGGCGATGGCCGCGGGATACGCGACACTGCGCATACTCAAGGAAATGCGACATGAATACGAGGCGCTGAACCAAGAAACAGTCAGCTTCTGCGGGGATATCCGTATGCTTTTTGAACAAAAGGGCTTGCCTGTCACCATCAATCAGACGGCCTCCATGTTCACCCTCTTCTTCACTTCCAGACAGGTCAGAAATCTCGTCTCCGCAACACATTCCAATAACGACCTGTTTATCCGCTTTTTCGAAGAAATGCTGAAACGGGGCATCTACATCGCTCCCTCTCCATTTGAAGCCGCTTTCCTGTCTTTTGCGCACACAAAACAGGATCTGGAAAAGACGCTTGATGCGATACATGACTGTTTAAAGAAACTTTGACGGGAAACCGGAATGGCGATCTGGTGCTTCGGTGTGACACATGCCTTGCAATGGTTTCCCGGACAGGATTGGTTGACCCAAAAGAATGCCCGGGCTCTTTCCTGAAGCCGCTTTACGAGCCCTCAACCCCTCGTGGCGAATAAGGAATTTTTGTTTGACTTGACCCCGTTTTCATGTTATACGCCCCACGCCAATGGATAAAGAGACAAAGAAATCTCTCGTGCAGATGACCTACGCCAGCAGCGTGGGATTCTTCATGGTCATCGTGATTTTCGGCGGTCTCTATCTCGGCAATTACCTGGATCGAAAATTTGGAACGGCTCCCTATTTTACGATTCTGCTTTTTATCATTGGCGTGTTCGTAGGTTTTCGTAATGTTTACCTCCTGATTAGGAAGTTCAAGGACGATACACCCTTTATTAAGAGTATTAAAAGTGAACCCCATAGAAAAAGACCCCCTCCAGCAAAAAATTGAGATCGCGAACTGGATTCTCCTGGGGGTTTTTCTTCTTCTCAGCCTGCTTTTCATGCCCACCCGGTTTGCGTTGGGGGTTTTCCTTGGCGGCCTGATCAGCATCGTCAATTTCCACTGGCTTTACAAAAACCTGAAAGATGTCTTTGCCCGTCTTTACGGCTCGGCAAAATCGGCTATGATGTTTCGCTATTATATCCGTCTCGCCGTCACGGCCGTCATCCTTTTCTTTGTTATCACAAGCCGTGCGGTTGATATCGTGGGCCTTCTGACCGGTCTTTCCATCGTTGTCATCAATCTGGTCCTGACATCACTCATGACCCTCGCAAAAAAAAACTGCCTGGAGGAGGTTAAATAAAAGATGCATGCCCTATCCTTTTTGGAACTCGCGTTTCCCGCCATTCCTACCCACGTAACCTATACGTGGTTCGTAATGCTGTTCTTGGTGCTGATATCCTTCCTTGCCACCCGTCGCCTGAACATCAACCCGGGGCGGGTCCAGAATGTCATGGAAGTGATCATTGATGCCATGCACAAACTCCTTATCGACACCATGGGCCAACACGGCATGAAGTTTTTCCCTCTCATCGCCACCATCGGCCTTTTCATTCTGATTTCGAATCTCCTGGGACTGATTCCCGGTTTTGAATCGCCCACCGCGAATCTGAACACGAACCTCTCCATGGCGCTGGTGGTTTTTGTGCTGACCCATATCGTCGGCGTCTGGGTTCACGGCTGGAAATACATCAAACAGTTTATCGGCCCCAATCCCTGGCTCGCGCCCCTGATCTTTCCCATCGAACTTGTCGGCCACTTGGCACGTCCCGTATCGCTCACCTTCCGTCTGTTCGGAAACATCGAAGGGGGACATATCGTTCTGGCCGTTCTGATCATTCTGGTGCCTCTGCTGGTGCCGTTGCCGATTCTGGTCCTGAAGCTTTTGATCTGTTTCATTCAGACGCTCGTATTCATGCTCCTTTCCATGATGTACATCGCGGGGGCAATGGAAGAGCATCATTGATTGCCGATTACCTTTAGCATCCCCAGAGGCCGGTCCGCAAAAGACCGGCCTTTTTTTGCCCGGGCACCAGGAAGGATCACCCTGCACCGGTGCAAACCGATCATGCCAGGACTTCACCCGCCAAAATAAAACCCCCCGGCGGGACACCTCCGGGGGGTCGTTTTTACCTTCTATGTGAAGATTTACAGCCCGATTTGCTCGAATTCCCAGCTGACCTGGGCGCTCAGATAATCGGCGCCGTTCGTGTAACGGATATCCGAATCGGCAAGCTCCGCTGCCCGGAGCGTCCCTTTTCCTTCACCGGCGACCGCCAATTGGGCCGTAGTAGCCGCCTTAAATTTCTCCGTTAATCCCGCCGCCTCGGGTATCTTGTCAAAGATGGTCGGATAATCCGCCTTCAGGCTTTCAGGAAAGCGGTTCAGGCGACGTTCCCCCGACAGAAATGTCCCCGCCCTTTCGCCGGAAACCTTGAGCGGCAGAATCAGATCCGCCTTTTCACAGGTCGGCGTCAGGAAGGCATCGGCCACGACGATGAACTCCGCTTTCCCCACGATTTCATCCGCCACCATTTCGTTTACGGCGCAGCCGATGGGATCTTCCCCCAGGATGAAGAGCCCCTTGCGGGCCGCCATCTCTTCGATAAAGCCCATTTCCGCAAGACCCTGGGCATTCGGTGTCAGGGGCAGCTCCAGAATAGGACATTTCTTGAGCAGCGCCAAGTTGGCCGTCCACTGGGCCGCCGCGGCCCCCGCCTTGCAGGAAACCACGATAACGGGATGCTTCGCCTTGTTCAGGGCCGCCAGCACGCTGTCATCGTCTTCGCAGGCCTCTATCTTGAGACCCTTAAACAAAGTTTTCACGTCTGCCGTCTTGACCGATTTGGACACCGCCTTGCAGACACCGGCCAAGGAAGCCGCAACAGAATCGCTCACGTCAAATGCGTCAAAGGCAAATGCCAGCTTCTTCAGGCTTTCCCTGCCGATACCGAAAAGTGCCGCCCCCCTTGACTTGGCGCCCCTCAGCTTCACCCCTAATACGGTCATCATATCATCATCATCGAGACCAACCGTCAGAATCATATCGGCGCCATCAACCGTATCATAGCTCCAGGGTGACCCCATAACTCCAAATGTCTTCGCCAGCACCTTTCCGACCTGCAGCGAATCGGCAGAGAAGGATGTTTTCAGGGCTCCGCTCATATTCTTGTCCACAAAGACGTCGATCTGAGCCAATTCTTCCAGGGTCAGACGCCCCCCGGCATAAACTCCCCAATCCTTTCCGTGAATACGGCTGACGCCGGCCTCGAGAATTCTGTGTGCTTCCGACCAGGAGATGGGGACGAGAACATCCTTCTCCCGTTTCATAGGTTCCGTGATTCGTGGCAGGTTGTTAATGTAGCGGGTGCCGTACCGTCCATATTTGCAGAGGAGCCCCTGATTCGGATCACCATCCTGAGCCCTGACAGAAGCCAGGCGACCATTCACAGCCCCCAGATAGAGGTGACAACCGACCCCGCCGAAAGTGCAAACACCCGGTATCTCCACCACGTCTTCCGGAACGGGCTTCATCCCGGGAAACCTCTCATCCAGAGATCCCGTGGGACAATTCTGCACGCATGTACCGCAGGATTCGCAATCCGTTTCATGCAATGCCGCACCGAAGGAGGGCTGCACGGTTGTCACATACCCCCGATCGACAAAACCCCAGGCCCCGACATGGCGCAACTCTTCACAGGCCCGCACGCAGGCACCGCAAAGAATACACTTGTTCTGATCTTTAATAATGAAGGGGTGACGCAGATCAGGCTCGAAATGCAGCTCTCCTTCTGTTTTCATCGCTGTCGGATCGGCGCCGACCGCCGCCCCGACCTGGCGAAGTTCACAGTCATACTGGGAAAGGCAACCGCATTCGAGGCACCTTCCCGCCTCGCGTCGCAATTCCCTTTCGGGAAAACCCGTTTCACACTCGATGAAAGTCTTTATGCGCTCCTTTGGATCAAGCATGGGCATTTCAGCCCGCGGTTCACTCGGAAAACGATCTTTCCATTCCTGAGCAAACGGCGTCAGCGCCTTCAGAGATTTACCCCGCTGTACGGTGTAGACACCGGGAATCGGTGTCAGATCCTGTCCCCTCAGATACCGGTCAATCTGCGTCGCCGCATTACGGCCGTCGGCGATACATTCGACAACCGTACAGGGCCCCCTCATGGCGTCGCCGCCGGCGAACACCTCGGGGATGTCCGTCTGGAACGTCGCTCCATTGACCACGAAAGTCGCCCAGCGGGTCGTCTGCACCCTGCAATCGGAACCGATACAGGATACATCCGGTTCCTGACCGATGGCCATGATGATCGTGTCCGCTTTGATCATGAATTCAGACCCTTTGACAACCACAGGGCTACGCCGTCCGGAGGCATCAGGCTCGCCCAGTTCCATGCGAACCGACTCGATCGCTTCCATTCTCTTTTTCCCATGAATCTTGATGGGATTAGTCAGGAAATGGAACTGCACCCCTTCCTCTTCCGCATCATGAACTTCGATGGGGTCGGCGGGCATCTCCGCACGACTCCTCCTGTAAACGATATAGCAATTCTTCGCCCCCAGGCGAAGCGACGTCCTCACTGCATCGATGGCTGTGTTGCCGCCACCCACCACAACAACCGTCTCACCGAGGTCGAATTGCTTGCCGAGTTTCACTTCCCGCAGGAAGTCGATGCCCTGATACACCCCCTCCAGTTCCTCACCGGGAATCCCCATGGACTTGCTGACATGTGCGCCGATCGCCAGAAAAACGGCGTCGAAAGACCTTCGGAGACCGTCCAGCGTGAACTGCTTACCCAGTTCGGTATTGAAAAGGAATTCCACACCCATTGCTTTGATTTCATCAATCTCCGCATCCAGAACATCCTGCGGCAGTCGGTAGTCGGGAATGCCGTACCGGGTCATGCCGCCCGCCTTGGGCAGTTTTTCGATCACGGTGCACTTATGCCCCTTCTGGGCCAGATAGTAGGCGCAGGACATGCCTGCGGGACCGGCACCGACAATGGCGACCGTCTTCCCGGTATCCGGCGCGACCGGGGGAATGTAGCGGGTACCCTTTTCAAAATTCCTATCCGAAATAAACCGCTTGATGAACTTGATCGAAATGGTGTCATCCACGAGGTTGCGACGGCATTCCTTCTGGCAGGGCGCAGGGCAAACCCTCCCCAGAACACCGGGAAAGGGTACCTTCTGCTTGATTACCTTTTCGGCATCGGCATACTCTCCATTGGCAGCCAGTCCCACATAACCCTGAATATCGATACCGGCCGGGCAGGCCAGATTGCAGGGAGCCACGCAATCAGCGAAATGATTGGAAAAGAGCAATTCCATGTCGAGCTTGCGGAGACCCTTGATCAGTTCCGTGTCCGTATTGACCACAATGCCGTCAAACACCGGTGCCGCACAGGCCACCACGGGGTATCTCGCTTTCTCCTGTTCGACAAGGCAGACCCGGCAACTTCCGAACGGTTCAATCTGTGCACGATCGCAGAGAACGGGAATTCCTATTCCGTTTCTTCGGGCTACTTCCCGGATCGTTTCACCTTGCTTCCCTTCGTATACTTTACCGTCTATTTTAACTTTGATTGGCATAACTCCTCCTATTCGACTATGATCGCGTCGAACTTGCATGCGTCCTTACAGAACCCGCAACGGGTACAGATCTCGTTGTTTATCTGATGAACCTTCTTGCGTTCACCAGTGGCGGCACCTACTGGGCAGGTCTTTGCGCAGAGCGTGCACCCTGTGCACTTATCCGCCACAACCCGGTAGGTGATCAGGGCCTTGCACTTCTTGGCGGGGCATTTACGGTCCCGTATATGCGCCTCATACTCATCCCGGAAATAACGCAGGGTTGTAAGCACGGGATTGGGAGCGGTCTGTCCCAGGCCGCAGAGAGAACCCTTGATGATCGAATCGCAGAGTTGCTGCAGTTTGGGAATGTCCTCTTCCTTTCCCTTCCCTTCGGTAATCCGTTCAAGGATTTCCAGCATGCGCTTCGTGCCGATCCGGCAGAAAGTGCATTTGCCACAGGATTCCTCGACCGTGAAAGAGAGAAAATACCGCGCAATATCGACCATGCAGGTTTCGTGGTCCATGAACACCATACCGCCTGATCCGACAATCGCGCCGGTTGCCATGATTTTTTCGTAATCGATGGGTGTGTTGTGGAGATGAGCGGGGATACATCCTCCCGATGGACCGCCCATCTGAACCGCCTTGCACTGGCCATTATTGGCAATGCCGCCGCCGATGTCATTGACAATCTCATTGATCGTGATCCCCATCGGAACCTCGATCATGCCCCCGCGGTTTATCTTGCCCGCCAAGGCAAAAACTTTTGTTCCCTTGGACATGTCCGTCCCGTATTTGGAGAATGCCGCGCCGCCTTCCCGGATGATATAGGGAATGTTGGCGTAGGTTTCGACGTTGTTATTGTTCGTGGGCTTGCCCCAAATGCCGTGCGTCGCCGGAAACGGCGGACGCGTCCGGGGCATGCCGCGCTTGCCCTCGATGGAAGCGATCAGTGCCGTCTCTTCCCCGCAGACAAAAGCTCCCGCTCCTTCGATGACATGGAGAGTAAAGCTGAAATCGGTTCCCAGGATGTTTTTCCCGGAATAGCCCTCTGCCTCGGCCTGCTTGATGGCCAAACGCAGGCGTTTCACTGCCAGGGGATATTCGGCCCGCACATAGAAAAAACCGACCTGGGCGCCTACAGCATAGGCACCGATGGTCATGCCTTCAATAACCCCATGAGGATCACCCTCCAGAGTGGAGCGATCCATAAATGCCCCCGGATCGCCCTCATCGCCGTTGCAGATCATGTACTTTTCCTGGCCGGGCGCATCCTTAGCAAACTGCCATTTCATGCCGCAGGAAAAGCCGGCCCCGCCGCGACCGCGTAATCCCGATGCCCGAACCTGGTCGATCACCTGCTGGCGGTCCATGGTCTTAAGCACCTTTTCCAGGGCCTGGTAGCCCCTTGCAGCAATGTAATCGTCAATGTTTTCCGGATCGATCACCCCGATGTTCTTGGTGGCCAGCTTAACTTGTTTTTCCTGGTAGGAGCTCTGGCTGGTCGAATGATCGGGGTGCAAAATAATCCATTCCTCGATATGTTCGCCCTTTTCCAGCGTTTCGATGAATTTCGGCACTTTATCCGACGTCAATCCGCCATAGGTAAAAACTTTCCCATCTTCGATCACATCAATGATCGGCTCCAGGTAGCACATGCCGTTGCACCCGGTCTTCTTGATCTGGAAATTAGAGTTACCGTCCAGAAGGGCATGCAGCTTGTTGAGCGTCTCTTCCGCTCCTGCGGCAATCCCGCAGGAATTGTATCCGATACGGAGGGTTTTCATTGTTCCGCCTCCTTTTTCTTGTACTCTTTGATGACCTTGCGGACTTTATCCGTCGAGAGTTTCCCGTAAACCTTTTCCCCGACCATGATTACCGGCGCGAGGCTGCAGCAACCCAGACAGGCCACCGATTCGACGGTAAAGGAAAGGTCTTCGGTCGTTTCACCCGATTTTATTCCGAGTTCGCCTTCTATGGCCTCCGTCAGACCGTCGGCGTTCTGGACATGGCATGCTGTTCCATGGCAGACGCGAACCAGGTTTCTCCCGACCGGCGTAAGTCTGAACTGGGCATAAAAGGTGACCACGCCGTAAATTCGGGCTGTCGGAACGCCTATCCTCCTGGCGACACGCTCAAGGGCCTCCTTCTCAAGATACCCTTTATGTGCCTGAACCTGCTGCAATACGGTAATCAAGGTTCCTTTTCTGCCCTGATAGCGATTCAGCACTTCATCGACATAACTAAAATCCTGCTGTTCCATTTTCAACTCCTTAAAAAGAACAAGACTTAACACCTCAGTAACAACACCATGAAAATACTATCGTTCCCCTTCTGCATTCTAATAGATCACGAATAGGAGTGATTTTTCCGACCCTGGTGTTTTCTACGAAGCCTCTTTTTTCTCCCGCTTTCGGCAATATCTCAGCCCATTGCCGTTCAGACTGAGCAAAGTTCACAAAGACACCTTCCTCATATTTTCCGGGATGATCGGATTTTCGCGAATAATCAGATATAGTTACATATCCGAGGAACAGCCGGGAAACGCCCTGCAACCGCGGCGACATATACTAAAAAGGAGGGGGGAGGTCAAGGAGAAAAAAGGCCCGGAGATCCTTGCGGGGAATCTCCGGGCCCTGATCCTCAAACAAC
>CAYPKE010000025.1:0-23697 GCA_964411235.1 uncultured Syntrophales bacterium
ATCAGAAGGAAGGATACGAGATGTTCATGGACATGGTCTATCGGATTAAGGAAGACACCCTGGAAAAGCTCTGTATGGTCCGCATTCAGAGAGAGGAAGAAGTCGAGCAGATTCAGAGCCGATCGAAACAGGATTATACCATGAACCGTGGCGAAGCGCCCTCCGGCCCGGTAACGGTGAAGAGAGAGAGCGAAAAGATCGGCCGCAACGATCCCTGCCCATGCGGAAGCGGTAAAAAGTACAAGAAGTGCTGCGGTCAATTCCAGTAGAGAGGGGTGGATGAAAAATGGATGACACGTTTCAGGTCCCCGGTTTTAAGGCAAACGGCCTCCATTGCGGGATCAAGGGTGACGGACGGAAGGATCTGTGTCTGATTTACTCAAGGGAGCGGGCGGTTGCCGCAGGGGTTTTCACCCGGAACGCCTTTAAGGCCGCCCCGGTGCTGCTGGACATGGCCCGAATCGGGTCCGGTGCGGGACAGGCCTTTGTTGTGAACAGCGGATGCGCGAATGCGGCAACCGGGGAAGAGGGATTGCGTGATGCCCGAGCGGTTTCGGAAGCGGTTTCAAGGGCGTTGAAGATTCAGGATGACCTAGTTTATGTGGCCTCGACCGGTGTCATCGGCCATCGCTTGCCGGTTCGCAAAATTGAGAAAGCCATACCAGAACTTGTTTCCGGCCTCCGGGAAACGGGATGGCACGACGCGGAGGAAGCGATCATGACGACCGATAAATTTCCGAAAATGTCCATGACCCGGGTAGAAATCGGCGGACGCATGCTCACCGTCTGCGGCCTGGCCAAGGGTGCGGGGATGATCGAACCCAATATGGCCACGATGCTGTCTTTTCTCGTGACCGATGCATTAATTGATACCGATACATTAAATAAGCTTTTCAAAGCTGCGGTGGAAAAGAGTTTTAATTCCGTAACTGTTGACGGTTGCATGAGCACGAACGACACGGCGCTGATTCTGGCGAACGGCTTTGCAGGAGGGAAGGCAATCGCCGATGCCCGAAGCAAGAGCCTTTTCAAGGCCATGCTGGCGAAAGTCCTTGGCGAACTGGCTTACCAGATGGTCAGAGACGGGGAAGGGGCCACCAAGGTTATTGATATCAGGGTGGAAGAGGCGAAAAGCGTTTCCGCTGCCCGCAAGGTTGCATATGCCGTGGCCAATTCCAACCTCGTCAAGACGGCATTTTACGGGGGCGATCCGAACTGGGGCAGGATCATCGCAGCAATCGGTGCCGTCGGTGATGATATTCCCGTCAATGCCGTCCGGGTCAGTTTCGAAGGAATTCCTATTTTTGAGAAAGGGCGCGGTGTCGTCGGCAATGAACGTGAGGTACAGGAAGTCATGGCGATGCCTCGGATCACCGTCTGCATCCGAATGGGCATGGGCGGGAAATCCTTCCGGGTTCTGGCATCAGACCTGACCCATGAGTATGTGACGATCAACGCACACTACCATACCTAGTGTTGTCCGCGAACATCCATAGATTCTTGATGTTTTTCCTTGATCATTGATCCGTGATGTGGTAATAGCCCACGGACTTCACACATTCCCAGTAAATACGGCGTGTTGTTTTCCCGATGCGGGGAAAATTGAACCGTAGTCCTCTGGAATGGCGGAAAAAAACACAAAAAAGGAGTATCAGGTATGGCGAACATTTCGATGAAACTGCTGCTGGAAGCGGGAGTTCACTTTGGTCATCAGACGAACAAGTGGAACCCGAAAATGAAACCCTATATCTTCGGGGCCAGGAACAATATTTATATCATCGACCTGCAACAGACGGTCGGGCTGTTTCAGACCGCGTACAATTTCGTTTCCGGTTCCGTAGCGGAGGGCGGGGATCTGCTTTTCGTGGGGACAAAAAAACAGGCCCAGGAAGCGATTCGCGAGGAGGCAACGCGATGCGGCATGCCCTACGTGAGCCAGCGCTGGCTGGGCGGCATGCTTACCAATTTCCAGACGGTCAAGAAAAGCATCGATCGTTTGAACCATCTGGAGAAGATGTTTTCCGATGATTCGATCAGGGCTTTCCCCAAGAAAGAAATCCTGGTTCTCCAGAAGGAAAAGGAAAAGCTGGAAAAAATTCTGGGCGGTATCCGTATGATGAAGGGTCTCCCGTCAGCTCTGTTCATCGTCGATCCGAAGCGGGAGGATATTGCCGTCAACGAGGCCAAGAAATTGGATATTCCGATTGTCGCGATTGTCGATACAAACTGCGATCCGGATGACATCGATTACATCATCCCCGGCAACGATGATGCCATAAGGGCCATCAAGCTCTTCTCATCGAAGTTTGCCGATGCGGTCACCGAGGGTAAAAAGAAATTCGAGGAGCGCATCCAGGCAGAAAGCAACAAGGAAATCAGTGTGGAAGAACCCGGCCCGGAGGTGACGGATCTGGAATCTGATGTGCCGGAAAGCGTTGAAACCAAAGAGGAAGCCTCCGCTGAATACGGCGACGGTGAATATTGATCGGTGACATATCCGGGATTCCCCCTGCAGATCCGGCGGGAAGGCCCGTTCTATGGAAAACACTCGAATATCATGAAAGTGTATCAGGTATTTGCAGGATAAGGAGGAAGGAAAGTTGGAAATAACATCGGGAATGGTCAAGGAATTAAGAGAAAAAACGGGCGCCGGCATGATGGATTGCAAGGAAGCCTTGGTGTCATCCGAAGGAGATTTTGAAAAAGCGATCGACTATCTCAGGAAAAAAGGTATGTCCGCGGCGACCAAGCGTTCTTCCAAAGCGGCGAAGGATGGCACCATCGCTACGTATATTCACATGGGAGGGAAAATCGGTGTCATGGTCGAGCTGAATTGCGAGACGGACTTCGTTGCCAAAACGGACAGCTTCCAGTCTCTTGCAAAGGATTTGGCCATGCAGGTTGCAGCAACCAATCCGACGTATGTCAATGCACAGGAAATTTCTTCGGAAGCCCTGGAGAGAGAGAGAGAGATCTACCGGAGCCAGCTTTTGGCGGAAAAGAAACCCGAGAAGATCTGGGACAAAATCATCGAGGGGAAATTGAACAAGTATTATGAAGAAGTCTGCCTGATGAATCAGAAGTTTATCAAGGATGACAGCATCACCGTTGAAACGCTTCTTAACAATATGATTGCCAAAACCGGCGAGAATATCGTCATTCGAAGGTTTGCCCGGTTCCAGTTGGGGGAAGAAATTAAAAAATAGATGACTAAGTCCTGCTACAGGCGCATTCTGATCAAGATGAGCGGCGAGGCCCTCATGGGCAAACGCTCATTTGGTGTTGACCCGGATATGGTCAGCGATATCGCTCTGGAAATTAAAGACGCCCTGGAACTGGGTGTTCAGATCGGCGTGGTTGTGGGCGGCGGAAACATTTTCCGCGGTGTTGAAGTTAGCGCCAAGGGGATGGATCGAACCACGGCCGACTACATGGGCATGCTGGCCACGATGATCAACAGCCTGGCGCTGCAGAGCGCTCTGGAAAAGCTCGGTGTCGTGACGCGTGTGCAGTCCGCCATTGAAGTTAAGGAAGTGGCAGAAGCCTATATTCAGCGCAAGGCCATTCGACACCTGGAAAAGGGAAGGGTGGTCATTTTCGGAGGGGGAACGGGAAATCCTTACTTTACAACCGATACGGCCGCGGCTTTAAGAGCCTTGGAAATCAAGGCGGACATCCTGATGAAGGCGACCAAGGTGGATGGAGTCTATGACCGCGACCCCGTTTTGTCGAAGGAAGCGGTTTTTTTTGAACGTATCACGTTTACGGATGTCCTGACGAAGGATTTGAAGGTCATGGACGCAACGGCGATTTCGCTGTGCCGGGACAATCATCTCAGCGTATTGGTCTTTAATCTTCTGAATAAGGGGAACATCAAGCGGGCCATTTCCGGGGAGAAGATCGGGACCATTGTCGGAGGTTAAATCATGACGGAGTTGATATTCGAAGAGCTCAAGGAAAACATGGAAAAGAGCATACAAGCTCTGGAGAAATCGTTTAGCAAGGTGCGAACCGGCCGCGCTTCCATTGCATTGCTCGATGGAATCAAGGTTGAATATTACGGGACGCCGACACCCCTGAACCAGGTTGCGACCTTATCCGTGCCTGAGAGCCGTTTGATTGTGATTTCGCCATGGGACAGCAGCGTGATCGGTCAGATCGAAAAGGCCATTCAGAAGTCCGATCTGGGGTTGACGCCGACGAACGACGGCAAGATCATCCGACTGGCCATTCCGGCGTTGACGGAGGAGCGGAGGAAAGAGCTGGTCAAGGTTGTCAAAAAGATGTCCGAAGAAGGCAAGGTCAAAATACGGAATATACGCCGTGACGCCAATGAGCAGCTAAAAGATTTAAAAAAGGATAACACCATCTCGGAAGACGACCTCTACACGCACCAGGAGGAAGTACAGAAAACAACGAATCAGTTTATCGAAAAGGTCGATAAGATTCTGGCGGATAAAGAAAAGGAAATCATGGAAATCTGATTGACCTGAAGAAACGGGATGCTTGGGGGAAGTGATTCACTTCCCCATTTTTTTCGTTTTGCCTCGGAGATGGTGATTTAGATGAAAGTGTGTTATGAGAGCCAAAATTTCTTCGATGGCAAAGAAGAATGAGTGATAAAGCTGAAATTCCTACACATATTGCCGTTATCATGGACGGGAACGGCAGATGGGCTAAAAAACACGCCCTGTCACGCATTTCCGGGCACGAAAAAGGAGCCGATGCTGTCCGGACGGTGATTAAAGCATCCCGGGAGCTGGGCATACAATACCTGACACTTTATGCCTTCTCTACCGAAAACTGGTCGAGACCGGTTCAGGAAGTCAATTCCCTCATGAACCTGCTTGCGCGCTACCTTTCCTCAGAGCTGAAAGAGATGCATCAAAACGGGATTTCCCTTAAAATCATCGGGGACATCGAAAGGCTGAAACCTTCTCTGCGCAAGAAAATCCAAGCGGTTGTTGACGAGACGGCAAACAATTGCGGGATGGTTTTAACCCTGGCGTTAAATTATGGGGGGCGGGAAGAGATTGTCCGCGCAATCCGGATAATAATGGAAGACATCCGGACAGGCAGATTGCCTGGTGACGAGTTGGATGTCCGGAGGTTTTCCCGGTATCTTTTTACCGCCGGACTTCCGGATCCCGATTTGCTCATCCGTACGAGCGGCGAGTTGCGGCTGAGCAATTTTCTTCTTTGGCAAAGCGCTTATACGGAATTTTATTTTACGGATGTCCTGTGGCCTGATTTCGGCAAGAAGGATCTTCTCCTTGCCATCGAAGAATATCGAAAAAGAGAGAGAAGGTACGGGAAAACGACCGAGCAGATCATAAATGGCAAATCATCGTAGGAATCCATGAAGGCGTCGCACGTAAAAAGATGGCTGACGGCGATCGTTGCCGTCCCCGCCCTTTTCTTCCTGATCTTTCTGGGTTCGGAATGGTCTTTCGCGCTTCTGATCGGTGTGGTCATCGTTCTGGCCTCACTGGAATACGAGGGCCTCATTATCCGCACAGGCGAAGCGAAGCGGCGATGGGAATTCCTTCTCGCGGCTTCATTAATACCCGCTTTGACCTGGTCGCAGGATCGCGGCTTCTTGGTTGTGAGCGTTGCTCTCCTGACCATGGTTCTCGTGTTCTGTGAGTTGTTCCGAATCAGAAATGACCGGGGCATGCCGGACACGGATTTGCTTGCCCGGTATATTCTGGGTCTGATTTATATCCCGTTGCTCATGTCGATGTTTATTTTTATCCGGGGGTTGGAGCAGGGCACCTGGTGGGTATTCTTCGTGCTGGCGGTTGCCTTTGCCGGAGATGTCGCGGCATTTTATACCGGAAAATTTCTGGGACGGACGAAGCTTATGCCGGCTGTCAGTCCGAACAAGACGGTGGAAGGCGTGGTCGGCCTAGTCCTTGGCGGCACGATAGCCGCCGTAGGCTTTCGATTCTTATTCTTTCCGGAAATGGCTCTGGGACATTTCTTGATAATGGGTTTCTTCGGCAGCATGATCGGACAACTGGGTGATCTGTTCGAATCCTTGATCAAAAGGGGAAGCGGTGTGAAGGATTCAGGAAGTCTGCTGCCTGGTCACGGCGGCGTCCTAGATAGGATCGACTGCCTGCTGTTTATAGGTCCGTTTGTCTATTTTTATCGTGCGTACATCATGGGGTGAAATGAAGTATCTGTCCGTGCTCGGATCAACCGGTTCCATAGGTACCAATACGCTCGATGTCGTCAGGCAGTACCCGGACAAATTCCGCATCATGGGCTTGTCTGCCGGGTCCAATATTGGGCTGCTTAAAGCGCAGATTATGGAATTCAACCCGCGGGTCGTTTCGGTTGCAAAGCGCGACCTTGCCGACAGGCTGGCCGAGTCGCTACCTCGCATGATGAATCTTCGGATTCTCCATGGTGAAGAGGGCTGCAAGCAGGTGGCTACCCTTGACGAAATCAACCTGGTCGTCGCGGCCATGGTGGGTGCCAGGGGCCTGATTCCGACCCTGGCGGCGATCGAACACGGCAAACATATCGCTTTGGCGAACAAGGAAACGCTGGTCATGGCGGGCAGTCTGGTCATGACAGCTGCGAAGGCAAGGAAGGTTCGTATTCTGCCGGTCGACAGTGAACACAGCGCCCTTTTTCAATGCCTGAAGGGCAACCGCCGCAGGGATGTCCGGCGCCTCATTCTGACGGCTTCGGGAGGTCCCTTCCGGGTATTGGATCTGCAGTCTTTGCGTCATGTGACGCCGGAAGAGGCGTTGAATCACCCGCGCTGGAAGATGGGGCCCAAAATCACCATCGATTCGGCAACCATGATGAACAAAGGGCTCGAAATTCAGGAGGCGAGATGGCTGTTTGACATGGATTATGATATGATCGACATCAAAATACACCCGCAAAGCATCGTTCATTCACTGGTCGAGTACCGGGACGGTTCCATGATGGCCCAGATGGGTGTTCCGGACATGAAGGTTCCCATTGCCTATGCTTTGTCCTATCCGAAACGCATTGCGGCGGCCGACGGAGCTTTTCTGGACTTGCTCCAGATCGGTCAGCTGGAATTTTACCGGGCCGATCATGAACAGTTTCCAGCGCTCGATCTGGCCTATCGGGCAGGACGGGTCGGCGGCACCATGCCGGCCGTCATGAATGGGGCCAATGAAACTGCCGTTGAAGCCTTTTTGCAGAGACGTATTGGATTTCTGGAAATCATCGACCTGATCAGTCGGGTCATGTCGGCTCATGAATGGTCGGCGAACCCTATGCTGGACGATATTCTAGCAGCGGACCGATGGGCAAGAATGCATACGGAAGCACTGATTGAAGAGAGGGTAAACTATTGCTAGGAGTCAGTATCATATCCCTGATTGTCTTGTTGGGCGTACTCATTTTTGTCCATGAGATAGGCCATTTTCTGGCGGCAAAATATTGCGGTGTAAAAGTCCTTAAATTTTCTCTCGGATTCGGTCCCAAGCTCATCGGCAGGAAGTGGGGGGAGACGGAATACCTGGTTTCGGTTTTTCCGCTGGGTGGCTACGTCAAATTGCTCGGCGAGTCGGAAATGGAAGAAATGGCAGATGAGGACCGCCGGCGATGCTTTGCCGCCCAGTCAGTATGGCGCCGCATAGCTATTGTTGCGGCGGGGCCCCTGTTCAACTTTCTTCTGGCGATCGTCATTTTCGCCATCATTTATATGGCAGGCCTGCCGGTCCTGTCGGCGAAGCTTGGTGGGATCCAGGAGGGGTCGCCGGCGGCTGTGGCAGGACTTGCAGCAGGTGATGTCGTTACCCGAATAGACGGCCGTGATATAACAAGGTGGGATGATCTGGCACAGATAATATCCCGCAGCGCGGGCGCCGAGATGAAGATGGAAATCAGAAGAAACCAGGAGGTGCTCGTCAAAACGGTACGGCCCGTACCACATAAATCCGAGACCATCTTCGGCGAAGAAATCGAAGTCTTTAAGATCGGTGTGATGGCGTCGCAGGAAACGTTCGTGGAAAGGCTTAACCCGGCGGCGGCCCTTTGGGGGGGAATAAAGCATACCTGGATCATCACCAAAATGACCTGCCTGAGCATTTACAAAATGATCGAGGGTGTCATCTCTCCGAAAAATCTGGGCGGGCCGATCCTCATTGCCCAACTGGCGGGAAAACAGGCGCAGGAAGGGCTGATTCCATTTCTGTTCTTCATGGCCCTGCTCAGTATTAATTTGGGAGTTCTTAATCTGTTGCCGATTCCCGTTCTGGATGGCGGCCACATCATGTTTTTTCTCATCGAAATCATCAAAGGCCGACCGGTCAAACCGAAATGGCGCGAGCTGGCCCAATCCGTTGGCTTTGTCGTGATCATTTTATTGATGATTCTCGTTTTCTATTTCGATCTCACGCGAACACAATAAAACTGCCATGAAGATTCTTGCCATCGACACATCCGGAAAAGCGCTCGGCATTGCTGTTCTGTCGGGTGATCGTATCCTTTTTGAATCCTACCTGGATACGGGGTTAAATCATTCCCAGGTTCTCCTGCCGGAGATTGAACGGGCAATGCAGGCGCTTGGCATGACCCTGAACGATGTGGATCTCTTTGCTGCCACTGCCGGACCGGGTTCCTTTACCGGGCTGCGCATCGGCTTGAGCACCCTCAAGGGGTTCGCCCTGAGCCGCCGGAAGCCTCTAATCGGAGTATCGACCCTGGAAGCCATGGCTCAGGGTATATGCGCGGAATCGATCCTGCTTTGCCCCATCATCAGCGGACCGTTGAAAGAAATCTATGCCGGACTTTATCGGCGCCTTAATCCGGGTGGGCTAACTTGTATTGTGTCTGACCGGATCACCGATCTTGAACGGCTTGTGGAAAGGATTCAGGAGCCCGTTATATTTTTGGGTGAAGGAGCCCTTAGACAACAGTCGCAGCTTCAGGGATTGCTTCCTCAGTACGCACAATTCTGTTTTGATATCTGCCGCGCCTCTTCCGTGGCGGCCGTCGGTTTGAGGAAATTCCGGAAACAGGAGATTCAGGATATGGTGAGCCTGATCCCGACTTATCTGCGGGTTTCGGAAGCGGAGCAGAAGCATGGAAGGGGATGAAGAATCGGAATCTCACGCCTGTTGACAAGACCGGTTAATTCGGATAAGAGCATTACCGTTGCCGTCGATTATGGCCGGTATTGCCTTAAATGGAAATATTGATGTCAAGAGAACCATCCGAACATCACAATGAGTTGATCGCCCGCGAGGGGATACCCTTTATTCTCCTTTTTCTGTTCTTTTCAGCGGGTGCCTATTATTTCGGTTCCTATTTGTCAGGCTCATTCCTGTTTATATGCACCCTCTTTAGCTTATGGTTTTTCCGTAATCCCAAGCGTATAACACCTGAATATGAAAAATTGATTATTTCTCCGGCAGATGGAAAAGTAGTGCGGATCGAGGATCTGGATCAGCATGAGTATTTACCGGGTCCATGTAGAAAAGTCAGTATTTTCATGAATATCTTCAACGTGCATGTAAATCGCATCCCCTATTCGGGCCAGGTTTCCATGATTAGCTACAAAAAGGGAAATTTCAGTGCGGCCAATCTCGATAAGGCATCGACATCGAACGAAAGAAACATTGTGAGGATCAAAGGAGACGACGGCACGGAGCTTCTGGTCGTGCAGATTGCCGGTCTCATTGCGAGAAGAATAGTTTGCTGGGTCACGGAAGGGATGCATGTTAAAAAAGGCGAGCGTTTTGGAATGATAAGGTTTGGATCCTGTGTGGAGTTGTATCTGCCGGCGGACTGTATCATATCGGTGAAAAAAGGCGATAAAGTGGTGGCCGGAGAAACGCCTGTAGGATGTCTCAAATGAAAAGCAACCATCCGACCAGAAAGGAAAGGGTGCGCAAGGGCATATACGTCCTGCCGAATCTCTTTACAACGGCCAATCTTCTCTGCGGATTCTATGCGATCGTTATCGCCATCAGCGGCAACTTTTTTCTGGCGGCGGTGCCGCTTTTGATTGCCGTTGTCCTTGATGGTCTGGACGGGCGCATTGCCCGTTTCACAAACACAACGAGTAAGTTCGGCGCGGAGTATGATTCCCTGTCCGACCTGGTTGCTTTTGGAGTGGCACCGGCGGTGTTGGTTTATACTTGGGCGCTCACCCCGTATGGCAAGTGGGGGTGGATCGCGGCGTCCCTTTTTGTTGTTTGCGGAGCCTTGAGGCTTGCCCGGTTCAATGTGCAGATCGGTATTATTGAGAGCAGGGTATTCAACGGGCTTCCCATACCGGCGGCGGCTTCGGTCGTGGCAACGGGGATTCTTCTCTATTATAAACTCGGTGGAGAAGGGCAGTTCGCACATGTTTCGATTTTACTGGGCATCATCGTTATTGCCCTGCTTATGGTAAGCAATATCAGGTATTACAGTTTCAAAGATTTGAATTTCTTTGCTCGAAGGCCGTTTATGTCGTTTTTCCTGATTGTGTGCATCATGATCATCGTCATTGCCGAACCGGAGATCATGATTTTCACTTTTGCCCTGGGCTATTCACTGTCGGGACCTGCCTGGTTTTTATTCAAATTAGGAAGCAAGCTGTTTTCGGAAACGCGTTTTAAGCTATCATGCAATTATAAGCAAAACAAATAGCGACGGAGTGCTTCCGGTGAATGGTAAGATCCGGAATTTCCCTGTCCATTGAAATAAGCGGAAAGGACCATGATAATGAAAACCTATCACGTTGCAGTTGTTGGTGCTACGGGCGCTGTGGGCAATGAAATGATCAAGACTCTGGAGCAGCGGAATTTCCCCGTAGGGGATCTGAAGTTGCTGGCGTCGGAGCGATCTTTGGGCAAGAGCTTGGATTACAAAGGCAAATCCCTGCCCGTGGAAGTCTTAAATGAAGAATCTTTTTCGGGCGTTCACATCGGTCTTTTCTCTGCCGGAGGAAGCGTCAGCGAGAAATATGCCCCCATCGCTGCCCAGGCTGGTTGTGTTGTTGTGGATAATACAAGCGCCTTCCGCATGGTGCAGGACATTCCCCTGGTCGTTTCGGAGGTGAATCCCGAGGCAATAGCCCTTTACACAAACAGGGGGATCATCGCCAATCCCAATTGCTCTACCATTCAGATGGTCGTGGCGCTGAAGCCGATTCACGATGCCGTCAGGATCAAGCGGATCGTCGTTTCGACGTACCAGGCCGTCTCGGGGACGGGTATCAAGGCCATCGAGGAGCTTTCACTACAGACGCGGGCACTGCTTTCCGGGCAGGAGCCCGTGGTTAAAGTATACCCCCATCAGATTGCCTTCAACTGTTTGCCGCAGATCGATCTCTTCCTCGAAAACGGTTACACAAAAGAAGAAATGAAGATGGTCAATGAAACCAGGAAAATATTTAATGACGACCGGATCGCCGTAACCGCGACGACGGTAAGGGTTCCTGTTTTTTACGGTCATTCCGAATCGATCAATATCGAAACGGAAAAGAAAATCACGCCCATGCAGGTGAAGGAACTGCTGGCCGGCGCACCCGGCGTGCGGCTGGTCGATGACCCGGCCCGCAAGGAATATCCGCTGGCCATCGACGCGGTTGGGGTTGATGAGACCCTTGTGGGGAGAATTCGGGAAGACGAGTCCATTCCCAATGGCATCAACATGTGGGTTGTAGCGGACAATTTACGAAAAGGCGCCGCTCTGAATGCGGTGCAGATAGCGGAGATCCTGATTAAAGACTATTTATGAGAATTGTCGGTGGGGCTAAAAAGGGGTTCCCCCTCCAACGTCCGAGATCAGCGGAAGCAAGGCCGACAACGGAAATGATTCGGGAAGCACTGTTCAACATCATCGGTGATATGACCGAGAAGACTTTTCTGGATCTTTTTGCGGGTACGGGTAGCGTGGGGATCGAGGCGTTGAGTCGAGGGTGTTCCCGTGCTGTTTTCGTGGAAAAGAACTTCGTAATGGCCGAGCAAATACAATATCAAATCAGTAACTTGGGGTTTGAGGAGAATACCCTTGTCCTGGCCATGGATTTCAGGAAGGGTGTTGCCCGCCTGGAGTCTTCGCTGCAAGGGGTCTTCGATTTCATTTTTATTGACCCGCCATATCAGAGACACCTGATTGATGAGACCCTTTCACAGATTTCCTCTGCGGGTTTGGCAGGAAGAGAAACCCTGATTGCCGTGCAGCACTCGAAACACGAGAATCCGGGGATAGGCGCAGCCGGTTTTATAGTAGCGGATCAGAGAACTTATGGGGATTCGCGATTAACGTTCATCAGAAAAGATATCTAAGCGGAGAAGAAATGGAAAAAATAGCTGTCTATCCGGGTTCCTTCGATCCGATCACGAATGGCCATGTCGACCTTATCAAGCGCGGTCTACGCATGTTCGATCAGCTCATTGTACTGATCGCCTATAATCCGAACAAGATTTCACGTTTCACCGTTGAAGAGCGGATGACGATGATCAAAGAAGTGATCAAGGATCAGGAGCGGGTGCGGGTAGACGTTTCATCGGGCCTGCTGGTCGACTACGTCAGGGACAACGGTGCGAGTGTTATTCTGAGAGGGCTGAGAGCCCTGTCGGATTTTGAGTACGAATTTCAGATGGCCCTCATCAACCGTCGGATGAACCGTGATATTGAAACGGTCTTCTTGATGACAGGTTACAAATGGTTCTATACGAGTTCTAAAATAATAAATGAAGCTGCGAGCTTGGGCGGTAATGTTAAAGGATTGGTTCCGGATTTGGTTTATCAGAATTTGCTGAAAAAATATGCCAAAGGGAAGGAGTAAAACATGATACTGTCATCGCGCATATCGCTCATCAAACCGTCTCCGACGCTCGCCATTACGGCGAAGGCCAATGCTTTGAAAGCAGAGGGAAAAGACGTTATCGGCTTTGGTGCAGGCGAGCCTGATTTCGATACGCCGGAAAACATCAAGCAGGCTGCGATCCGGGCAATCGAAGAGGGATTCACGAAATACACACCGGTTGGTGGAACAGATGAGCTCAAGGATGCCATTATCGGGAAGTTCGAGAGGGACAATGGTTTGACCTATCGCCGGCCGGAAATTGTCGTTTCGTGCGGAGCCAAGCACACCCTGTACAACCTGGCCCAGGTCCTCTTCGAAGAAGGGGATGAGGTGCTTATCCCGTCGCCTTATTGGGTGTCCTACCCGGACATCGTTCTGCTTGCTGGAGCGAAACCGGTGATAGTTAAAACCGATGCCCGTAGCGGATTTAAGCTTCTTCCGGAGCAGCTGAGGAAGGCCATCAACGCCAAGACGAAGGCCGTCGTTTTCAACAGTCCTTCCAATCCATCCGGTGTCGCCTACAGCGCTCAGGAACTGAAGGCTTTGGGCGAAGTTATTCTTGAAGCGGGTGTTCTCGCCATATCGGACGATATTTATGAGAAGATCATTTATGACGACTATGTTTTTGAAAACATTCCAACTGTATTACCGGAGATGAAGGATAAGACCATCCTGGTGAACGGTGTCTCCAAGACCTATGCCATGACCGGATGGCGGATTGGCTATGCCGCGGGCCCGGAGGAAATCATCGCTGCGGTAACAAAATTACAGAGCCAGAACACATCGAACCCCACGTCGATTGCCCAGAAGGCCTCTGTGGAAGCGATCAATGGCGACCAGAGCAGCGTCCGGGAAATGGTTTCCGCCTTTGCCGAAAGGCGCCGGTTTATCGTAGGAGCCCTGAACGATATTTCGGGTGTAACCTGCCTCAATCCAGAGGGGGCATTTTATGTCTTTCCGGATGTGTCAGCCTATTATGGGGCGACGGTCAAGGGGAAAGAGATCAAGGGTTCCGCCGACATTTCCACGTACCTGCTGGAAGAAGTCAACGTTGCGGTGGTACCGGGAGGCGAATTCGGTCACGATGAGCATATTCGCTTGTCCTATGCCACGTCCATGAAGAACATCCAGGAGGGGGTCAGGAGAATTTCCGAAGCGCTCCTCAAATTGAAGAAGTAAATATCAGGAAGGAATTTCCCCGATGGGCGGACTTTTCGGCGTTATTTCTCATGAAGGCTGTGCCAAGCCTTTATTTTACGGAACAGACTATCACTCTCATCTCGGCACGGAAAATGCCGGTATGGCGGTTTTCGGGCCGAACGGCTTTTACAAAACCATCCACAGCATCAGCCAGGCACAGTTCAAGTCCCGGTTTGTAGACGATTACAAGGTTATGGACGGTTTTATGGGGCTGGGTGTCATCGACGACGACTCGCCGCAACCGCTCATTTTCCGTTCCAAATTCGGCACCTTTGCCATTGCCGCTTCGGGACTCATCGAAAACAGGGAGATCCTTACAGAGGAGCTGTTGACGGAAGGAATTTCATTCAGTGAAAGAACGGGCGGAAAGACCAATTCGGTGGAACTCGCGGCAAAACTGATCAATAAGGGGAAAACCATTGTTGACGGCATAAAAAAAATGCAGGAGCAAATCGAGGGCTCGTTATGTGCCCTGATCCTGACGGAAGAGGGCATCTATGCCGCCAGGGACCGCTTCGGACGTTTCCCCCTTTCCATCGGCCGGGGAGTTTTCAACAGGGACAGTCTTGCAGTGGCCACAGAGGCCAGCTCTTTCCCCAATCTCGGTTATGAGCTGGAGTCCTTTATCGGGCCTGGAGAGATCAAGTTTCTCTCTTCCGGTGGCTCGGTCGAAACCATGTCCCCCTCCCTGGATGTGCGGAAAACCTGTGCATTTCTTTGGATCTACACCGGTTACCCCGCTTCGGTTTATGACGGGGTAAGCGTCGAAATTGCGCGCGAACGATGCGGGTATGCCATTGCGAAAAACGATGATGTGAAGGCGGATTTCGTCGCCGGAATACCTGATTCGGGTGTCGGTCACGCACTGGGGTATGCCATGGCGTCGGGTCTTCCTTTCCGAAGACCCCTTGTAAAGTATACGCCCGGTTACGGCAGAAGCTATACCCCTCCGTCTCAGGATATCCGAAACCTTGTGGCGACCATGAAACTCAGCGCGATTCGCGACGTAATCGCCGGGAACCGTATGGTGATCTGCGACGACTCGATCGTCAGAGGTACCCAGCTCAAGAATTACACCGTCAGGAAGCTCTGGGAAAACGGTGCGAAGGAAATACACATCCGGCCGGCCTGTCCCCCTCTGCTGTTTCCCTGCAAGTATGCAACGTCAACCCGCTCCATGGACGAGCTGGCGGCGCGGCGTGCCATTAAGGATCTCGAAGGCAGGGACATTCAGGATGTCTCTGCTTACCTTGATCCCCGTTCAGACAAATATCAAGCCATGGTCGATTGGATCCGCCGCGATCTTAACGTAACCTCCCTGCGCTATCTCAATATGCAGGACATGATCAACGCGATCGGTATCCCCGGGGATCAGCTGTGCCTTTATTGCTGGCGCGGTGATAAGGGAACACCGTAAGCCTGGCTTGTCCGGGGCGCTTCTTGACAAAAAGCCACGCCTGATAAAATATAAATAAAATCATTTTTTTAATTTGATGGAGGTCATCAACATGAAACCCATATCCCGAGCATTGGTCCTGTCGATTCTGCTTATCTTGCTGGTTACGATCGGCTGCACGCGCTACCAGACGAAGGTGCAGCCCCTGAAGATGCCCGCTGCTTATCCTAATGCCGTGCGGATCGGAGACACCCTCATAGGCGCCGAAGCATATAACGACGGCAAGCAGGCTGCGGAGGCCTTTGGATTTGACATCCGCGGGGCGGGAATCCTTCCTGTCCGGGTTGTATTCGATAATCAGGGCCAAAGTGCGATGGAAATAATCTCTTCCCAGGCCTTCATCATCGACGTGGAGAACAATCTTTGGCCCGTTCTCGACGAATATCTGGCTTATGAACGATTAAGCAAGAAAACCGAATTAGGCGAAGTCCTGCCCCAGGGAGCCAAGTACGGTGCATTGGGTGGCTTGGCCGGCGGCATAATCGGTGGGGCTATCGGTATCGTTTCGGGGTCGAGTGTGGGGGATGCCGCCATGAAGGGTGCTGCCGCAGGTGCTGCCGCGGGTGCAACCATCGGCGGCGCTAAAGGGCTCACGGACGGCGAAGTGAGGGCGAGGATCAGAGACGACCTGAACAAACGCTCCCTGCAGAACCGGGCGATCAAGCCGATGGAAATCGCCTACGGTTTCATTTTCTTTCCGGGGGAAGCCAAAGCGGCTAAAGAGCTGAGAATACAGGTAAAGGACAACGCGACAGGACAGGTTTACCCGCTCAGCATGAAGCTGAACCATTAGGCCATTCTCGGGTCAGTTTTGCAGGCTGCCGATCAGGTCTTGTATGTTATTGATCTGATGCGTTTTCATGAAGGAAACGAGCCCGTCCAGAATATCCATGGTTGAGCGGGGGTTGATAAAGTTTGCCGTTCCAATCTGCACGGCCCTGGCGCCGACGACCAGAAACTCGAGGGCGTCGCTGGCGTCCATGATTCCCCCGATGCCGATCACGGGAATGGAAACCCGGTTAACCACCTGCCAGACCATGCGCAGGGCGATCGGTTTGATGGCGGGACCGGATAAGCCACCGGTGATATTTTTCAGATGAGGAGCCCGCCGTTCGACGTCGACCGACATTCCTGTAATCGTATTAATCAATGAGACGGCATTCGCTCCCGCCGACTCGACGCTTTCAGCAATCACGCTGATGTCCGTCACATTGGGGGTTAATTTCGCGATGACGGGTAGATCCGTAACGGACCGCACCCGACGGATGACCTCCATGGCCGTATCCGGGTTGGCCCCGAAAGCAATCCCCCCCTTGCCGACATTCGGGCAGGAGATGTTGACCTCAAGGGCATGAATTCCGCCGGCATGACTTAAAACAGCGGCAATACGCTGATATTCTTCAACGTCTTCCCCAAGGATATTGGCAATAATGGGAACGCTCAAGTTTCGCAGGAAAGGAAGCTTGCTTTCGATAAAGGCATGGACGCCGACATTCTGCAAACCGATGGCGTTTAACATGCCCCCTGCCGTTTCGATAATCCGCGGCGGCGGATTGCCCATGCGAGGATTGAAAGAGAGACCCTTGACGATGATCGCCCCCAGGGCGTTCAGATCCATGAAAGGGGCGAACTCCTCACCATAGCCGAAGGTTCCGGATGCGGTCATTACGGGGTTTTTGAGTTTCAGGCCTCCGATGTCGACGGTCAAATCAGGCATGCTGTTTATTTCTCCAAAGTGCTTTTCCGGTTTTAGTACTTCAGTAATTCAAGAGCTTAATTCCCGTTATTTAGTCGAAAGATGGATCCCATAATGAATTTGAATGGATGCCGGATCGAGAGACTGTGTCTTAATACCTGTTTTAAGTTCGTGGTCATTCTGACCATAGTGAAGAATCTAATAATTCCTGAATGTTAAAAACATAGATTCTTCGGCTGGCGCCTTCGACATTGCGACACAGTCTCCGAGTCCGGCGTGACGTTTTTGATATTTGCTTGCCGATGTAATAACCATTCAGGTCTCGGTTTGGTTCCAAATAATGTCCCGGATATCAAAAACGGGGCCTTCAGTGCAGACTTGGCAATACGCCCAGCCCTCGGGTTCCCGCTTAACTTTCAAAGAGCAGCCGAGACATGCACCGATGCCGCAAGCCATGCGCTCTTCCACGGAAACTTGACATGGAATTGACGTGGGCTGCAGAACTTCCGCCAGGCTCCGTATCATCGGGTTCGGTCCGCAAGCATAGAGACATAACTCGTTTTGACGGAAGGAATTCAGATCATGCCGGAGAAGGTCCGTGACATTCCCCTGGAAGCCGGCGCTGCCATCAATCGTTGCCAGCCGCAGTCCGCTGCAGTGGCGTTCGATTTTGGGCAGGGACACGAGAGCGTTTGCAGTGTTTGCCCCAAAGTAAAGCGTGATAATGGGCGATTTGCTTCCGAATGTCCCGGTTTTCTTGCGGAGCGACAAGGCGCACAGGTGTTCGGCAAGATATGAAAGGGGCGCGACACCGATGCCGCCTGCAACGAGCAGAATGCGTTGCCGATCCGGAAAAACAGTAAAAGGCCTGCCTAAAGGTCCAAGCACGTCGACCGTATCCCCCGCCGTGAGCCTTGACAGCGCCAGGGTGCCCTTGCCCACCACCCGAAAAAGGAATTCCAATACGGTTCCCGCTTCGGTCTGGTAAAACCCGTAAACGCTCAGGGGACGGCTCAGGAGAGGGTCTTTTACGCCCTGCTTGCGCATCATGATGAACTGGCCGGGGAGGGCGGATTGACAAGGAGACGATAGCAAGATGGAAAGAAGGAAATGGTTTTTTGTGACTTCCAGGTTTTCGATTATTTTTCCTGTATCCAGATTCAAATTCTTATGCATGACTGTTCCGATCAATGAGAAAATCCATCAACAACGCATCGTCTTGGGTATCCGTATAATATCCTTTTCGCATTCCTGCAACCTGAAAGCCGAGCTTTTTATAAAGCCGCAGCGCTGAATAATTGGATGCCCTGACTTCGAGGGAACCGCTTTTCACGCCCTCCTGAAGGCATACCTCCATCATTTCCCCGATCAGGATGTTGCCCATTCCTTTGCACCGGGAGTCTTTTTTCACGGCAATACGCTGCAACTGTACTTCATCATGAATGATCCAAAATATGATGTAGCCGATGATTTCTCCGTTTCGGTCCGAACAGGATCGGCGGAGTACAAGGTGACGGGAGAACGACAGATCAAGCTCCTGTCGGAAAAGGGAATATGTCCATGGGGATGGAAAGGATTCCCTTTCAATGACCAGGACCATGTTCAAGTCTTGCGCCGTCATCGGTGAAATATATAAAAGGGCGTCCTTCAAAGGAACCTCATGCATTCAACAAGCAGGACAGCAACGGCGAAGACGCCCAAGAAAACCGCAAGGCTCTTCTTATGCCGTGTCGTTGTCAACACGACGGCAACTCCGATCAGGGGAAGGACGTAAAAAAGAAAATGCAGACCCCTGAACGCGAATGAGGGGAGGATTTCCAGCAGCACCTTAATTATGAAGAGGCTCACCAGAAAGCCAGCGACAATAAACGATAGGGAGAACAAAAAATAAAAGAGAAGCGACGGCAGCAACGAGACTTTTTTCCAGGGATATTCATCCGGCCCGTCGAGATTCCGGAGCGCCCTTTCGGACATGTGCAGGTTAAACCGGGCCGGAACCCTCTCCAGACTTTGTGAAAGATGTCCCAGGGGGAGGCATACCAGGACGGACAATACCAGGACCTCTTTCATATAATAATCTCTTCCTTCGCCTGTGATGATGGTCGTCATGGCTATGACAACAGCCGCGACGGTTTCGTTCGGTGGTGCATAGGTGCCAAGGGGGGATTTATTGACCCAGAATATCTCGACAAGAGCCCCTGCCAACAAACCTGCAAAGGGATTGCCCAGAACCAGGCCGACCATGGGAGCCGCGACAACGGGCCTCGAAACCATCAACTGAAGGGCGATTCTGTCAAGGCAAAGAAAGGCGCCGATTATGACGGCCAGCGCTATTCTAGGGAAATAGATGATGTCCGGACAGGGCCAGTCCATTATCGCCTCACAGATCTCCAACTATTTGTCCGGTCGAAAGAGATTTCGCCGGCGCTCCGAAAGCAGGTCAGGATGGAAACTGCTTGATTATTTCCCGGATGTCTCCGGATTTTTCTTTGGGAACCCTTCTGATGTCGATTCGCACTCCCAGGTCCTTCACCATACCGGCCAGCTGCTGGATGTCTTCCTCGCTCAGAAATACGGAAGGGGAACAGCAAACGGCGCAGTTGTCGCTGTGAACATTGCCGATGTTGAGCGAATCAAAATGAAACCCGAGATTGTAAGATCTCAGGGCGTCATGAATATTGCAGAATAAAACGATGGCTTTGATGCCTTTATCACGACGGTAAGCGTATTTTTTTGCAAAATCTTCAATTGAATGAATATAAAGTTCAATGTCACGTGGCAGGGCCATCCGGATGACGGTTTCCCGGAAGAAATCATCTGCCAGCTTATCATCCGCGATGATAATACAGGAAGCTTCCGTGTAGGGGATCCAGGATTCGAGGATCTGGCCGTGAACCAATCTGTTATCGACCCTTACGAGAGCAATGTCCAAAGGCATGTTGTCTTTTAACCTGATATTTTCTTCTTCAGAATCTCACTTGCGGAATAGATATTCTTTTTGCCGTATTCACTGATAAAAGAGGCGAACTCTTCCACCGTCAGGCCTTCCTTGATGTCGGAAAGCTTGAGCATCATCGGCAGATTGACGCCCGTCACAACCTCGATTTTTCCCTCTTTCAAAAAAGAAAGGGAAATATTGGACGGCGTTCCACCGAACAAATCCGTCATGATGAGAACGCCCTGACCCTGATCGAGCTTCTTGATGGCAGAACTGATTTCCTTGTTGATTTGTTCAACGCTTTTATTCTGATCGACGGAAACGTGGAGAACATTTTTAAGGGGTCCTTTAATCGTTTCGGTGGCGTGGATAAGTTCATTACCGAGATTCCCATGCGTGGTAATCAGGACTCCGATCATACCATTCCCCCCTTTCTTGACCGATTTGAGGCGTTAAGCTAATGGATTGATCCCGAAAAGTCAAGGTTAATCATGGCTGCCCTGAAGGGCGCTCACGTCACCGGCAGGCGACGTGAAGGGCTCAAAAAGGGTTTCTTTTTGGCGGAGACAGGGGTACGATGCCGATGAAAAATCATGAGCGGAAAAAGAGAGAGGTTTGTTATGCAGCGCAAGAAATGTCCCCATTGCGGCGGTGAACTGGCGTGCTATCGGAATCCCTACCCGACTGTAGACGTGATCATCGAAGTTGAAAGCCGGGGGATCGTTTTGATTAAGAGGAAGAATACCCCCGTTGGCTGGGCCATGCCGGGAGGATTTGTCGATTACGGGGAATCCCTGGAAGCGGCGGCAGTCCGTGAAGCGAGGGAGGAAACCGGTTTGAACGTCACACTGGTCCGGCAAATGAAAACCTACTCGGATCCGGCGAGGGACCCCAGGCATCATACCATTACGACGGTGTTTATCGCCAGGGCCTCCGGCATACCCGTCGCGGCGGATGATGCGGCGGCGGCCCATATTTTTAATGAAGAAAATCTTCCCCAGCCTATCGTTTTCGATCATTACGAAATTCTTCAGGATTATTTTCGGGAATGGAAGTCGGATTTCCACGGGGGTGCCTTGACAGGACGCAGTTGAGGTATCGCCTGTCCTTTGTCACCTCTGGACCTAACCAGGGAGGCTTCAGGAAAAGCTCCTGTTCGTCGGCGAGTTCAATCTCCGCCAGGACCAGACCCTTGTTGGCCCCGGAGAAAACATCGATCTCCCACCTGCGTGCGGCAAAAAAAACGATATAACGTGTTTTTTCGATGACGGATTTCCGGCAGAGCCGTTCAAGCATCTCGAGGGCGTCTGCAAGGGGGATTTCGTATTCGTATTCCAGGCGGGATAAACCCTTTGTGTTTGCCTTAACGGCGAGAAATCCCTTTTTCCCGTAGGCACGCACACGCACGATTTTTTGGGTGCCAAAGGTTATGTAGCCCTGCAGGCACCTAATACCGACCCGGTTATCAGATCGCCATGTGTCGTTGATGACGAGAAATTTGCGTTCGATTTCGATGGCCATAATCCAACTTCATGATGGGGTGTTTTCCGCAGTTAGCAGATCCGTAAGGCCGGAGTGACGTGTGATTCTGCGGCCGAGCGTCAGGGCGAGAATTTCCCTGCTGCAGAAGACGGCGAGACTTTTTCTGGCGCGTGTGACGCCGGTGTAGAAGAGTTCGCGGCTTAGAACAGGGGAATCCCTGTCGGGCAGGCAAAGAATGACATGATCATATTCCGAGCCCTGGCTCTTGTGGACGGTTGTGGCAAAGGCCGTTTCATGCTCGGGCAGAGCAACCGCCGAAATCTTACGGATGCCCCCATGGGAATCCCTGAAATAGACGGAACAGTGGTCTTCTGTTTCGCCGTAATTAAGAAAAAAGCCGAGATCACCGTTGAACAGGTCAAGATGATAGTCGTTGCGGGTAACCATGATGACCCGTCCGGGATAAGTCCTACTGTGGTAGCGGATTCCCGAAATATCCTTCATGTATTGTTCAATTATTCGATTGAGGTTTTCCGCACCGAAAGGCCCTCCATGGACGGCACACAAGATGCGGCAGGCTTCAAAAGCGGATATGACAAGGGACAGATCGGACGCCTCACGGACAAGTTGCATATAATTCTTAAAGTGGCGGCCAAGGTTGTCTTCCACGTATCGGCGCAAAGCCGTCGGATCGCTGATCTCGCTCCAATGTAGCTGATCTGACCGTGCGTCAAGGATTGTCACTGCCTCATCGACGTTTCCCGCCATAACGGCCTTCCTGAGAGAACCGAGGGGACTGTCCTCACGGATGCGGTAGCTCCTGGTCAGTTCCGCCAGACAGTCACGCACGCCTCCGGGGGCGGGCGGATACGCTTGGGCGAATCCGACGCCTGTGAAATCATTGAGGGATGCAGCAAAAGCACCCGAATAGGGTCCGAGATTCGCAATACGACAGATATCACCCAAAACGGCGCCCGCTTCTACCGAGGAAAGCTGATGGGGATCTCCGAGCAGGATCAGTTTCGACCCTTCCGGGATGGCTGCCAGCAGGCGTGACATAAGCGGCAGGTCAACCATGGAGGCTTCGTCCACGACAAGAATGTCGAAGGGCAGGGGATTGTTTTTCCCGTAACGGTAGTATTTCCCCTCGGCACTGCTTCCCAGGAGGCGATGGATGGTGAACGCAGCGTCCGGGATTCGCTCTCTTGCGGAAAGGGAAACGGGAAGGATTTCTCTGGCTCGGCAGATGGCGTCCTGAAGCCTGGCGGCGGCTTTCGCCGTGGGGGCCGACAGGGCGATGCGCGGTGCGGGAGAATCCATCACCTCCAGAAGAAAGGCCAGGATCCGTGCGATCACGGTTGTTTTTCCCGTTCCGGGGCTGCCCGATATGACGCAGAAATTGCGAGAAAGGGCGATAAAGGCGGCAATGATTGGCCCCGCTTCCTGAGGGCCTTCGGCAAGGGTTTCCGAAAAAAGAACCTGGATCAGGCGGCGGCAGTTTTCGCAGGAGAAAGATGCAAGCATCTCGGGATCGCAGACGGCCTTCTTACGGATAAGGTCGGCGATGTTTTTTTCATAAAGCCAGTAACGGTAAGTGTAGAGACGATGCCTGTCATCGAGAATCAGAGGGGCGACGGTTCCGGGAAGACCGACCAGGGGGGATTGCCGGAGATGCTGCACCCAGGTATCCACATCGGGGGCCGCAAGAAGAATTCCCTCGACAGGCGGATACGCATGCGCCGCCGCATACTCGAGATCCAGGCATACATGGCCTTTGGCGGTCACTTCGATCACCAGGAGTGCCGCGAGATACAGTTCGGGCCGCAGAGGACCTCTTTCAAGCCCCGTCAGAAAATCGGCGAAGTGACGGGCCAAGGGGGAAAACGGGTCATCTCCTGAGAGATAGAGTAATTCGGAATAGTATGAGGACATGGTATACCAAGAAAAGTCACATGTTTATCAATGTGGTGGATCATACCACAAAAAAAGAAGCAGGCCCTTTTTTTTTCAGGACCTGCACTATGGGGCCACGTCGCAGAAGACGTGATTATGTCTGGCTCCCCAGCGCGGACTCGAACCACGGACCCGATGGTTAACAGCCATCTGCTCTACCGACTGAGCTACTG
>CAYPKE010000026.1:0-22704 GCA_964411235.1 uncultured Syntrophales bacterium
CGACGAGGAGATTGATCCCCAATCGTATATCGATCAGGTTTTAGAAGCCGGAGGAATCTGCTTTATCGCGCATCCGGACCACGAAGGATCGGCCCTGTTTCACGTGAAACACTATCCCTGGCGGAACTGGTATGCCGAGGGATACACGGGAATCGGCATCTGGGATTTTATGACGGATTGGCAGAATTCTCTGCGTGGTTACATCAAGGCCCTGCTCAGTTTTGTATTTCCCTGCTTCTTCCTGCGCGGCCCGCAACCGGTTACCCTGAGACGATGGGACCGGCTTACTCAGACGCGAAGGGTGGTGGGGATCGGAGAATGCGACAATCACGCGACAAAACGGCGTGTGGGGCGGGTCTCCTTTTCCGTGTTTCCGTTTCGCAAGGCTTTCCGCTTCATCAGAACCCATGTCCTGACCTCAAGCCCGCTAACCGGCGATGGCGCAATCGACAAAGTTTCTGTTCTGGACGCCCTGAAGAAAGGGCATGTTTATGTCGCCCAGGAATACTTTTACCCGGCTAAGGGATTCAGCCTGTCCGTGGTGGAGGGCTCCCGGGAAGCAACCATGGGCGACATCTTTTTGCTTGACCGCGAAGCGCTCCTTGACGTAAGGGTCCCCCTCAGGAGCCGCATCCGCATTGTGAAAGACGGGGTTCTTTTTCAAGAGCGGATCGGCCCATCCGTTTCATGCTCTATTCGCCAGCCGGGTATATACCGGATTGAAGTGTTCGTAAATATTTACGGGATGTACCGGCCCTGGATCTTTTCAAATCCCGTTTATGTATTTCCGCGATAGAAGCGTCGTGGTGGTGCGGTTGTTTCCGCATCAGGGAATGTCATATTTTTTTGACCCCGATGCGGAAGACCGCTTGGTTGCAGAGATATTGGGGGTGCCTGCTGCCGTTGCCTGATTCACGCTCCGTGAGGTAGACTGCCGCAAAAGAGATCTTTTAAAAAGTCCATTAGGGAAAAGGGGGAATTTATGAAGACAGAAGAGGCTCGCAAAAGGGTCAGAGTTCAGGATAACACCTTCCGGGATGGACATCAGTCCATCCATGCGACGCGGATGAAAACAGAGGACATGATCCCCATCGCAGAAGAGATGGATGACGTGGGTTTCTGGGCCATGGAAGTCTGGGGCGGGGCGACTTTCGATACCATGCACCGCTTTCTCGGCGAAGATCCGTGGGAGAGGCCCAAGGTCCTGAAAAAATACATTAAAAAAACTCCCTTTTCCATGTTGCTCCGAGGCCAGAATCTGGTGGGTTACCGGAATTATGCGGATGACGTGGTGCGGGCCTTTGTCGATAAGTCGTGTGAAGTCGGAATCGATATCTTCCGCGTGTTTGATGCACTGAATGACACCCGGAATTTTCAGACCTGTGTCGAGCGGATCAAAGCCAACGGCAAACAGTTCGAAGGCGCCATTTCGTATTCCCTGACCCAGCGGCGCATGGGCGGTGAGGTGTACAACCTCGATTATTACATCGCCAAAGCCAAAGAATTGGAAAATATGGGGGCCGATACGATCTGCATCAAGGATATGGCAGGCATCCTTTCTCCTTTCGACGCTTTCGAATTGTTCTCGACCCTGAAGAAGCATGTGCAGGTCCCGCTTCACCTGCATACCCATTACACCAGTGGTATGGCTTCGATGACTTATATAAAGGCCATCGAAGCGGGTGTCGATATCGTCGATACCTGTTTGGCTCCCTTTGCCATGAGAACTTCCCAGCCAGCGATTGAGCCGCTGGTGGCTACGCTGGATGGAACGCCTTGGGATACCGGCCTCGATTTGGGGATTCTTTTGGATCTCGGCAAACAATTAGAGGAGATCGCACCGAAATACAGCGACTTCCTCGCTACCAACACCCTTGCCGTGATCGATACGGGTGTTTTGGCCCATCAGATTCCCGGGGGCATGATCTCAAATCTTATCAGCCAGCTGAAAGATATGAAGGCCCTGCACAGGTTGAATGAAGTCTACGCCGAAGTGCCCGTCACAAGAAAAGAGCTGGGGACGGTTCCTCTGGTGACGCCGACCTCCCAGATTATCGGTTCCCAAGCCGTCATGAATGTTCTGTTCGGAAAATACAAGATGGTGACTAACCAGATCAAGGATCTGGCGTTCGGACTTTACGGTCAAACCCCGACCCCCATCGATCCGGGAGTTAGGGAAAAGGTACTCAAGGGGTATCCGCGGGGAACGACGCCGATAACGGTACGCCCTGCGGATGTTCTCGAACCGGAATTAGAGGAGGCCAGGAAAAAGATAGGCGATTTGGCGCAGACCGAGGAAGACCTGTTGACCTATGCGCTTTATCCGCAGACCGGCGAGGAGTACCTGCGGGTAAAGTATAACCGACCGAAAGAGGCGTAACCTGGACATCAGAAGAAATTTTGCTTCTGTAAGAATGCTTGCGGCCTGCATTCCTCCGTATTTCTTTGCGGCGGGATGCAGGTTTTTTCGTTTTGCCGGATCCATAGAAAGACCTATTTCATTCCATTATAAAGCCGGAAGCACGGGGCGTTTATCCCCGATTTAATGGAAATGTCAGGATATGAGAATTTTCTTGATAAGCCTGCATGCCCATTGCTACATTTTACAAATATGAAAAGGTGCAGAATTTTCGTTCGGTAAGAGAATCCAGGTATGCATCAGATAGCCGGGTTTTGAAACCAGGCGGCCGGTTGAATGAGAAAAAATCCATTTCAATTCGGAGCCGGCTTCTTTTTAGTGGTTTTCCTCTTTTCTTTTGCTGCAGGATGAAAGAAGAGTGCGTTGATCGTATTAAATATCAGCAATTTTCACTTAATCTTCCTCACTATCCGGAAAGGAAACCGAGATGCAAGAGGCTATCGCTCATCAAATCCTGAACATGATGGATGCCCGCTTCCTCGTGCTGATAATCCTGATGGCCACTCTGGCCATGTTTTTGTGGGGTCGCTGGCGGCATGATCTGGTAGCCATAGGTGCGTTGCTGCTATCCGTGCTGGTTGGCCTGGTGCCCGGTCGGGAGGCTTTTGGCGGTTTTGGACATCCTGCCGTCATCACCGTTGCGTGTGTCCTCGTTCTGGGATATGGCCTTCAATTGTCGGGTGCAGTGGATATCCTTGCCCAGCGCGTTTTACCCAAATCCGCGAACACGACGCTGAGCATTTTTGCGCTGATTAGCCTGGCGGCGCTGCTGTCAGGCTTTATGAACAACGTCGGCGCCTTGGCGCTCCTGATGCCTCTGGCCATCCAGATGGCGTCCAAACAAAATCTGCCGCCGGGTAAACTTTTAATGCCTCTTGCCTTCGGCTCGATTTTGGGAGGGATGACAACCCTCATCGGGACGCCTCCGAACCTCATCGTGTCGGGTTTTCGACAATCAACGGGCACGGGCGGCTTTTCGATGTTTGATTTTACTCCCGTGGGTCTGACGGTTGCGGTGGCGGGGATCCTATTCATCGGCCTTGTCGGTTGGAGGTTGGTGCCGACGCGCCAGCGGGCTGATATTGAAGGATTTGACACCGGGCGTTATCTCAGTGAGGTTCGGGTTCTTGCGGGAAGCAAGGCAATCGGAGTTCCTTTATATGAAGCCGAGCAAATGATGGAGGAGGCGGATGCGCAGATTGTCGGCCTGGTTCGTTTTGATGTTCGCCTATCCGCGCCCAATCCGCGTCGGGTTTTACGTGAAGACGATGTTCTCGTCATTGAAGTGGAGCCGGAATGTTTGGGGACGGCCCTTTCTAGCCTGGGGTTGAAACTGGAAGAAGAGGTGCCGCCGGAAACGGAAGAAGGGGCATCCGAAGAAGATTCAAAAGGGAAGAAAGAAGAAAAGAATCAATACAACGGGACGGCAGGTTTAACAGAGGAATCCCTCTCGGATGAAGAACAAAAGGAGGACGATCGAAAAGATGCCGGCAAGCCGAGGATGGAAGAAACGGTGATCCAAGAATTGGTGGTGATGCCTAATTCTGCCCTGATCCGCCGTTCCGCCACGGATATTCAATTGCGTACGCAATACGGCATCAACATGCTGGCCATCTCACGCCGGGGGCGACAGTCGGTTCGGCGTCTCCGTAGCACACCGATCCAGGCAGGGGATGTTCTGCTGATGCAAGGATTACCGGAAGCCATCAGCGGTTTTGCTGCGATGTTTGATTGTTTGCCTCTTCACTCGCGGGAAATCAGGGTTCCCAAAAGAGGTCAGGCGCTCACGGCCTCTCTGGTCATGGCCGGCGCGGTCTTGATGGCAGCCCTGGGATTCTTGCCGGTGTCCATTTTATTCGCGATGGGGGCTTTGGCATATATTGTCCTGGGAATTGTTCCCCTGCGCGCCGTTTACACATCCATCGACTGGCCTGTCATTATTTTGCTCGGTGCGATGCTTCCCATTGCCGATGCGGTTGCTGCGACCGGCGCCGCCGATATGATTGCGCGATTTTTACTCGATAACCTGGCACAGGGACAGGTTATCGCCGGCCTGGTGATCGTCATGGTCGTGACCATGTTTTTGTCCGATCTGATGAACAATGCGGCTACTGCAGCGGTCATGTGCCCAATTGCAATCGGCGTTGCCCAACAGGCAGGCGTAAACCCCGACACTTTCCTGATGGCTGTCGCCGTCGGCGCCTCCTGTGCATTTCTGACCCCCATCGGACATCAGAATAACACGCTGATTCTTGGACCGGGCGGCTTCCATTTCGGCGATTACTGGCGCATGGGGCTGGTTCTGGAGATTATCGTCATCGCCGTCAGCGTACCCATGATACTCCTGGTCTGGGGCCTCTAGCCTTTGCATTTAGGATTTGCAGAAGTTTATTGCAGTGGCCAGAGGATCGGCATCAACAGAATCACCACCAGAAAAACGGTTAGCATCAACGGCAGGCCAATTTTTAAATAATCTAGAAAACGGTAGCCCCCGGGTCCCATGACCAGCAGGTTGGCCGGATGCGAAACGGGGCTGGCAAAACTTGCCGAGGCCGCAATGGCCACCGTCATTAATGGTGCGTGGGGCAATACGCCCAAATCCGTGCTGACAGACAATGCGATTGGCGCCATAAGCAGAACAAGCGCCGCTGTAGGAATGGCAAGTGTGCCGAGCGCCGTGACCACGTAAAGACCGGCGATCACAGGCCAGGGCCCGTAAGGGCCGAGCAAGGCAATGACGCCGGCGGCAAGATATTCGGCCGCTCCTGTCTGCTGCATGGCAATACCCAACGGCAACATGCCTGCAATGAGAAAAATCGAGCGCCAGTCTATGGCACGGTATGCCTGTTCCATGCTCAGGCACTGCGTGAGAAGCATGAAAGTTGCCCCGGCAACGGCTGCGATGGCGATGGGCAGAAATCCGATGATTACAGAGAAAACGACCAGCATCATTATGAGTCCGGCTAAGGGGGCTTTCTTGATGTCAATCGGCTCTACATGGACAGGCGTGAGAACGATGAGGTTTTGATCACGATTAAGGCCTGCCAGTTTGTGTTTCGGTCCAATGATGAGGAGGGCGTCTCCGTGCTTAAGTTGCATCGTGTTCAGTGCGGAGCGATGTGGTTTGCCGTCGCGCCAGATAGCGGCCGCCTGCACCTCGTAACGTTCGTTCAAATTCAAATCAGCCACTGTTCTGCCCGTGATTGCGGCACGCGGGTGCAGTGTGGCCTCGACGAGGGCGAGTTCGCCGTGTTCGAATACCCTCTTGTAGGCATCAAAATCAGTAAAATATTCAAGTTGTTGCAGACCGCGGAGAACATTCAAGTCCTCTTGCCGTCCCTGTATCAGAAGCAGGTCTGCCGCCTGAACAATGTCTTCCGATGACGGCCACTTAATCAACTTGCCGCTTCTGAATATGCAGAGCAGTCTGAAGTCGAAGGCATCACCAAGGCGGTTTTCACCGATCGTTGTTCCGGTTAATGCCGATTCTCTAGGTACACGCAGCACGAACAGGCGTTCATCAAGATGATAGCTTTCTCGAAGATCCCCTTCCGCCGCATCTGTTTCAACATTAAAATCTTTTGATTTGTGCAAAACTTGCAATGCCTCTTCGGAGCCCTGCACAAGCAGACGGTCTCCGGAGTCGATCTTCGTTTCCGCAAGATGCGTTCGTCGAATCGTGTCTCCATGGCGTATTGCAAGTACGTTGACTGCATATCGCTCGCGAAATTCTCGATGCCTCAAAGGTTCACCGATGAGCGAGGATCCCTCGACAACAGTCAGTTCGGCCAAGTTTGATTGTTCCCAAAGCAAATCGCGGAGCATCGGCGCCTCGCGTTCGATGACCAATGTATTCCAAAGCCGGAGCAGCTCGAAACGATCAAGACGGCCTTGGGCAAGCAGGACATCACCTCCGTGTAATAATGTATACGGACTCGGGAGCGCCTGGGTTCGCCCGTCCCGGATCAAGGCAATGATCAATAGGCCCGCCGTAGCGGCCAGGCCTGTATCTCCGAGGGTTTTGCCTGCCAGCAGAGAGTCGGCGGGCACCCGCAGCGAATAGATCCGTTCCTGCAGGCCGTATTGGGCACGCAAAGCATGCTGGTTTTCCAGGGGTTTTGTGTGGTCGGTGAGCGGTAACAAATGGCGTCCTGCCAAGGCGATAAAAGTCGTACCGACAAGAAGGGCGGGCAAACCGATGAACGAGAAATCAAAAAAACGGAAACCGTCAAATCCGGCGGCGTTCAAGGCGTTGCTTACCAGAAGGTTGGGGGGTGTCCCGATGAGCGTCATCAGGCCTCCCAGCAATGTTCCGTAGGCCAGAGGGATCAACAACCGTGAAGACATGAGCTCCCTGCGGCGTCCGATATCAACCACGACCGGCAACATCAGGGCTGCGACGGCAATGTTATTCATAAATGCCGAGAGAAACCCGCTGATGAGCATGCAGATAGCGACCATGCGCATTTCACTGTGGCCCGCTATGCGCAGCACGCTGCGGCCAATATAATCGGCGATACCGGTACGCGTCAGCCCTTCACTCATGATAAACATGGCCCCTACCGTAATCACCGCGGAATTGCTGAATCCGCTGACGGCTGCGCCGGGGGAGACGAGGCCCGCAATTGCAAGGACCGACATGACCGACAGGGCCACCAAGTCCATGCGCACCCATTCAGTGATGAACAGGAAGAGGGCAGTGATCAGAATAATTAAAACGATAACAATATCCGGAGTCATACAGGGAACTCCTGTTTATTTAATGGGTTGATGAATCCTGGCTGGGTCTGAAGCCGATTGCTCCTGAAGGGAATGCATGAGACTGTTACTCCAATGTTTCTCTGCCGTCTTCGTTTTACAAAACCGGTGCGACCGGTGAAATGAGTCGACAGAGCGTGCTTGCATAAGCGTGAAGGCCGGATGCCGGAAGCTCGTGGACGGAAAGGAAAATCACTCTTTGCGTAAACCGTACTTGATCATCTTCAACTGCAGTCCCTTTCGGCTGAATCCGAGCTGCTGGGCGGCTTTGGTGACGTTCTGCCCACATTCATCCAGGATTTTAGCAATGAGCTGTTTTTCCATTTCTTCTGCGTGAGTCTTGACCAGCATTTTCAGGGGTTTTTCGCCCGAAACCGGCACATCGGCCACGGAGACGTCCATGGCGTACCTGATTTCCTCAGGAACGTCCTCCAGAACGATGCGATTGTCCTTCGCCACCAGAACCAGACGCTCGATCATGTTCTCCATTTCACGGACATTACCGGGCCAGGAGTAGCGCTGGAACAATTCGCTGATACGGGGATCTTCCCGACGGACATGCTTCCCCAACTTCTGGTTGCATTTTCCCAGAAAATAATCCATCAGCGGCAGGATGTCTTCCTGGCGCTCCCTCAGCGGCGGCAGATGAAGGGGGAAAACATTGAGCCGGTAGAAAAGGTCTTCCCGGAAACGGCCGTCCTTGACATCCTGTAACAAATTCCGGTTCGTTGCCGCAATGACCCGGACGTCGATTTTGATGGTCCGGACGCCTCCGACCCGTTCAAATTCCTGGTCCTGCAGGACATGAAGAAGCTTGACCTGCGTTTCCCGAGGCAGTTCACCGATTTCGTCCAGAAAGAGCGTGCCCGTGTGGGCAAGTTCGAAGCGTCCCGGTTTGGTCACGACGGCCCCCGTGAATGCCCCCTTCTCGTATCCGAAGAGTTCGCTTTCGACCAGGTGTTCCGTGATGGCCCCGCAGTTGATCTTTATAAAGGGGTTCGCCTTCCTGGGGCTGTTGCGATGAATGGCATGGGCAATCAATTCCTTGCCGGTTCCCGTTTCACCCGTGATCAGGATGGCCGTCGTGGCCGGCGCAACCTGCCTGATGATTTCGTAAATTTCCAGCATTTTCGGGCTGGAGCCCACGATCCCGAAACGGTCGATTTCCTCCTCGCTCATCAGGATCTCGTCATGGTTGAGCTCCCGGGTCCGGATGGCTTTCCGAATCACGTTCCGGAGATCATCCTGGTCAAAAGGCTTGGTAATATAATCGAAGGCCCCTTTTTTCAAGGCATCTACGGCGGTATTCACCGTGCCGTAGGCGGTGATGATGACGATGGGAACGGAAGGGTATTCCTTGTTGACGCGGCTCAAAAGAGCCATTCCATCGAGTCTGGGCATCTTGAGATCGGTCACGATGGCGTCTACCTGGTTGGTTTTCAGGATCTCAAGGGCCACAAGACCGTCTTCTGCCAACAGGACATCGTAACCCTCTTTACTTAGCATGGCCTTCAGCACGAGCCGCATATTCAATTCGTCGTCTACAATGAGAATGCGATTCATGGAGTGGTTAGTATTACGTTCGCGTGTCGGTGTCAAGACGAACACCTGTCAGGCTTGCGCAGTACACAGGCGAATGAAGAAGATGGTGCCTTTGCCGGGAATGGATTTGACCCGGATATAGCCGCCATGATCCTTGATGATTCGCTGGCAGATGGACAGACCCAAACCGACGCCCCTTTCTTTGGTTGTAAAAAACGGTTTGAAAATGTTTTTCAGGTCTTTTTTAGGGATTCCCGGGCCTGTGTCGCGGATGTATAGACCGACGGCGCGATCCTCGTCACTTTCGATCATGATCGTCCTGAAGGACAGGGTACCCCTTCCCTGCATCGCCTCAACGGCATTGAAGGCAATATTCAGAAAAACCTGGATCAACTGTTCAGCGTCAGCCCGGACTAAAGGCAGCTCCGGATGCAGGTCCGCCTCGATCGACACGCTTTCCGCTGCCGTATCGGCTTCAATGATGGAAATCACCTTTTGAATAATTCGGTTGATATCTTCGGGGGCAGGCTTGATGCTGTAAGGTTTCGCGTAATTGAGAAACTGCGACACGACACGGTTCAGACGATTCACTTCCTCAATGATGACATGAAGGAGTCTTCGGTGTTCTTCCGAATGCGCATCGTCGCTCAGGTACTGTGCCGCCCCCTTGATCGAACCCAGTGGATTCCGGATTTCATGGGCCAAAACGGGCGCCATTTCCTCGAGCAGGAGGTTTTTTTCTTTTTCGAGTTTCTCGTCGAATGCGTATAGGGATTGAAAAACATCCGTGCTTTCAGGGTAAAAGTAGGAAAAGATGCGCTTCACGATGATTTTCAAGGGGGTTATGGAAATAACGATCAGAAACGATGCGGTCAGGACCTGAGTAAAGGGGAGGCTGACATTTGCCCCGAATAGTCCCAAAACGAAATAGAATGCGACCGTGGCAAAAGTTGTCAGAATAAAAACCATCAGCGACTTTGCCATGATTTCATAAAGTTTGGTCAGGTGCGGGTAGGCGATGATGAGCAGAATAAAGTAAAGAAGTGCCGCAATAACGATGTTTGAAAGCGCCGGGAACGGAAATCCAAAATAGGACAACAGGTCAAAACTGCACAGCAGAGCAGCCACCAGGCAGGCGATGGCCAAATAGAGTAAGCGCTTTTTCTCTCCTCCCGGACGTTTGCGGTAAATGAACAGCAGGAGAGAAATGTAAGCGCTGGCGATAATCAGAAGCGGGTAAAGATAAATTATAAAGGGGATATAGGGCCAATCGAGAAGGGGGGTAACCAGGGCAATGGCCAGAATGGTGCTGAATGCAGCCGTCAGCACGATATCCCTTCGCCGGAAGAGTTGTTTGCCGCGTGTCAGGGTGCGGACAAAAAGCAGGGCAAGAGGGGGCAACGCGAGAAGCCCTCCATACTCGAGTATTTTCCAGTATGGATGCTGGAGGAGATCGAAAAAGAAAACGCCGGCCCGGTTGCAGAACAGCGCCAGACAAAGTATGGCAAAGGCGCGCATGACGGCGTCTTTTTGTCTGAAAATGATTAATGACACGGCGATCGTCAGGCTTACTACGGCCAGAATAAATGTTTCCATGCAGGACGGCTTTCCGGTGACCGCTTGGTCAAACGTTAGGGTTCTTCTACGGGAAGGCGGGACGGACTGTCTTGTCCTCCATTGACACCCGCACCGTCACATCATATATTGTAAACAAAGAAAAAAACCCGCTATGGTTTAAAGGGTCGCACTTGCTTATGATAACTCGTCCGGATCAGGAAAGGGATCCCGGTCTTCTCGGAGGAACGGAGGATCAAACCGAACTGCGGGAACCGAAAATGTACCGGGTGATTCTCCACAATGACCACTATACGACCATGGATTTTGTTGTTGATGTCCTTGCGAAAGTTTTTCATAAACCGGCAGCAGAGGCAACAAAAATCATGCTGGACGTTCATCGGAGAGGTCGGGGGATTTGTGGCCTTTATACTTATGATATTGCCGTGACGAAAGTGCAACGGGTGCAGCAGATGGCAAAGATGCGGGAATTTCCCCTACGCTGTACCATAGAACAGGAATAGGTTTATCCATGAAAATCAGTGAAACATTGAATCAGATCATTATGGCCGCTTATGCAGAAGCGAATGTGCGGCATCATGAATACATTACCCCGGAGCATTTGCTGTACGCAGCCCTTTTCTTTGAGGAAGGTGTGGAGATTGTGGAGAATTGCGGAGGCGATCCGCAACATTTGAAAGCGCTGCTCGACCAGCATCTGCAGGAAACCCAGGCGGCTGTTGGAGACCGGAAAGTGGTGCAGTCGGCCGGCTTTCAGAATATTCTGGAACGCGCCGTCTGGCATTCCACGTCCTCTCAGAAAGAGGTCCTGGAGTTAGGCGACATCATGGTTTCGCTCTTCGATGAAAAGGAGTCCTATGCGGCTTTTTATCTTCGCAAAGAAGGCATGACCAAGTTGATGCTTCTTAATTATATCTCTCACGGCGTTTCGGTTTTTCCCGGAGCGGAATCGGAGACGCAACAAAGGGATGAGGCCGGCGAAGAAGCAGAGCCGGAGGGCAAGGAGTCTGCCGATTATCACAGCAAACTCCTGAGCGCGTTCACGACGGAATTAACGGAGAAGGCTCTGAGAGGGGAATTGGATCCCGTCATCGGTCGGGAAGAAATCCTCGAACGAACCCTGCAGGTCCTCTGTCGGCGCCTGAAAAACAATCCCATCCATGTCGGCGATCCCGGTGTCGGCAAAACGGCGGTTACCGAAGGTCTGGCCCAGTTGATCGCGCGGAACAGGGTGCCCAAAAAACTTCAGGGAGCGAAGATCTATGCGCTCGATATGGGTGCCATGCTGGCAGGCACCCGCTACCGGGGAGACTTCGAGGAGAGGATGAAACGGGTGCTGGCGGAACTGCAGAAACAGAAGAAAGTGATTCTCTTCATCGATGAGATCCATAACATCGTCGGCGCCGGGGCGGTTTCGGGCGGTTCCATGGACGCGTCCAATATTCTCAAGCCGGCGTTGTCTGTGGGAAAACTGCGCTGTATCGGATCGACGACTTATGACGAGTACCGAAAGTATTTTGAAAAAGATGGCGCCCTGTCAAGGCGTTTTCAGAAAATCGAGGTGCCCGAGCCGTCGGTGGACCAGACTGTCGACATTTTAAGCGGATTGCAGGAAAAGTACGAAACCTATCACCATGTCGTCTACACCGAGGATGCCTTTCAGGCTGCGGCGGAATTGTCCAGCCGCTATCTCAGTGACCGTCGCTTGCCCGACAAGGCTATCGACGTGATCGACGAGGCAGGGGCCCTGGCCTCCATGAAACGCTGTAACGATGATGACTTCTGTCTGATCAGCCGGGAGGAAATCGAAGCGGTGGTGGCGAAGATGGCGCGCATACCGGAGAAAAACGTTTCTTCCTCCGATGTGGAAAAGCTGCTTAATCTGGAAGCCGATTTGAAATCCCGCATTTTCGGCCAGGATGAAGCCGTTGGAAAGGTTGTAGATGCGATCAAACGTTCCCGCGCCGGTTTCCGCGAACCCCAGAAGCCGATTGCCTCGCTGCTTTTCGTGGGGCCGACGGGTGTCGGAAAGACCGAACTGGCAAGACAGCTTGCAGACCTGATGGGGATCCCGCTGCATCGCTACGACATGGGTGAATACCAGGAGAAGCATTCCGTGGCCAAACTGGTGGGAGCTCCTCCCGGTTATGTCGGTTACGAGGAGGGTGGCCTGCTGACGGAGTCAATCCGGAAAACGCCTTACGCGGTCCTCCTGTTGGATGAGATTGAGAAGGCCCACGAGGATATCTTCAATGCCCTGCTTCAGGTCATGGATTATGCGACACTGACGGACAACACCGGCAAAAAGGCCGATTTCAGAAACGTCATCATTCTCATGACGTCCAATGCGGGGGCCCGGGAAATCGGCCGCCAGATCATCGGTTTTGAAGGAAAGCCGGTTGATCGTAAGGCCGTTTTCGATGCAGTCGAGCGGATATTCTCGCCTGAATTCCGGAACCGTCTTGATGGCGTGGTTAACTTCAACGGCCTTACAGACAAGGAAATCCTCCGCATCGTCAAAAAGGCAATCGACGATTTCCGTTGCCAGCTCGAGGAAAAACGTGTTCGACTCGATGTAACGGAAGCATGTTCCGAGTGGCTCGCGAAAAAGGGTTATTCTCATGAATTTGGCGCCCGGGAAATCGGCCGCCTGGTGCAGGACAAAATTAAAAAGTTCTTTGTGGACGAGGTCCTCTTCGGCAAGCTGAAAGCCGGGGGGGTGGCGATGGCCGATATCGAGAACGACGATGTGGTAATCCGTGTGGTGCAAACGGGAAGATCCGATCCCCTTTTGCCTGAAGCTCTTAAAGAATCGGTTTAGTGGGATCGACAGGACATGCAGGGTTGCCCGGATGTGGATGCCGGGCATTGCCGTGTTGCTGTTGTTCGGCTGTGCCGGGTGGCTGAAAAGCTATGGGTTTTACGTTCCCGATACAAGCGCGACCCGTCTGTTCGAATCGAACAACCCCTCAAACCTTTATCACTATTATTACAGCGGTCCCTCATCGGGTCCGACGGCTGTTCTGGGGGTGAAGCAGGGCTATAACCTCAAGGAGCACCTCTGGCAGAGTATCGATCCCGATTCGGCAGACTACGGAAAGCTTCTGGAAGGGATGCGGAACAGGACCATAAGCCTTGGTTTAACCCTGAGAGGTTACATCCTCTATAGCCCCGCCAACGATGTGGTTGGTATCTGGTACTCGGTTTTTGACGCCACGCCGGTGGTCCGCATGCTCGGGACGAAGGCCATCGAAATCATCGGCCCCCCGTCGGATCTGTACGGGCGGTATGAAGATAAGGCTATGCAAATCCACTGAAATCGTCCACTCCCGGATTGATCGCTGGGATGAAGCGTTTGGCAAGGCCCAGGAATCTCTCGCTTCGCAAGGCACTTTGATGATCGGAATGAGGCCGATAAAATTTCCGTGCGAATACTTCAGGGATGCATTTTTAGGGTTCGAATCAACGGCGTTTTTCGGCCGGTGATGGTTTGGTATATCACCGCCGGGTAACCCAGGGCGATGACGCTGTAGACGGTTTCCTCCTGAGTGATATCCAAAAAACGCTTGATGGCGGCATCTCTTTTGATGGCCTCGACGGCAAAGCCGATCAGGCAGGTTCCCAGACCCAGGGCATGGGCACCCAGAAGAATGTTCTGGGTGGCCAGCAGGGCATCTTCTGACGGGCAGGATGCCCCGGGCCGGCAGCTTACAATGATGGCAGACGGTGCACCGTGGAACACCCGGTCCCTTCCGTCCCGTTGCCATTCCTGGAGAGCGTCGACAATGCGGTCGTGATAGTTCCGGTAATAAAAGTCGAGTTCCGGTTTTCCGAACCATTTCAGCAGATGCCGCAACCAGGCCCTTTCGGAAATACGATTAAGGTAGCGGTAGAAATCGGCAATTCGCTCGCCGAAGAAGATCATTTCCCGGCGTGAGGAAACCAGGGTAAAACGCCAGGGCTGACTGTTCGTGCCGGAAGGGGCCGTCAGGCCGATCTTGACCAAATCCCTGAGTGTCGCCGCCGGCACGGGTTGATTCTCGTAGCGGCGGCAGGAACGTCTTGATGCCATCAGGCGGACCAGTTCCGCAACATCCGCCTTTCCCCAGGGAAGCCAGTTTTCGTCCATCCGGAAGGTTTCGAAAGCGTAAGCCCCCGGATCGAGGTTTGGATTGGTGATGGCGCCGACGAGACAGACCGCGGCGCATTGGCCGCAGGACAGGGAACGGCTGCCGGTGACGGTGGCCTTGCCGTCGACCATCGACAATGTATCAGACGGGCATATTTCGACGCAGAGACCGCAGCCGGTACAGCGGTTCCGGTTAACGACCGGGGAAACCTGACGGTCCATGTCTCATTTTCTCCAGATAGACCAGCAAATCCTCGGGGTGCTCAGCCAGAAAATCCGGATGGGCGGCCAGCATCCGCTCCCGGGGGTGCCAGCCCCACGCCACGGCGACGGCGTGGACCCCGGCACCGCGGGCTTCCCGGATATCTCCCGCTGTATCGCCGATGTAGAAGATCTGATCCTGGGCGATTCCGAACAGGTACATCGCGAGGTTGATTTTTTCCTGTTTGCTGTAGGCCGTATCGGACCCCATAACTTCCTGAAAATAAAGATCGATCCCATATCGTGCCAGGGCTTTGCGAATGATGCCGGCTGTATTGGAAGAGATGATAGCCAGAAAATGATCACGGTGCAGGGCCTCGATAACGGGAAAGAGAAACCGGTGAGGTTCGAGGTCTTCATAATGGATATTTTGAAGAATATCCTGGGAAGCCGTCATGAATTCCTGCAGGTCGACACCCTTTTTTACGATGCCTTCGTAGAAGTTGTCCTCAAAGAGATCGAGAAAATCGTCTCGGGTCCTGACGATCGGGTTGCCGATTTTCTCGAGGCAGGTTTTGACTGTCCGTTCGTAGACGGACAGGGAATCGACGATCACACCGTCGAAATCGAAAAGCAAAAGTTTTGACATAAAAAAGTATTCCTTTGATATTTTATCGTTAACCCCAATCAAGACTCCTGTTTCATCATCACTGATCCATAGCGAAGGATTTCGTTTCTTTCAAGAGATTCTTCTTCGCCGTCGCGACTCGGACTGATCATCAGCTTTTGTCATGAAAAAATGACGGTCTCCTCCGGGAAGCATGATACGGAACCCGGTTGCAGAACATTACATTCAGGAAAGGGATTCCGGGTCACTGCGCTTACCCGGCATGGAGAAATCATAGGGCGGGCGGACAACACCAGCCTCGGTGATAATGGCGGCGATGTAGCGCCCGGGTGTTACATCGAAGGCGGGATTATAAACCCTGACCCCTTCCGGGGCGGTCCGCCATCCCCCAAGGGATGTTACTTCTTCCGGATTCCGTTCCTCGATCGTGATGGCGATGCCATTCGGTGTGCCCGGATCGATGGTTGACGACGGGGCTGCGATGTAAAAAGGAATTTCGTGTTCCTTCGCTAAAACCGCCAAAGTATAGGTGCCGATCTTGTTGGCAGTATCGCCGTTTTGAGCGATGCGATCCGCTCCGACAATGACTTTATCAATTTTTCCACGCGACATGAGAAAACCCGCCATGTTGTCCGTTATGAGCGTTGCGGGGATGTTTTCCTGCATCAGTTCCCATGCCGTCAGTCTGGCCCCCTGCAGTACCGGCCGGGTTTCATCCACAAAAACATCAATCTTTTTGCCCTGTTCCCATGCTGCCCGGATGACGCCCAGGGCCGTGCCGTAGCCTCCTGTGGCCAGTGCCCCGGCATTGCAGTGGGTCAGCACCGTGTCGCCGTTCTGAAGCAAGCCCGCCCCGAAAGCCCCTATCTTCTGGTTGCAAAGGATGTCTTCGTCGAGGATCTTCTTTGCCTCCGAGATAAGGCACTGCTTGAGCAGGTTTGGACTGTAGGGGGCATCCGGTGAAAAAATGCCGGACAGGCAGTTTTGCATCCGTTCGATGGCCCAAAAAAGATTGCGGGCCGTGGGACGTGTAGACCGGAATCGATCGCAGAGATCATCGAAGCGCCGGCGAAAATCAAGGTCTGACGTCGGCGGGGCCTGCAGCATGCCCAAGGCAATCCCCATGGCTGCGGCGATGCCGATTGCAGGGGCGCCCCGGATGGTGAGATCCTTGATTGCGATGATTACCTCCTCGGGGGAGCGGCACACCAAGTGACATTCCTCTCCCGGCAGGCGTTTCTGATCGATCATGACCACCGTGTCGTTCCGCCACTCGATCGTTCTGATCATGGTTGATCCAGTTTCTGCTTAAGGAGCGCGTTGATCAATTGCGGATTGGCTTTTCCCTGGGTGACTTTCATCACCTGACCGATAAAATAGCCGAAAAGCTTTTCTTTTCCGCTCCGATACTGGGCCAACTGGTTCGGATTGGCGGCGATGATTTCGTCGATCACCCGTTGCAGGGCGTCCTCGTCGGTAATCTGAACCATACCCTTTTCTTCGATAATGGTTCGGGGTGGCTTTCCCGTCCGGTACATGTCCTGGATCAGATCCTTGGCCATCTTGCCGCTGATGGTCCCTTCTTCGATGAGGCTGATCATTTGTCCGAGGGAGGCGGCGGAGAGGGGGCACACGCGGATATCGGCCTTGTCTTCATTGAGAAAACGCAGGAGATCCCCCATAACCCAGTTGGCGGCGGCTTTGGGTTTGCCGCAAAATTTGACGACTACCTCATAATATGCGGCGAGGGCCTTACTTGCGGTCAGAACACCGGCATCATAGGCCGGTATTTCATAGTCCCGTATAAACCGTTCTCGCTTTGCGAGCGGCAGTTCCGGCAGGGTAATTTCCACCTCTCCGATCCAGGCTTCGTCCACCTTGATGGTGACAAGGTCGGGATCTGGGAAATAACGGTAATCATGGGCTTCCTCCTTACTCCGCATGGAAAGGGTTACCCCCTGGGTATCATCCCACAGTCGCGTTTCCTGAATGATTTCGCCGCCGCTTTCCAGGATGTATTCCTGCCGCTTGATCTCATATTCCAGCGCGCGCTGCACATTCCGGAAGGAATTCATGTTCTTCAGTTCGGTCCTGGTCCCGAAGGCCTCCCGGCCTTTCGGCCTCAGGGAGACGTTGGCATCGCAGCGGAAGCTCCCTTCCTCCATGTTGCCGTCGCAGATTTCAAGGTAAACGAGCGTTTCATGAAGACGGCGAAGGTAGGCCGTGGCCTCCTCGGGGCAGCGAATATCCGGTTCGCCGACGATTTCAATAAGCGGCACCCCGGTACGGTTGAGGTCAACGTAACTGTAAGGCAGATTTTCGTCATGGATCAGCTTGCCGGCATCTTCTTCCATGTGAATCCGGGTCAGGCCGATCCGTTTCTTCCCGGTTTCGGTTTCAATTTCCACATAACCGTTCTCCGCCAGGGGGAGGGCATACTGGGAAATCTGGTAGCCCTTGGGGAGGTCAGGATAAAAGTAGTTCTTGCGGGCGAAATGGCTTGTGGCATTGATCCGGCAGTGGGTGGCCAGGGCCATTTTCATAGCATATTCTACGACACGCTTGTTCAATACAGGCAACACGCCGGGCATGCCCAGGCAAACGGGGCATGTATGGCTGTTTGGCGAAGCGCCGAATTCGGTTGAGCATCCGCAGAATATCTTGGATTTAGTTAAAAGCTGGGCGTGGACTTCCAGCCCGATAACCGGCTCATATTCCATTATAGTTTGGGTCTCCTTTTTTCCAGGCGGGCGTTTTGCTCATAGCAGTGGGCAATCTGGAGCAGTTTTTCCTCTTCGAAATGCCCTGCCAGAAACTGAACCCCGATGGGCAGCCCCTGATCCGTAAAGCCACAGGGGAGGGAGATGCCGGGGATGCCTGCGAGGTTTGCAGAAATAGTAAATATGTCGGACAGATACATCTGCAATGGATCATCGGTTTTTTCTCCCAGCTTGAAGGCCGGCGTCGGCGAGGTGGGGGTCATGATCACGTCACACCGCCGGAAGGCGTTATCGAAATCCTCCTTGATTCGTGCGCGGACCTGGGAGGCTTTTTTGTAGTAGGCATCGTAATAACCGGAGGAGAGCGCGTAGGTGCCCAACATGATGCGCCGCTTGACTTCCGCACCGAACCCTGCGGAACGGGTTTTTTTGTACATGTCCAGAAGATCACGGCAATTTTCCGCCCGATAGCCGTACTTGACGCCGTCATAACGGGCCAGGTTGGAACTGGCCTCGGCGGGGGCAACGATATAGTAGACCGCGACGCAATACTCCGTGTGCGGCAGGGACACGTCGATGCAGCGGGCTCCGGTCGCTTCGATGACCTTTATCGCTTTTTTCACGGCGGCCAGAACTTCCGGGTCGATGCCGTCCATGAAGTACTCCCGGGGGATTCCGACTGTCCATCCCGAGATATCCCGATGGAGAAAGGATTTATAATTCGGCACTTCATGAGGAACGGACGTCGAGTCTTTGGGGTCGTATCCGGCCAGGATGTTCATCATGATGGCGCAATCTTCAACATCCTTGGTAAAGGGGCCGATCTGGTCGAGAGAAGAGGCGAAGGCGATCAGTCCGTAGCGGGAAACACGACCGTAGGTGGGCTTCATACCCACCACCCCGCACAGGGCCGCCGGCTGGCGAATGGATCCGCCGGTGTCCGTGCCCAGGGAGGCAATACACTCGTCGGCCGCCACGGCTGCGGCGGAGCCGCCGCTGGAGCCCCCGGGTATCCGATCGATATCCCAAGGGTTACGCGTCATACCGAAAAAGGATGTTTCCGTTGAAGACCCCATGGCGAATTCATCCATGTTGGCCTTACCGACAAAGACGGCCCCGGCCCGCTTCAGGGCGTCCACCACGGTGGCGTCATAGGGCGGAATGAATTTGTGGAGCATGCGGGAGCCGCACGTCGTTTTGAATCCGGCGGTGCAAAGAATGTCCTTCAGGGCAATAGGAATTCCGCAGAGGTCTCCGGCGTCTCCGTTTTTGATTCGCCGGTCGGCATCTGCAGCGCTTTCGAGCGCTTTATCCCGCATGAGGTTGATGTAAGCATGAACCTTTTCCTCCACCTCGTCGATTCGCTGGAAGACGGAAGCAATTGCTGCCACGGAGGTTGTTTCACCGGCACGGAGTTTATCCCGCAATTCATGAATGGTCAGTTGATAAGGTTCCATCGCGTCCTTGTTCCTATTCGATCACCTTCGGCACCCGGAAACTTCCGGCCCTGGTTTCGGGAGCATTTGCCAGGGATGCCTCATTGGTCAGGGAGGGTGTTATGTCGTCCTCGCGAAACGCGTTGCTCAGGGGGATGGCATGTGTCATGGCCTCGATGCCGGTTGTGTCCGCCTGATTTAATTTGTCAATATAAGACAAGATATGATCCAATTGTACGGTGTACTGCTCCGCTTCCTTCGCACTGAGTTCCAGGCGTGCCAGATGGGCGACGTAATGCACTTCCTTTTGACTGATCTTCAATTGATGCTTCCTTTCTGCTTTTCCTCATGTCCTTTCAGGCCGTCGGGGGGACGGTTCATCAATCCGCTTTTTCGATGTTTTATGAAGCTACGTTACGTGCCAAAAGGGACGAACTTGTTCGATCACCCGCTCCAGCTCGGAGAGCGATCCAACCCGGCTGGATCGCTCCATTTTATCGAGGTCTTTGTCCGTCAGGCAGGTTTCGTCCTGTAATTCCTGCAAAACAGCCTTGACCGATGCCTCCAGAGCAGCCAGATTGTACCCCCCTTCCAGGGTAAGGACCATTCTTCCCGCACAGGCGATGTCGGCCTCGTTCATCAGAATCCGGGTTAAGGCTGCATAGCCCCGGGCGGTCATCCGCATGCTTCCGATGGGATCGTCCTGGTGTGTGTCAAAACCTGCCGAAACCAGAACCATGTCGGGCTTAAACTGACGGAACACAGGCGCCAGAAGGGTTCGAAAGATCCGGACGTAAAACCCGTCATCGGCACCGTAAGTGAGCGGGCAATTGATCGTGTAGCCCGTGCCGGCACCATGGCCGGTTTCCCGAACATGTCCCGTGCCCGGGTAGAAATGGGCCTGGTGGACCGAAAAATAAAGAACCTGGCGGTCTTCATAAAAACAATGCTGGGTGCCGTTGCCGTGATGGACGTCCCAATCAACGATGAGGATACGCCGGGCCAACCCGTTTGCCAGGGCATATCGCGCCGCGATCGCCACATTATTGAATATGCAAAATCCTGCGGCGGTATGCGCCTCGGCATGATGGCCGGGGGGGCGAACAAGGGCGAAGGCGTTACTCATCCTGCCGTCCATGACATGGTCGACGGCCTGGCACAGACTGCCTGCCGCGAGCCGGGCTACCTCATAGGTGTCCTGCGTTGCATCCGTATCGGGATCGAGAAAAACCCTCGTTTGTCCTTTTGTCCGGGCGACCTGTTCGATATAGAAGGGGCGGTGCACCCTCGCCAGATCTTCCCCCGAGGCGTCTCGCACCGGGATTTCAAAGAAAAACCCTTTCATATCGGCATCATCCAGCATTTTGTAGACCGCCTTCAGCCGGGCAGGCGATTCCGGATGGGTCCAATCGTTAACATGGAGAAGAAATCGATTATCTCGAATGATTCCAGTTTTGCGGTGCATCTTTTGTCGCTTTCCTCGTGCTGCGCAGAGGCCCGTGAAGGATAGAACCAGCATAAAAGCGAAAGGCATTTATCACAAAAACCCCTGAAAAGCAAAAGATTTCCGCGGCAAAGACGAGGCATAAATCCGTTGACAAAAGGAGGAGGCCATATATATAGTTCGCAAAATTTAAATGGAGGAACGAAGATGTTTGGAATCGGCATGCCTGAGCTGATTTTGATCGGCATCGTGGCTTTAATCGTTGTCGGTCCGAAAAAGCTGCCGGATCTTGCCAAGAGCTTGGGGAAAGGTTTGAGTGAGTTCCGTAAAACGGCCAATGATTTGACGGACGACCTTAAGGACAGCATTAAAGCCGATGAAATCGAAAAAGATGTAGAGTCCATGAAGAATTCCCTCCTGTACGGCCGGGATGAGGAGACAACCGGATCATCCGCTTCCGCAGAGTCTTCAGAATCGGCCGCCGGCGCCAAGTTTCCCGATGAGAAGAAAGAGGATGACCGAAAAGTTTGAGTCTCGGGAAGGCTTCATAAAAAAAATCATCGAGAAACCAACATTTATCTATGAAGAACCCTTCTGAAGAAAAAATGCCCCTGACCAACCATCTGGAAGAACTGCGGAAACGGCTCATCCGTGTGCTTGTTGTCCTGGCGGTTGGGTTTGGGGTCTGCTATACCTTCAAGGACTGGTCATTCAGGATCATCACGAAGCCCCTTATCGAAGTACTGCCCGAGAGCAGCTCGCTCATCTTTACAGGTTTGCCGGAAGCTTTCTTCATTCATATGAAAATAGCCTTTTTTGCCTCTCTCTTTCTGACGAGTCCCTACACGCTCTATCAGATATGGAAATTCCTTTCGCCCGGCTTGTATGATAGAGAAAGAAAATACGTTATTCCTTTCGTTATTTCTTCGACTCTGTTGTTTGTCGGGGGTGTCCTGTTCGGTTATTTCATTGCCCTGCCGCCGGCATTCCATTTTTTTGTTTCTTTTTCCACGGATGTGCTCAAACCCATGGTCTCTTTCCGGGAATATCTCGGATTGACGTTAAAATTTCTGCTGGCGTTCGGTTTATCTTTTGAGATGCCGGTTTTTATCTTTTTCATGACCAAACTCGGCATGGTCAATGCGGCGATTTTGTCCCGCCAGCGCCGCTATGCCATTCTGGTGATTTTCATTGCCGCTGCGATTCTGACCCCGTCACCGGATGTTCTGAGTCAGGTCCTCATGGCGGTGCCCCTGATGGTCCTCTACGAATTCAGTATTTTTGTATCGAAGATCGCGGAACGCAAAAAGAAGGAAAACAATGGAGATGAAAGTGAGCCGTAAAAGCCCCGCAAAACGGAAATCCACACGCAGGCAGGGATGGCTCAAGTCTAAATTCGCCGGACTGCTCCTGGGCTTTTTTTTGTTGTTCGTTCTTCTGATTCTCCTTGGCAGCAGTGCCGTCTATTTCGTGTTTTTACAGGAGCTGCCCAGCATCGCCGCCCTGAAGGATTTCCGTCCCAGCATCGCCACCCGGGTTTATGATGTCCATGATGAACTGATTGACGAATTTTTCCTGGAAGACCGGAAGCTGGTTAAGGTTTCCGAAATTCCCCCATACGCCGTCCAGGCTTTCGTGGCGGCCGAGGACGCCAGATTCTTTCAGCACAAGGGGTTTGACCTCCAAAGCATTACCCGGGCTTTTTATAAAAATCTGGAAGCGGGGAAAATTGTGCAGGGTGGAAGCACCATTACCCAGCAGGTCGCGAAGTCCCTCTATTTATCGCCCGAAAGAAAGCTTATCCGGAAAATCAGAGAGGCGGTTCTGGCCTACAAGATTGACCGTTATCTGA
>CAYPKE010000027.1:0-19569 GCA_964411235.1 uncultured Syntrophales bacterium
GTGCCGTTTCAGTCGTCCTTGTCCCAGAAATCTCCCTTCTGCTGCCGGAAAGTTTGCCACCGGAAAAGGGCGCAGGGGTAAAGATAAAGAAGCCGTGCCCGTTTCATCCAGATGCTGTCATGGTAGCGCTCATGGAGGATATCGAAGGATTCCTTGAAATGATCCCGGTTGTGATCGGCATGATAACGGAAAATGCCCCTCAAGAAGAATCCTTCCGGCGCCTGGGCGCTGTTGGGATAGTCCTTCGTGAGCGTTTCGATGTACGCGCCCCCTTCTTCCAATCGGCCCGTGTCGTAGCAGCACTTCGCTATGCCCAAAAGCAGAAAGGCCATCATGCCGTTCGCCTCCAGGAAGCCCGTCGATCGTTCCTCCTCGTTTCCCTCCGGATTGAGCAGAATACAGGTTGGTGTAAACTTGACATTGTAGGTTTTGTACCAGGAAGGCTCCTGAGGAGAAACGCGGACAGCCAGAATACCCTTTTGAAAAAGGTCGATCACCTTCTGCCGGGTAAAAGAATCCGATTCCATTTTCTGACAGAAGTAACACCCCGGCGAACAAAAGAAAAGGTAGAGGGGCTTGCCCTCCTTCACGCTTCTGGTGTGGGCCAAAGCCACATCCGCCACCCATTCGATGCTGCCGTTCATTACCGCGTCCAAGCCACCGTCATCTCTGCGTTCTCATCATTCGTTCCGGCAGCTGCGACAGGATCGCCTCCAGGGCCGTTCCGCCCAGGGCCCGGGCTTTGTCGGAAATGGTAAAGCAGGCCTCTCGTTTCACCCGGGGATCGACGTCGCCCGCCTTCAACCCTTCCGTCACCTGTATCCCTTCTCTGAGAAGCCCTCGCAGCACACCGGTGATCACCGTTTTCACCGGCTTTCCCGCCACTTCGGCCACTACATCTCCCGGGACGACGTAATCCCCGATCTTGCGGACATTATGAAATACCCCGTCCGCCGTCGCCCTCAGCACCCGCTCGATGCCGAAGCCGCCGATCTCTCCCGGGACCCCCGTATTGGGTTCCGCCTCCCCTTCAAAAATGAGCCGGCCCATATCATGGCCCCGGTTGGTCTCGATCACAAGATGGACATCCCGGCCCGCCGAGAAACCGGGACCGAGGCCGATCACCAGTGGCGCGTCCGCCATGGCGGTGCCCACATTCCGCTTGGCCAGGATGGCGTCGATCAAAACCCGGGGTTTCAGTATCTGCAGCGTCCGGTTTTCCGGATCGACCAAAAGAGGGATCTTGCCATCGCGCCAGGCATCCTGAATCTCCTCCGGACCGCCGATCCTTCTCGCCGTCACGCCTTCGACAGTCTTCTCTCCGTCATAAACGGCCTCACAGAAAGAGACTTCCCGTCTGACCGCCAGCGGCTCGGCTATTTCCGTCAAGCAAACTTTAAATCCCGCCTTGAACAACCGGTGGGCCACACCGGTAGCCTGTTCCCCGCCTCCCCTGACGAGAATGACCGTCTCTGCGATATCGCCGAATAAACGCTTTTGCTCACTGGACATGGTCGCACCTCCTTACCGTTCGACTGAATGATTGGCAATGAACAACTTTTTGTGCCCCCGAAACGGGGCTTCATGCTATAAAAGCAACCGAGGCTTGTCAACCATTAATGAATGGAATCCCTTGTTGAATGCAAAATATGAATGGGAACACCATCGCTCATGTCAAACGACATAACTGAAAAGAAACGCGGAGGACAATCGTTGATCCTCGGCATCGATGTGGGGGGCACCCACACGGATGCCGTTCTCCTGAAGGGTCGCCGTCTCCACAAAAAGACAAAAACCCGGACGCAGCCGGGGCACCTGGTTTCTTCCTTCCTCGATGCGGCCGACCGGCTTCTGGCGGGTGAAGATCTCGACGCCATCGAACGGGTTACCGTCAGCACAACACTATCCACCAATGCCATCACCCAGAACAAGCTTGAACGGGTCGGCATGGTAGTCTCCCCGGGACCGGGCCTGGCTCCTTCCTGCCTGCCCCGGTTTGACAACGTCTACATCCTTTCGGGATATATGAATCACCGGGGTATCGAAGCCGCACCGCTGGATCAGGCTGAACTGAAGAATATCGCCGATGACTTGCGGCAAAAAGGGATCCGTCGCGCCGGCGCCGTCGGAAAGTTTTCCTGCCGCAATCCGAAACACGAAATGGAAATTCTTGCCGCCATGGAATCCGTCACGGATCATGTGTCGCTGGGACACCGTCTGTCGGGACAGCTCAATTTCCCCCGGCGCATGGCAACGACCTACGTCAATGCCGCCGTCTGGTCCCTCCATGCCCGTTTTGTCCAGGATGTGGAAGCGTTTATCCGGGACCGTGGCATTGGCGCTCCCGTATACATTCTCAAGGCCGACGGCGGCACCTTCAGCTTGTCCCGTTCACGTACTTTTCCGGCCCAGACCATACTCTCGGGGCCGGCTGCCAGCATCATGGGGACCCTGAACACCTTTTCAGCCGCTGAGGATGCCGTGGTCCTGGATATCGGCGGCACCACCACGGATATTGCCGTCTTTGCGGATGGCGTTCCCCTGCTGGAACCTCTCGGTGTGACCCTCGGGAGTTACAGGACGCTCATCCGCGGACTGCGTACCCGTTCCATCGGCATCGGGGGCGACAGCGTCGTAACGGTGTCCAACGGCCGGCTTGTCATCGGCCCGGAGAGGAAAGGCCCGGCCGCGGCCCTTGGAGGGGCCGCGGCGACGCCGACGGACGCCATGATCGTCTCGGGAAGGCTTGACCTCGGATGCCGCGAGGCGGCGGTGGCGGTCCTGGAGCCCATCGCCGGGACCCTGAAATGCAGCACGGGCGAGGCGGCGGAACGCATTTTTGCCCAAACCTGCGACGCCATCACCACGGCCGTCAGGGAAGTGATCGCGAAAGTCAACAACCAGCCGGTCTATACCATCCATGAACTTCTGGAAGGGAAGATCGTTGCGCCGCGGTTGCTTTATGTCGTCGGAGGACCCGCCCACGTCATGGCCATGCCTCTCGGTGAGCGCCTGGGTTGCACCGTCCATGTTCCGGATCATGCCGAAGTGGCCAATGCCATCGGCGCCGCCCTGTCCCGGGTCACGGCCGAGGTGACAATCCTGGCGGACACGGAACAGGGGACCCTCACAATCGGGGAAGAAGGGAGGCAAACACCCATTTCGTCGCGCTTCACCCGTGAAGAAGCCATTTCCGTTGCCCGGAATAAACTGGAGGAAATGGCCGTCGACCTGGGGGCCGACCGGCACAACCTGGCCCTGGAAATCACGGAGGATCAGGTTTTTCCCATGGTGCGCGATTTCACCACGACGGGGAAAAACATCCGCATCAAAGCCCAGATCAAACCGGGCCTGTTATTTCGCCTTGAAGGAGGGCCTTCCACATGACCGGCAATATCAGGAAAACCGGGCTGATCTTTTTCCCCGCCTTCGACTGGGCTATTTCCCCCACACACCCGGAACGCGAAGAACGGCTTTTGTACACGCGGGACCAGGTCTTCGAGGAGGGGCTCCTCGACTTCGAGAATATCGTGGAATACAAACCCACGGTCGCGACGGCGGCGGACATCAACCGCACACACTTCTGTATTCCCGACGCCGATTCCGTCACAACCGATTCGCACCTTATTTCCGCGGGCGGCGCCATCAAGGCGGCCCAGGTGGTGCTCGACGGCCACGCCGACAACGCCTTTGCCCTGGTGCGGCCGCCGGGACATCATGCCATGCGTGTCGTCCACGGTGCCCGCGGCTTCTGCAATATCAATATCGAAGCCGTCATGATCGACTACATCCGCCGCCACTACGGTCCCCGGCGGATCGCCGTCGTCGACACCGACTGCCACCACGGCGACGGCACCCAGGATATTTTCTGGCACGACCCGCACACCCTGTGCATTTCCATCCACCAGGACGGCCGCACCCTGTTCCCCGGAACTGGCTTCCACCAGGAGTTGGGAGGTCCCAACGCCCTGGGCATGACGATCAACATTCCCCTGCATCCCGGAACGACGGACGAAGGATTCCTTTACGCCCTGAACCATGCCATCCTGCCGATCCTGGAAGAGTTTCAGCCCGACCTCGTCATCAATTCCGCCGGCCAGGACAACCACTACTCCGACCCGATCACGAACATGCGTTTCTCCGCCCAGGGCTACGCCCTGCTGAACGAAAAGCTGGCCCCGGACATCGCTGTTCTGGAAGGGGGCTATTCCATCGAAAAGGCCCTGCCCTATATCAACGTGGGCATTATCCTTGCCATGGCAGGCCTCGACTACAGCCATGTACGCGAGCCGGACTATGATGCGGCCGCGCTCCGGCAGAACACCGACATCAGCCGGTTCGCGGAAAAATCGACCGAGGCGGCATATCATCTCTGGAAGGAGCGACATGCGTTGAGGCAAAAGCTCGTGGATCGGAACCGGGCGCTGACGCGGCGTAAACACGTTTATTACGACACGGACGGCATCAGCGAAGAGCAGGAAGAAACGGTCCTCATCTGCGAAGACTGCGGGGGCATGGTAACCATCGACTCCGAGGCGGACACAGGCAGGCACATCCTCGCCGTGACGGTTCCCTATCTCGCCTGTCCCCGGTGCCGCGCGGCCGGTGAAGAGGCCTTCGAGCGGGCCGACCGTCGTCATTTTACCGCTGTATATTTTCAGGACAAGGACCGTGATCTTTATTGCGTCAAATGAAGCATGCGTTTTCCGCCTCCTTTTTCCAAACGCTTTATGGTAAAGGAGCGGAAAGCCAATCTGATCAAGGAGTGTATCCATGAGCGACGAAGAAATCATCCGGAAGCGAACCCAGGAAACGGCGAAGAAACTCTTCAGCGGCGGCGTAAAAATGGATCCGCCCTATGTGATGTGGAAGGAATTCGACCGCGACCTGGCCAACGAATTCTCGAAATTCATCACCGGCGGCCTTTATTCCCGGACCGTCTTGACACTGCAGGAAAGGCAGATGGCGGCCTGCGCCATTCTGGGCGCGATCCGGGCGACGGATGAACTGAAACTTCATGTCAATGCAGCCCTGAATGTCGGCTGCGATCCGGAAAAACTGACGGAAATCTTCTTCCAGATGGCACCCTATGCGGGGATGCCCGCCGTCAACGAAGCCCTGGAGGTTTACCGGAAGGTTCTGCAGGAGCGGAACGAGTGGCCGATCCCCAAGAAGCCCGCATGAGGGTTTTTCGTCAACCCGGTCCGGTCAACAATAACGGGAGCCGGAGAACAACGAGCCATTCACAAGCCGCTTACATCGGACCGTCACGCGGTGTCGCCTTCAGCGCAAGCGCGGATCGAAGGAATCCCGAATCCCCTCGCCGAGAAGATTATACCCCAGCACGGTGATCAGGATCGCCAGGCCCGGATAAAGAGAAAGCCACCAGGCGATGTCGATATTGTCCTTGCCCGCCGTCAGAATGTTTCCCCAACTGGGTGTGGGAGGCTGTACCCCGATGCCCAGAAAACTGAGCGCCGACTCGGTGAGGATCGCTCCGGCAATGCCGAGGGTGGCCGCCACCAGCACCGACGCCATGGCGTTCGGCAGGATATGGACAAAGATGATCCGCAAATCGCTTGCACCGATCGCCCTTGCGGCCAGCACGAAATCACGCTCGCGCAGGGAGATAAAATCGGCCCGCACCAGACGCGTGATACCCATCCATCCCGTCACGCCGATAATAATCATGATATTCCAGATCGAAGGTTCGAGGATCGCGATAACCGCCAGGATGAGAAAAAAGGTGGGAAAGCACAGCATGATATCGACGAACCGCATGAGAACCGCGTCCACCCAGCCCCCGTAATAGCCCGATATCGCCCCGAGAATGGTTCCGATCAGGACGGCGATCCCCGTGGCCACAAATCCGACCTTCAGGGAAATTCCCGCCCCCCAGATCATCCGGCTCAGAACATCGCGGCCGAGCTGGTCCGTGCCGAACCAGTGTTCGGCGGAGGGCGGGGCGAGGATGTTCTGAAGATCGATGGCCGTCGGATCGCAGGGAGCGATCCAGGGTGCAAGGAGGGACACGGCGAAGAGCGCCAGAACGACGCCCCCGCCGGTTACGGCCATCTTATTCCTAGCAAACCTTTTCCAGAAATCCGATACCATCGGCTTCTCTTTCCCTTTGCTTCATTGCGGATCAGGCCCTTAGTCTTACCTGCATTCCGCCCCTTGCCAGGGGAATCTCTTGTTCTTAGAGGATCTCCGGTGTGAAGGCCACAACGTGATCTATAACGGGGGAATCCGTCAAAATCATAACCAGCCGGTCCACCCCCAGGGCAATTCCTGCCGCATCCGGCACATAAGTGAGATCACGGAGAAAGGGTTCCGGCAACGGACTGTCTTCCTTTTCCAATCGCTTTCGCTCCCGTGCCGATTCTTCAAAACGCCTTCTCTGCTCCGTCGCATCCGTCAATTCGCTAAACCCGTTCGCCATTTCCATGCCGAACAGATACCATTCGAAGCGTTCCGCCACCGCGGGGTTATCCTGACGCTTTTTCGCAAGCGAACCCAGGGGAAGTGGATAGTCATAAAGAAACGCCGGCTTGCCGAATCCCAGGCGCGGTTCGATCCGGTCAACCAGAACTTCCTCAAACAAGTCATCCCTGACCGCGTCCTCGGCAGTCATGCCGGCGTAGCGGCGGAATGCATCATCAACCGTGATCCGCTCCCAGGGCAGTGTCAGGTCGATGACCCTGCCCTGATAGGCAAGAGGGGAATTCGTGAGATCATGTCGCAGCAGGTGCGAAAGCAATTCTTCACAATCGGACATCAGATCTTGGTAATCCGCCCCGGCCCGATACCATTCCAGCAGGGTAAATTCCGGAAGATGTCGAGCCCCCCTTTCTCCTTCCCGGTAGCATTTGCATATTTGAAAGATATTCTCGTATCCCGCTGCCAGAAGCCGCTTCATGCAGAGCTCGGGCGACGGATGCAGGAACCAGTCTCCACAGCGGAAGGAATCGACGTGCGTCTCCGGCGCCGGTGCGGGAATCCGGTTGGGCGTCTCAATTTCCAGAAAATCATGAATTCGGAAGAAGTCGCGCAGGGCCGCGATAATGGCCTGTCGCTGTGCCAGACAATGCCTTTTCTCCGCAAGCTTCCTCCGGACGGCACCGGTCACGTTATTCCTTGACCCGGGTCAGGTATTCCCCTGTCCGGGTGTCGACGCGGATTTTATCCCCTTCGTCAACGAAGGCAGGCACCATGATCCGGTAGCCGGTTTCGAGAATGACGGGCTTGTTGTTGCCGGTCACGGAATCACCCTTGGCCCAGGGCTCGGCTTCTGTAACCACCATGTCCACGAAATTGGGAATGCTGATTCCCAGGGCCCTGTCCTCGAAGAACAGAATTTCCGCTTCCAGATTCTCCAGAAGAAAATTCGCCGCATCGCCCACCTGGTCGGCAGTGAGAAAGACCTGTTCATAGGTATTGTTGTCCATGAAGCAGTATTTCCCCTCTTCCATGTAAAGATACTGCATCTTCTTCTCCTGCAGATCAGCTTCGTCGAACGTGTCGACGGAACGGAATGTCCGTTCGAACTGGGAGCCGTTGATCATGTTTTTCAGCTTGCACCGGTAGAGGGCCTGCCCTTTCCCCGGTTTCACGAAATTGAATTCCGTGACGATGTATGGGTCTCCATCGATTTTCAACCGCAACCCTTTCCTCAAATCACTGGCATTATACATCCTGCTTCTCCTTTGCTGGTCTATAAGATTATTAATTGCTGATTTTATTTACTTTATTTTAAGACTGCCCGGATTTTTCATAACACGCAAGCTCCCGGGAACACAAGAAAGAATGCACGGGAAGAGGAATCTTGCCCAGTCCTTCCACTGTGTCGATCACATAGTTCGGCTGGCACAGACCCGAACACTCGCGCCAGATCCGCTCCATGATTTTTTGTCCTATCTTCATGTCCACCTGGAAATGGCCTGCACCGGCTACGGGCTCGCAATGGAAAAGATAATACGGACGGACGGAGATGCCCTGAAGCCCGTACAGGAGATTTCGCATCGCATCGAACTTATCGTTCACCCCTTTCAGAAGAACCGATTGATTGGATACGGGAATGCCCGCTTCCAGAAGCATTTCGCAGGCACGGGCCGATTCTTTCGTGATTTCATTGGCATGATTAAACTGCGTATTGAGCCAAAGGGGCCGATGCCGCTTCAGGACACGGCACAGGGCCCTGGTGATCCTCATCGGCATGACCACGGGCATCCGGCTCCCGATGCGAAGAACTTCCACGTGGGGAATACGCCGGAATGCGGCGAGCCAGAATTCCAGCTTTTGGTCGCCCAAGACGAGGGGGTCCCCGCCGGAAAAAATGACTTCCCGTATTCCCCTGTGCCGCGACACGTAATCGATCATGGCCTGCAGCCGTCCGCCCTCGCCCCCCGCGCTCTTCGATCCCCAGAAGCGTTTTCTGTTACAGTGACGGCAGTGGACCGCACACTGATGGGTCACCAGGATGAGACACCGGTCAGGGTAGCGATGGATCAAACCCGGCACGGGCATGGCAGCGTCTTCCCCCAGAGGGTCGATCTCACAGCCGGCCCAGTTGTTGAGTTCCTGTTTTTGGGGAAGAAACTGCAGGCAAACCGGGTCGTCACCGGCCTTTCTCATCAGAGAAAGATAGTAGGGGGTCACACAGAAGGGATACCTGGCGGATACGGCTTCACCGTCCCGCCGATCTTCCTCACCGGTGAAAAATCGCTCCGGCAGCATCGCCACACCTCGCAGACGATGCGAGAATTGCCAGCGCCAGTTCGTCCAATCCTTTTCGGATACGTCCCCCCCTAACACCCGGATCAATCGGCTTTCCGCCCTCATGAAAGAAAAATCCTTTTTAATATCATGCTATTCTAGGGCGCTGCTTCTATCACAGTTCTTTATAACTTGAAAGCACTATCGCGCTTGGGTTCTTTCCCAGTCAATACGGCAACTTGCACTTCCCCACAAACACATCTTCCCGCCCTGACAAATAAAGGCATTGCGTGTTCCGTCTCTTTTCGTTATCTTAAAGACAAAAACTCCAGGAAGGATGGAAATTTTACCGGCGAATGATCATATTATAAGGAAGTGGGGTTCTTTTACTGACTTCTTTCCACAGGAGGTGAACAGCGTATGGAGACATTGTCCAAGGATGATCTAAAGGCATTGGTGCAAAAGCGTAATGACCTCTGTATCTCCCTTTACATGCCAACCGAACGATCCGGCGCAGAAACCCAGCAAAATCAAATCCGCTTCAAAAACCTGCTCCGCGAAGCCGAAGAAAGGCTTGTCGCATCCGGTATGAAGCCCCAAGACGGAAAAACTTTTTTTGAGAAAGCCCAGCTGCTGGTCAACAACGTACTTTTTTGGCGTCAGCAGAGGGACTGCCTAGCCCTTTTTCTGTCATCGGATGTCTTTCTTCATTACAACCTGCCGTTGCATATCCCGGAAATTGTCGTTGTGACGGATCGGTTCCACATCAAACCGCTCCTACCGGTTTTTTCCGCCAATGAACAGTTTTATGTTCTGGCTCTGAGTCAGAACGAAGTTAAATTATATGAGGGGAATCTGATCAGTCTTCAGGAGGTCAAGCTGGAGGGTTTGCCTCAGGGAGTGAACGATGCTCTTCAGGCGGACGAACCGGAAAAACAGGTCCGTTTTCGTTCCGGCGGCGCCGGAGGCGGTGACCGAAGCTCCATGATGTCGGGCCACGGAGCGGATATCGAGGACACCAAGGACAACCTCCTGCGCTATTTTCGTCAGGTGGACCGCGTTTTGAAGGATTTCCTGAAAGAGACGCGGGTACCACTCATCATGGCGGGGGTAGATTACCTTTTTCCCATCTACCGGGAGGTGAATAGTTACACCGATCTGCTGGATGAAACCATCAACGGAAATCCCAAGGGAATCACCGGAGAACTGCTGCACAAGGAGGCCTGGCGGATCGTCAGTGCCCGCTACGACCAGAAAATCAAGGAAGCGGTGGGCCTGTTCCAGCAATCCCAGGGAACGGGGCTGACGTCGTCCGACATCCAGGACATTCTTCCCGCCGCGCATCACGGGCGTATCGGTGTTCTATTCGTTCCCCTTGAAAAACAGCTCTGGGGAAGCTTCACGCCGGACACGGAAACGATCAATTTCTACGACACACCCGTAACAGGCGGGGAAGATCTGTTCGACCTTGCAGCCATCCAAACTTACCTAAACGGGGGCAGTGTTTTCGCCCTTCCTCCCGAAGACATTCCCGAAGGCCTTTCGGTCGCCGCGCTTCTCCGTTATTGAGCACCGGCAGAGTCCTTCCGGAATTCGAAAACAAGCGACCCCCTTCGATTCACCGAGGGGGGTCGCACCTTTGGTCAAGCGATACCTGCGAATCATCATCCGGCTTTTTGGCCGTGATATTCCAGGTACCTCCGTCGGATGATTTCCTTGGTCATGGCCTGCCTCAAAATGGACCGCAATTCCTCATCCCTGATTTCGGCAAGACTCTCTTCAATCATCCGTTTGTCGCTTTTTTTCATGAAACTCGCCGTTGGTTGATAGAATTCCCCGGCAGGCTTCAACGGTGAAACAGCCGATATCTCACCGACCGAAAGATGAAGACGCCGGACCGGCTCTCCGTCCCAGCGGGCGTTGAATTTTTCCAGGATTTCATCCTTCAGGAACTGGAGCTGATGCATCCAGACCGAGGTTGCCACTTTGACGAAAAGTGTTTCGCCCTTGATCCGGCCAGGGGCGGTCTGGGCGACGATCATCGGCCCCACAGCCTCGTTCCATATCCGCTTTAAACGGCCGTCGGGAATGGGAAGCCGAATACCTCTTTTATCCAGCACCGACGTAAGAATATCGGATACCTTCAATAATTGCTTTTGCTTCACTCTCCTGCCCAAAGGAACTCCTTCCTCGGAAAATACCCGCCGGATCACGGCTGAATATTGACCGCCGCGACGTACTGAAAACAGTTGCCCTACTCATGCCGATTAAGGTACGATCCCTCCAAATTCGCGCAGGGAGGATTTCATGGCACTATCAGAAATGATTCAGGAAATCAAGGCAAGGCCGGACTACCACAAGGTCGGTATGATCCTCTGTCATAACGGCGTCGCCAGAGCAACGTCCCGGGATGGCAAACCCGTCAGGGAATTAACCGTTACGGCCGACTATCAACGGCTCGCGGAAATTGTCGCAGAAATGAAAGCCCGCCCCGGCATCATCGAGGTCCTCGTCGAGATCAACGAGGGCAAGCTGCAAATCGGTGATGACGTGATGTACGTCGCAGTTGCCGGGGACTTCCGGGAGAACATTTTCCCCGTGCTCATGGACATCATTAACCTGATCAAGAAAGACGTAACGAAAAAGAAGGAAATCTGACGATCACGGCCTTTTCGGTTTTCTTATCCGAGAAACGGGCGGTGGTCAATCGTCATCCCGGATGACTTGGAGCGGGCGACGGGAATCGAACCCGCGACTTTCAGCTTGGGAAGCTGACATTCTACCGCTGAATTACGCCCGCTCAATGTTCTATGTGTTCTATGCGATCACCCTTTCGGGCTCCCGGAAAGGCCCTGCCATCTTAATCAAGACGGTCATTTTGTCAAGATTTTTTCTTCATACGGACGGTTACAGCTTTTTCATGGGCATCGAGCCCTTCCATCGCGGCAAAACGGGCCGCCTGTCTGCCGTATTTCTCCAGCGCCCGGTCGTCAAAGGACAGAACGCTCATCCGCTTGACAAAATCATACACCCCCAAGGGAGAGGCGAACCGTGCCGTCCCACCCGTGGGAAGGACATGATTGGTCCCGGCCAGGTAGTCGCCCAGGGTTTCCGGCGTGTGATGACCCAGAAACACCGCCCCGGCATGACGTATCTGCTTCAGAATGTCCCGCGGCTTTTCGACCATGAGCTCCAGGTGTTCCGGGGCAAAGCGGTTGGCAATCCGCACCGCTTCATCCATATTTTTCGCAATCATGACGGCGCTGAAGCTAGCAAGGGATTTCCGGGCCACCTCTGCACGGGACAGCACGACGACCTGCCTTTCCACTTCTGCAGCGACCCGGTAAGCCAAATCTTCCGACGGGGTGATCAGGACTGCACTGGCCATTTCATCGTGCTCTGCCTGGGAAAGGAGGTCCGCCGCCGCATAAGCCGGATCGGCCGTTTCATCGGCCAGAATGAGAATTTCACTTGGACCGGCGATCATGTCAATGGCACAGTGACCGTACACCATCTTTTTTGCCGCCGTGACATACGCATTGCCGGGACCGACGATCTTGTCAACCCGGGGCACCGATTCCGTCCCGTAAGCCAAGGCGGCGATCGCCTGGGCGCCGCCGATTCCGAAGACTCGGTCGACTCCGCATATTTCAGCGGCGGCCGCAACCAGGGGGTGAACTCCTCTTCCCTTGGTCGGGGAAACGAGGACAATCTCTTCCACCCCGGCGATACGGGCTGGAATCGCCGCCATGATAACCGTTGATGGATACGGATTTAAGCCGCCGGGCGCATACACCGCCACCCTTTCCAAAGGCAGAACCCGATTTTCGAGTTCAACCCCTTCTTTCTCCACCGACACCCAATCGTTCATGATCTGTTTTTCATGAAAGTTCTTGATCCGCGCGGCGGACAACTCGAGGATGGCCCGGTCATCCCCGGAGACCCGCGCCGCGGCCGCCGCCAGTTCCGTCTTGGATATTTCGACGGAGCCCGCATCGATCCGGTGGCGATCGTATTTCTCCGTATACTCGAACAGGGCCTCATCGCCCCTTCGGGACACATCTTCTACAATCACCGCAACCCGCTGCCAAAGTTCCGGATCAAAAACCTTGCCCCTGCCCTGAATGGCACGGAACGCCCCGTCAAAAGACGGTTCGCTTGTCCTGACAACTCTCATGCTAAGTCGGCACCCTCCTAATGCACGCCCCAAGGGCGGAAAATTTTGTTTCCATGCTTTGGTATCCCCGATCCAAATGGTAAATACGCGAGAGCTCTGTCTTGCCCTCTGCAACCAAACCCGCCAGAACCAGACAAGCCGACGCCCGAAGGTCCGTCGCCATGACCGGCGCCCCCTTCAGTGCATTGACGCCCTTGACCACGGCACAATTCCCCTGAACGATGATATCCGCACCCATCCGGATCAGTTCTGCCACATGCATGAATCGATTTTCAAAAACGGTTTCCGTGACGACGCTGAGACCACCGCCTACGGCAAGGAGTACCATCATCTGCGCCTGCAGATCTGTCGGGAATCCAGGGTAGGGTGACGTCTTGATATCTATGCTTCCGATTCCGTCTCCTCCCGCGACCCGCAAACCCCGCGGCACCGCCTGGACGGCAACCCCCGCATCGATAAGCTTCGCCACAAGGGCGTCCACGTAAATCGGATCGCAGCCCAGGACTTGAACATCGCCTCCCGTCAGCGCCGCGCCGATCATGTAGGTCCCGGCCTCGATGCGGTCGGGCATCACGGTCCCTTCGGCGCCGGACAGACGGTCCACCCCTTCGATGATGATCGTTTCCGTGCCGGCTCCCGATATTTTCGCACCCATGGCCGTCAGAACCTCCGCCAGATTGGCGATTTCCGGTTCCTTCGCCGCATTCTTGAGCACCGTCGTTCCTTTTGCCAGACAGGCCGCCATCATGATATTCTCCGTTCCCGTTACGGTCTGGAGATCAAAATAGACCGTGGCTCCCTGCAATCGGGACGCCTTCGCCTCGATATAGCCGTCCTGAAGGCTTACCTCGGCCCCCATTTCTTCCAGGGCCTTGAGATGCAGGTTTACGGGCCTGGCCCCGATGGCGCATCCTCCGGGCAAGGATACCCGCGCCCGCCCCATGCGCGCCACCAGGGGTCCCAGCACCAGCACGGATGCACGCATCGTCTTCACAAGATCGTAGGGTGCCTCGATATTATCGAGGCGCTCTGTGTTGATACGGATGGCGTCATCTTTTTCGACTTCCGCACCAAGGCCGCGAAGCAGCTTGATGACAGTTTTGATGTCCATCAGATCGGGCACGTTACGAAAGACGCTTTGGCCTTCACATAAAAGGGAGGAAACCAGAATAGGCAGGGCGGCGTTCTTGGCCCCGCTGATCTCCACCGTTCCTCTTAGCTTCACCCCCCCCTCGATGATCATCTTGTCCACGGTTATCCCCTCCTTGCTTTGATCACTCTTTCCGTACCGCCGTAATCGAACCGGCTACCCACTTCTTCATAGCCGCCGTGTTCGGAAAGGGATGACCTTATCCTGCGCCCCTGATCTTCGCCCATCTCCATCAGCAGCCATCCCCCCCGGTTCAGGAAGGAAAAACCCTGAAAGATTAATTCCCGGTGAATCTCCGTCCCGTCGGGTCCGGCCAGAAGAGCTTCGGCCGGTTCGTAATTCCGGATTCCGGCAGGCAGGGACGCAAAATCAGAGAGGGATATATAGGGGGGATTGGACACGATGACATCGTATACACCCGCAACGGGGGCGAACAGATCGCCCTGCATAAAACGGATGCGGTCATGGACACCGTTCATCCTGGCATTCTCTTCAGCCACATCAAGAGCCTTCCGGGACAAATCCGTCGCGGTGATCCGAATGTCCGCTCTTTCCACCGCCAGGGACACGGCAATGGCGCCGCTCCCCGTGCCGACATCCAGCACATGCCTGGCCTCAGGGGATGGTGCCGCAAGAACCGCCAGCGTTTCTTCCACCAGAACTTCCGTTTCCGGTCGGGGAATCAGGACAGCCCGGTTGACATAAAAAGGCAGAGACCAGAATTCCTTTTGCCCGACGATGTAAGAAACGGGCTCCCCTTTCTTTCGCCTGTCGATTCTCGCCTTGTATTCGGCAAGCGCCTTTGCGCTTACGAACTGCTCGGGGTGTGTGATAAACTGTAGACGGTCCACCTTCAGACAATCCGCCAGCAGAACCTCCACATCGAGCCGGGGCGTTGGGGAGTCAGCTTCTCCAAGGGTAGCCAGCGCCGCTTGCAGAACATCGGAAACCGTGTTCATCGCCCTTCATTCGCCGCCGCTTTGAGCATTTCCGTCTGGAAGTGGGTATTGAGCCCATCCAGAACCTCGTCCATGGTTCCGTCCAGAAAATTCTCCAGATTGTAGAGGGTCAAGCCGATGCGGTGATCCGTAACCCTGCCCTGAGGATAATTGTATGTCCGGATGCGCTCGCTGCGATCGCCCGTCCCGACCTGATTCTTCCGCGTTTCCGAAATCTCCGCATTCTGCCGCGTTGTCGCAATGTCCAAAAGCCGTGCCCGCAGGACCTTCATCGCCTTCGCTTTATTCTTAAGCTGGGATTTCTCATCCTGGCAGGTGACGATCAACCCCGTCGGCAAGTGGGTAATCCGCACGGCCGAGTCGGTCGTGTTGACGCTTTGCCCGCCATGGCCACTCGAATGATAGACATCGATACGCAGGTCATTCGGATCAATATTGACCTCAACTTCTTCCGCCTCCGGCAGGATGGCCACAGTGACAGCCGACGTGTGAATCCGGCCTTGGGCTTCCGTAACGGGAACCCGCTGAACCCGATGAACGCCGCTTTCATACTTCAACCGGCTGTAGGCGCCGGCACCGGTAATCAGGGCGATGATCTCCTTGAACCCGCCTACGCCGCCCGCCGGCGTGCTGCTGACGATCTCGACCTTCCACCGCCGTGCCTCGGCATAACGGGCATACATACGAAAGAGGTCGCCGGCGAACAGCCCGGCCTCGTCGCCGCCGGTTCCGGCCCTGATTTCCAGGAAAACGTTGCGCTCGTCGTTGGGATCTTGGGGCAGGAGAAGAATTTTCATCTTCTCTTCCAGGGCTATCAACTGCTCCTTGAGTTCCGGCAGTTCATCCTTAACGATTTCAATCAGTTCCGCGTCGCTTCCCCGGAGCAACCCCTCCCCCTCTTCGATACGCTGCTGAATCCCAGCATATTCCCGATACGTCTCCACGAGTTCTCGCAGGTCCGCAAGCTCCTTGGCGTACTTCTGGTAGAGCTGGGGTTTGGCCACAACCCCATGGTCACCCAAAAGACCTTCAAGCTCCCGGAATCTTTCCTCGATATCTTTCAGTCTTGCAAACATAAATCAATTGGCATGGCTATGAATAAAAAGAGGATGGAAATGCGCCCCGGCATTTTCCATCCTGAAGCAAAAAAGGCACTAATGGGTAACATACCCCATCGCGAAGACCTTGCCGACCCGGACGCGCGAGAAATGTTCTCGGAAGGGGCTCAAGCCCCGATCTAACCCTTTTCTCCCTTGCCGGTCCCCGACGCAAGCGGAGCGGAGAGATGAAGGTTTATTTTTTATTAGCTTCTCCCTTGGCAGCATACTTCTTTATGAAGCGATCGACCCGGCCCGCCGTGTCGACGATCTTCTGTTTGCCGGTCATGAAGGGATGGCACTTGGCACAGATTTCCACCTTGATGTCCTTTTTGGTCGATCTCGTGGGAATCACATTCCCGCACACACAGGTAATGGTTGTGTCCGTATATTCCGGATGGATTTCCTTCTTCATCGCAAATGTCTCTCCTTCTGATTAAATGGCTTTCCCGAAGAACCCTTGGGGGCGGGGAAATTTATAACGATTTTTACAATAATATCAACCAAAATATTTCCCTACTGATGCATCGAATCCAGAAACTCCTGGTTCGTCTGCGTCTTTCTGACTTTATCGACAATAAACTCCATGGCGTCCACGGGATTCATTTCCTGGAGCAATCTTCGGAGAATCCAGACTCGATTCAGATTGTTTTTCGGAATCAGCAGTTCTTCCTTGCGGGTTCCGGAACGGATGAGATCAAAGGCCGGGAAAATTCTCCGATCCGCAATGCGCCGGTCCAGATGAAGCTCCATGTTGCCGGTGCCTTTGAACTCCTCGAAAATGACTTCGTCCATGCGGCTCCCCGTATCGATCAGGGCTGTCGCGATAATCGTGAGGCTGCCGCCGTTTTCGATGTTCCGCGCGGCACCGAAGAAGCGTTTGGGTTTGTGCAGGGCATTCGAATCAACACCTCCGGAGAGCACCTTGCCGCTCGGCGGGACAACGGCATTATAGGCCCGGGCAAGGCGGGTAATGCTGTCCAGAAGAATAACGACATCTTTTCGGTGCTCCACCAAACGCTTGGCCTTTTCGATCACCATTTCCGCAACCTGGACATGACGCGACGCGGGTTCGTCAAATGTTGAGGAAATGACCTCGCCGGCAACGCTGCGCTGCATGTCGGTCACTTCTTCGGGGCGTTCATCGATAAGCAGCACCATGAGGGTGACTTCCTTGTGGTTGCGCGTGATGCTGTGGGCAATGTCCTGCAAGAGAACCGTCTTGCCGGCCCGGGGAGGCGACACGATTAAGCCGCGCTGGCCCTTGCCGATGGGCGTGAACATATCCATGACCCGGGTGGACAGGTTTTCCGGATCGGATTCGAGTTCGAGCTTCTCCAGCGGATAAAGGGGCGTCAGGTTGTCGAAGAGGATCTTGTCCCGCGCCGCTTCGGGGCTTTCAAAGTTTACGGAATCGACCTTCAGCAGGGCGAAGTACTTTTCCCCCTCTTTCGGCGGCCTTACTTCGCCGGAAATAGTGTCTCCCGTTCGGAGATTAAAACGCCTGATCTGGGAAGGGGAGATATAAATATCATCAGGACTGGGCAGGTAGTTATAATCAACCGCACGGAGAAAGCCGAATCCGTCGGGAAGGATTTCCAGCACTCCGGCACCGGAAATCACACCATTTTTTTCCGCCTGGGTCTGCAGAATCGAAAATATCAGATCCTGGCGTCGCATCCCGCTGGCCCCGGCCACGTTCAGATCCTTGGCCATCCTTGTCAACTCACTGATTGGTTGTCGCTTGATTTCTTCAATGTCCATGCTAAATTCCTTGTTCATTTTTTAAAGTGCCTCTATCGGAGGGCTTACCACACCAGGAAATTGCCCATCAGACATCCCATACGATCTGCAGCGGAGGATGTTACAGGCTATGTTACGAATACTTAATAAAATAAGCGGGTTTTTATAATGGGTTGTTTCATGAGAACGATTGGATTTCTTTTATCGGCAGGGCTTTTACGTGCCTATCCAAAGTTGAGAACATTTCTATATGAAACGAATATTTCTGTCAAGCGGTTTTTCTCAGGATAAAAAGTCGTGACTGCAACTTACAAGCAGTCCGTGTTAAATTTCCCACGGTATCCCACGGCGGCTTATATATTCTATAAAAGACTGACAGGGTTCAGCTTTTTGGCCAAGATTTGGTTTAATTTTAATCCCAAAGGCGGGCACAAATTAACAGGCCTTTTCTCCACCGGCAACTGCACGCTGATCGATGTTGCCCTAAGATTCATAAACGATTCGGAAAGCCGGTCAACGAGTTTTATTTTATAAGGGATTTTATCCGCTGCGTATTTCATTTTTTTTTGGATGAGCATCGGATTCGTGTTGATCTCCCAGACCTGAATCCTGCCATCCTGCATTGCATAATCAATACGCCCGTATTCGATATTGGCGGCACGAAAAATCGCCATCAATTCTTCCCCGTGGGGATTTTCCTCCAGATATGACTTCTCCTCCTGCCTTATGGGTTCTGGCGGGCTGTCTTTGACGACCCAATGCCGGGAGAAGATGATATGCCCGGGCACAACACGTTCGCCAATGCGAAACGCTGCATACTTCCGGTAAAAATTATCGCTGCCGCGGGTGTCGCAAAACTCAACGGCAATCAGCTCGTTCATTTTTACGCCCATCCATTTCAGGACCCTTAAACGGCGCTTTAACTCTTCACGACAACACAGAAGGCCTGTCAATGATCCTTTGTGATCGTCAGCACGACGAAGGAAGACAGGGTAGCGCATCCCGGATGACCATTCATCGTACCTGAAAACACGGAAACGGTTTATCCCGTCCCGCCAAAGCCGCATGAGGAGATCATAGCGACCCGGGACACGTCCCGGATGATTGACAATCACGCTTTCCCTAAAGCAGTCCCTGATTTGCAGGCACAGTTGTTCGGCCATGGCTTTCTGCGGCAGTGTCAGGCGATCGATGTCGGAAAAAACAAACACCCCTCCTCTTACCGCATTGATCCGATGCAGCTTTTGATAGGACACAAGCCTCATGCATGAAGACGCCCTGTTAGGCCAGTCCTTCAAAAAAGGGGTGACTGTGTAGGCATGCCTTCCATGAGTAAAAAGATTGATCATTCTGGAATATACTTTATCTGCTCATAGACCAGATTGACGATCCGCCATCCGTCATCCTGGCAGACCAGTGTCAAAACATCTGTCCCCTTGCGGACTTCATGATCAGCCGTCAGGCTGTACGCGGCCTTAATAACGGCAATATTTCCAAACTTTCGAATCTCAATCCGGTCCCAAACTTCATTGATGATTTTGTTTTCCCTGACATACGCCCACTGCTCCGGCATGGCCTCCCGGATATTCAGAATGGAGACGGGCGAACCTTTCACTACCCGGATAATCATCGCTCGATCGTCAAACAATCCTTGCCATGCGTCCAGGCGTTTTTGAGAATAGAGTTGCGGGTAAAGAGTTATAATATCTTCCAGCCTATAGGTCATTT
>CAYPKE010000027.1:19579-22348 GCA_964411235.1 uncultured Syntrophales bacterium
TTGCTTGTGCGATTCTGAAGATAAACCTCGTTGTGGACCATCAGCATAACTGCCGCATCATTCCGTAATGCACGCGACTAGTTATATCCTGAATTATTCCCGGATCATGACGAAGTTAAGCTGTCGGCCCGTCCTTTCTCCCTCCCCGCGGTGGGAAAAGAAAGTGTCCCGGCGGCAGGATGTACAGAGTCCGGCGATATCGATTTGACCGGTGGGCACCCCGGCTGCTTCCATTTGCAGTCGGTTGGTCAGAGCCAGATCCAGCATCCAGCGGCTTTTATTTGCCACCGCTTTCAAATGACTCTGGCCTTCGGGATAAGCCAAGAATTCACGACGGACTTTCTCATCGACTTCATAACAACAGGAGCCGATAGCAGGTCCAATGGCCGCCCACAAGTCCTCCGGCGCGGAAGCAAAATGTTCCCGAAAAAGCCGCACGGCTTTCCCGGCGATATCCATGGCCGTCCCGCGCCATCCGGCATGAACCGCCGCCACGATCTTTTTCTTGCCGTCGACCAGAAGCACTGGCACACAATCGGCGGTTTTAACGCAGATGACTACCCCCGGCCGTTCGGTCATGAACCCGTCACCCTCGAGCAAATGAGATGGCAGGGGTCTCTGAGCGGTCAGGAGATGGAACGCGTCGCCATGAACCTGGTGCGCGAGAATCAGGCGGTCGGCGGAAAAGCCGAATGCCGCGGCGATGATCTCGCGATTCCGCCGGATATTTTCGGGCCTGTCACCATGCCGCGCACTGATGTTCAAACTCTCGTAAGGAGCCGGGCTTGTTCCCCCCATGCGCGTGCAGAAGGCATGGGTCACAAAACCCAAACGGTTCATTGCATCGGATTGAAGATAAGTAAAAGCACCCTGTGTTCTGAAATGAAACATCCTTTCGTCCTCGGACAAACTCACAGCAAAATTATCGATCTTCCCCTCACCCGTCAATGGTTTTGGACAACCATCGGGCTGCCGTTATTACTGAACGATGAAAATCATCAAGTGTTACGGAATGCGAGATATTCAAAAAGGGCTTGCATGTCTTCGGGCAGGGGGGCCGTAAATTCAAACGCACGGTTTTCCTGCGGGTGAACGAAACCGATCCGCCAGGCATGAAGGACCTGGCGTGTCAGAACCGCAAGTTTCGCCCGGAGCGCCGCGTCTCTGACCGTCTTCAAGCGTCCAACGCCGCCGTATGCGCGGTCTCCCACAACCGGATGACCGATAGCGGACAGGTGGACTCTTATCTGGTGGGTTCGGCCCGTTTCAATATCGACATTCAGCAGCGTTACTTCTCCGTAACGTTCCATGATCCGCCAATGGGTCACGGCCTCTTTTCCGCGGCTGCTCCGGATGGACATTTTTTTCCGATCCCCGGGATGACGCCCCACCGGGAGGGCGATCGTTCCCTCTTCTTCCGCCGGGCTTCCGAAAACAAGCGCTTTATAAGTCTTCTTTATCCGATGCCCCTTGAACTGGGCGGAAAGGTGTCGGTGGGTTTCATCATCTTTGGCAACCAGGAGAACGCCCGATGTATCCTTGTCCAACCGGTGAACGATGCCGGGCCGGATGACACCGCCGATCCCCGAGAGGTCGTCGCAGTGATGAAGAATCGCATTGACCAAAGTGCCACGATGATGTCCCGGCGCAGGATGAATGACCATGCCGGCGGGTTTGTCGAGCACCAGAAGATGCGGATCCTCGTAAAGGATTTTCAGCGGGATATCTTCGGCAGTGACCTGCCAGGGTTGGGCCGGCCTCACGGCAAAAGCAACGTTGTCACCGCTACGCAGCTTTGTTCCAGCCTTACACACCTGCAGTCCGTTAATCCTCACCTCCCCTTCCTCGATCATTCGCTTGACCTGGGAGCGGGACAGATCCGGAGCCCGCAGGGCGACGAAAACATCGAGCCGCGCACCCTTCTCCTCCGGGACAACGACATAAATGCGCCCGGCTTTCTCCTCCTGCACAGGCACCAAAGGGGTATACTTTTTTTCCATCGGAGGGTTCGGCACGGCTAATCGCCCTGCCCGACAATGGATTTGAGACCATCGCGGATGACGGTAAATTCGTCATCCCTGACGGTCCGCACATCGAAGAGGACCAGGTCCGCATCGATACGGGCAATCACGGGAATATCCAGACGGCGGAATTTCTCCTCAAGCCTTACTGCGGACCGACCATGCTTTCGAATCGCCACCAGCACCGTTTCAATCTCATGCAACGGAAGCGCGCCGCCTCCCGCCGCGGAAACGTCTTTAATCAGACTAACCTGCAACCCCGGAATTGCCGTTCTCTTGAGCAACGAGGCAAGTTTTGCCGCTCTCTTCCGGGTCTCGGTGAGCGACGCCGTCATGGCATGCAGAGCGGGAATCTCACGCACGGCTTGGCTTGGCTGCAGATACTGCAAAAGCGTCGCCTCCAGCGCCGCCAGGGTCATCTTGTCGATCCGGAGGGCGCGGTTCAGGGGGTTCTTCAAGACCTCTTCCATCACCGTTCGCCTGCCCAGAATAATCCCCGCCTGGGGACCTCCCAGGAGCTTGTCGCCGCTGATCGTCACCACATCCACCCCGGTGCTGACAACCTCCCTCACCGTCGGTTCACCACCCAATCCATAAAGATGAAGATCGAGCATGCAGCCGCTTCCCAGATCGTCCATCACGGGTATGGCGTATTTTCTGCCGAGCGCCACCAAGACTTCAAGGGGCGCCTCCTCCGTGAAGCCCACGATTCGGAAGTTGCTTGTATGGACCTTCATCATGAGACCCG
>CAYPKE010000028.1:0-22267 GCA_964411235.1 uncultured Syntrophales bacterium
CCGCGCTTCAGCGAAGGCTGTCTTCTCATCGATATGCCACCCATTTTTGTCAAGCATAATCCTCTCCGTTCTTGATTTAGTATTAGGTTCTTCGTTCGGTTGGAATTTTCAACTGATCTATAAATTGCTTGAATTGCTTTGCCTGCAACCCCCTCCCGGGGATGCCATCCAATCTCTTGGTTATCGCTCCGTTATGAAAAAAGATGATCGATGGATAGATATTCACGGCGTATGGGATTGCCATCTTTTCATCATCATCTTGAAGCATCAGATAAAGCTGCGGGTTGCTTTCTGCATATTGTTTGAAAACGGGGAGGAACTTTGTGCAGAAAGGACACCAGGATGCATAGATCAGAACAATCAGCTTCTCCTCTTCCTGCAGGATTTTCTGGAAGCTTTCACCGTTATTGACGACATCTATTTTAACCATGCCATACCCCCTGGGTCAGAATTGACGAAAAAACTTAATATAAAACTTCGCCAGAATGCAATCATAATTATCTAAATTCTATGTATCTTAATGTAAGTACACGTATATAAGTATAATTTATTTTTTATCATGAATTATACTCATGCCTATTAAGAATCATGATCGGCATAAAATCATGATTATGAATTTGACTTAATATGGTCTCAATTGTTTATCAGATAGAACGCTTTACTGTCTTTCTCTTCATGGAGAAACGCCCCAGCAAGGGCTCTTCTCATAGATAATTTCCCTTATGGCACAGGATGGATGGCCCGCCCCCCCCGGCTCATCCATCCTGTGGGAAATTCAGAAGTCAAACGCTTCGCATAACAGGGTGGAGGGGCAATCGATATCAATTCCGATCCCGGTATGCCACTTCCTTTTCGGGAGTCATTGTTGCTTGTGACCGGGGAGACAGCGTTTCCCGGGATAGAATAAGGTGTCCTTCGCAGCATAAAAAAGGTGTTGGTCATAACAAAATGAAAGGAGGTGAAGGGGTTCGTTTCATGGGGGGGTAAGCATCGGGCTTGCCTGCAGTTATAGTTTAAGAAAAAAAGACACTTGCATGGCTAAATACCATAGGAGGAGGTTATTGTATGAGCAGTCGTATTTTGCCAGAATTCGATCTACTGGTACCTCAGAGCATTCCTGAAGCCGTGGAAATGCTGGGTAAATATCAAAACAAGGCAGCGGTGATGGCCGGAGGAACCGATCTTCTGGTGCTGATGAAGGCGGGACTGAAATCAGACTATGTTCTGTCTCTGTCGGATGTACCCGGCTTGGATTACGTGATTTACGATCCGCAAGACGGCCTGAGGATTGGGGCGATGGCTACCTTGGCGCAGGTATCTGAAAATGCGGATGTAAAGAAGAATTATCCTGCCCTATGGCAGTCCACCAGCGTGAATGGGACACCTCAGACACGGAACAGCGCGACGGTAGTCGGAAATATCCTAAGAGCATCGCCGGCGGGAGATTGTTGTGTCGCAGCATTGGCTTTGGGGGGCACGGTGGTGCTTCAGGGGGCGGCCGGCCGGAGGGAAGTGGACATTGACAATTTCTGGACCGGATATCGGGCGACGGCGCGTCAGCCCTTCGAGTTTGCGGTAGAGTTCAAGATTTCCGCAAATGTCGGGAAATCCGCATTTACAAGGATGACCCGTGTGGATCAGGACCTTGCGAAGCTGAACGCCGCGGTCTGTTTGAATATGGCGGGCAATGTCTGCCAGGGAGCGCGTCTTGCGGTCGGTTGCGTGGCGCCGACGACTGTGCGGGTGAAGAAGGCCGAGGATATCTTGAAAGGTAAGGAAATCAATGAGAGCGTGCTGAAAGATGTGGCAGCGGCGGTCAGCGCGGAAGTGACTCCCATTGATGATGTTCGCTCGACGGCCTGGTACCGCAAGGAGGTATCCGGTGTGCTGCTGAAGCGGACCATTGAGAAGGCCCTCGCATAGACCAAATTGACTAACCAAGACGATAAGGAGAAGAAGATGAAGACTCGTTCCATAACACTATATGTCAATGGAGAAGCGTATAGCCTGAACGTTGCGGTGAACCGGACACTGCTCCAGGTCCTCAGAGAAGATCTGGGGATGCCGGAGACGAAGTACGGCTGCGGCACGGGCGAATGCGGGGCCTGCACGGTACTGCTGGAGGGGGGAAAGAGCATATTGGCCTGTCTGACCCTGGCGGCGACGATGGACGGCGCAAAGATCACGACGGTAGCAGGTCTGGATGAGGACGGTAAGTTGCACCCGGTGCAGGAGGCCTTTGTAAGTGAAGGGGCGATTCAGTGTGGATATTGCACGCCCGGTATGGTCATGAAGTCCGTGAGTATCCTGGCGAAGAACCCGAAACCGACGGAGGAGGATATCCGCCGCGAGCTGGAGGGGAATATCTGCCGTTGTACGGGATATGTGAAGATCGTACAGGCGATTCAGAAGGCCAGCGAAGTCATGGCCTCCACACGTTAAGGGAAGGAAAGGAGGATATTCATGAGCGAACTTTCTATTGTTGGGAAGAGTGTACCCAAGATCGACGCTAAAGAAAAAGTCTTAGGTCAGGCGATGTATGCCGCGGATTTGGTTTTTCCCGGGATGCTGTATGGCAAGATTGTCCGGTGTTGGGAATATGCCCATGCGAAGGTGACGAAGCTGGATTTTTCGGAAGCCGCCAAAATGCCCGGTGTGGTGAAAATTCTGGGACCGAAGGATGTGACTCAGAAAACCTATAATACGGGCGTGCTGGACATCATGGTTCCGGAGCCGGTGGGACAGATGCTGGGCGATCTGGAGGACATTCATCTTTTCTCAGATTACATCAAACATCAGGGCGACAAAATTTGCGGGATTATCGCCAAAACGGAAGAGGCGGCGGAAAGGGCAGCGGCAAAAATCGTTGTCGAGTATGAACCCCTGCCGGTCTACCTGACGGCGGAGGAATCCGCGAAGCCTGATGCAGTGCAGTTCCACCCGGCGAAGCCGGGGAATAAGGCTTTCCAATTGCCGGCGGCAATGTTCCCCAATAACGTTTACGGCTGGGGCGACGCCGAAGCGGAAATGAAGAATGCCGATCTGATCGTCGAAGACACCTTTTATGTTCCGAAGCAGAAGCAATGCCAGATGGAGCCCAATGCCTATGTGGCTCTTTATGATGCCCAGGGCCGTCTGCACTGCTGGACCTCGACCCAGATGCCGAAATGCGTTCACCCGAAGTTGGCCCGGCTTTTCGATTTACCCATGAGCAGGGTAAAAATTCATCAGACGGTTGTGGGCGGCGGCTTCGGTGTTCGCCTGGGCATGATCAGTGAGCCCGAATGCTGCGCCATGGCGATGGCCGTGCCGGGGCATTATGTAAAGGTACAGCAGCTCAGGGAAGAAGATTGGGTTGCATCCGAGAGCCGCCATCCCGGTAAATACTGGATGAAAATGGGGTTCAAGAATGACGGGACGCCCGTTGCTTGCCAGGCTAAGTTTAAGGCCTACACGGGGGGCTATTTCACCCAGGCTTCCGGTGTTCCCTTTACCACAGGCGCTTGGCTTCTTGGTACTTACAAGTACGGTGCTTGTAATTATGAAGGCGAAGCCTTCTTTACTAATCAGGTTCCTTGCGGGGCCTACAGGGGTTACGGAAATCCCCAAACCAACTTTCCTTCGGAGCAGTTGATCGACCGGGCCTGTAATAAGTTGGGTATCGATCCGGTTGAATGGCGTATGAAATGGCATAAGGGCATAGGCGACGATACGTGGATTCTCGGATTCAAATATCCTTCCTGCGCAATTGACGAGTGCATTGCCAAGGGCGCCGAGGCGATCGGATGGAAAGAGAAAAGGGCCAAATACGCCAACCAGACCGGTAAAAAGCGCCGCGGTGTCGGCGTTGCCCTGGCTACGCATACGAGTGGCGCGATGCCGATGCTTCTGGAACACACTACAGCAACGGTGAAAGTCAATGAAGATGCAACGGCCGAAGTCATTGTCAACTGCTCGGATCTGGGAACGGGCGCTCATACGGCTCTGCATCAAATTGCCGCTGAAACTTTAGGCTTCCCGATGGAGGATGTCCATATGCTGGTGGGCAACTCCGACGCCGCCGGCTTTGACATCGGCGCCCATGCCAGCCGGACCATTTATGTGGGCGGATTGGCAATCAAGTCGGCTTGCGAAAAAGTGACGGCGCAGTTTTTGGAAAGAGCCGCCGAAGCTTTGGAATGCAGAACCGAAGATCTGGAAATGAAAGACAAGAAGATTTTCGTGAAGGGAAGCCCAGAGAAGTCCATCGACGTTAAGACGATTACAACCCAAGGCGTCTACAACTTTATTGATCCGGCGACGGGGAAACCTATCGGCCATCCCGGCCAGATTCAGGGTTATGAGAGCTTCTTCCCCCCGCATCATTCGCCTCCCTGGTCGGCTATCTTCGTTGAAGTGGAAGTCGATACGGAAACCGGTGAAGTGAAGCTGCTGGAATTTGTGACGGCCTATGATATCGGGCGGGCCATCAATCCCAAAAGTGTCGAAGGTCAGTTGGAAGGCGGCGCCCAGCATGGGTTAGGCAATGTTCTGACAGAAGAAACCTATTACGATAAAAACGGCCTTTGCCTGAACAGCAACTTCACGGACTACAAGATGCTGGGTCCCTCAGACCTGCCGCCGATGAAGGTCATTCTGGTTGAGCAGCCCGATCCGCTCGGTCCATACGGCGCCAAGAGTTGCGGCGAAATGGGTCTTGTCAATCCCATCGGCGCCACAGCCAACGCCATTTACAACGCCATCGGCATCCAGTTTACGGAATCACCGATTACGCCGGAGCTTATTTTGAAGACCATCAAAGATAAGGGTATGACTTATTAAACCCAAGAGTCATTGGGGCCTGCCAAGAGGGGGGCCTCAATGACTCTTGTTAATTCATATCAATAAGTTATGAAAATAAATTCGGTTAGCGACAATCTGCTTGCCGATATCGAAAAATGATGGGAAAAAATCTGATTGCCTTCATTCTTGCCGCAGGGTTTTCCTCCCGCATGGGCATGTTTAAGCCGCTTCTCCCGCTGGGCGATACGTTTGTCCTGGAATATGCAGTCACTCTATTCCGAAAGGCTGGTGTAAACGAGATACGGGTGGTTACCGGCTACCGCGCCGTCGATCTCGAACCGGTCCTGAGGGTGCTGGGTGTTCGGAGCATCGAGAATGCCCGCTTCAAGCAAGGTATGTTCTCTTCCGTCCAGGCGGCCGTCCAAACGCTGGACGAATCTGTGGATGCATTTTTCATCCTTCCTGTGGATATCCCGCTTGTCCGTCCCACCACCATTCATAGTCTGATCGATCTGTTTCGACAAAGAGAGCCGGATATCGCTTACCCCTGCTTTCTGGAAGAGCGCGGCCATCCTCCCCTGATCAGCAGGAGGTTGGTCCGGGACATTCGCTATTGGGAGGGAAGCGGCGGGCTTCGGGCAGTTCTCGCGAAAAGGGAAAAAGGAGCACTGGATTGGGCTGTGCCGGATGGGAATATCCTCCTGGATATGGATGTAGAGGAAGATTACCGGATGATAAAAGAAAAATTTTTAATGCCCGACATCCCCAATGAAAGGGAATGTCAGGCCCTGATGATCATATTTAATGCCCAGAAGGATATCCTGAATCACAGTCAGGCGGTGTCGAAAGTCGCGGTCAAGCTGGGAAAAGCACTGAATAAGGTGGGGAGCGGTCAGGATCTTAATCTTTTGAAGGCGGCGGGTCTTCTGCACGATATTGCCAAGGGCCAGCCCGATCACGCTGAAAGAGGCGCCGAGATGATTCGACATTGGGGATTCCCGGCCGTTGCAGACGTTGTCCGCGCACATACGGATATTGTCTTAAACGCCGGCGATCCGATTCGGGAAAGGGAAATCCTCTACCTGGCGGATAAACTGGTCCGGGATACACAGGCGGTTTCGCTCAGGGAACGGTTTATGGCAGCACAGCAGCGATACGGCGGTGATCCGGCTGTCAGTAAAAATGTCGAACGCCGCCTGCAGAATGCTTTGTTGATTCAAGAGCGCATCGTGTCCATGCTGGGGCAATCGGTGGAGGAGCTGCTGGGTTGCGATGAATGCAGGAAGCGGGAAGTCGTGTAGCGTGGTTCTCTATTTGCTCAGACATGCCGACTGCCGACCGGACGCAGTCAAACGGTACATCGGTCAGACCGATTATCCTCTGAATGAACAGGGAATCCGGCAAGCGGCCGGGCTTGCCCGCGTGTTGAAAAAAGTCCCTTTCAGCGGCATCTATTGTAGTGATTTGCAGCGTTCTCAACATACGGCAAGCATTATTGCGGGCGAACGAGAGAATTTGGTGCATCCGCTGCCGGAATTCAAAGAAATCCATTTGGGGCAATGGGATGGTTTGGCCATGGAAGCGGTACGCAGCCAATATCCGGAGGAATACAGAAAGCGGGGTGCCGATCTGGTGAACTTTCGGCCCCCTGAAGGAGAGAGCTTTCATGACCTCGCCGTGCGGATTATCCCTCATTTTTGTAGGCTGATGAGCCAAGCAAACGGGCATATGCTTTTGGTCGGGCATGCCGGGGTTAACCGAGTCATTCTCTGTCATATCCTGGGGATGCCCCTGTCTCACCTTTTCCGTCTGCAGCAGGATTACGGCGGCGTCAATGTGATTGTGGGAACGCCGGAGGAGATGCGTCTTGCAATAATGAATTCACGACCTTTCTCTGGTCTTGATCGTGAAGTTCAGCATAGAAATTAAGGGGACTGATGGTGGAGGTTGAGAATAAAATACAGAGACTGCTGGCCCGGGACGGGCGTTTCTGTCTTGCCACTGTTGTTGAATCCGATTTGCCCGGTGTCCCTGCGGGATATAAAATCATCATTTATCCTAACGGCAAGACGGACGGTAAGTTGTCGGATACCGTTATGGAGGATGCAATCCGCCAGGAAGCGCTGAAGGCACTGAAAGATAAGCGGAAAAAGGTCTTCCGTTTTCCCGGAGGGGTCAAAGTATTTTTTGATATCCTGACATCGGATGTCATGATTATTATCTGCGGTGCCGGTCATATTGCTGTCCCCTTGGCCAAATTTGCCGTGGAATTAGGTTTCCATGTGATTGTGATTGATGACCGTCCGGATGTTGCGCATCCGGCAAGATTTCCCGGATGCGAAGTCATCGCGGAAGATTTTGTGCCGACTCTCAGGAACCTCCCCATTAATGCATCAACCTATGTTGTGCTGATTACCCGCGGGCATGAGCATGATGCCGCGTGCCTCGCTGAAATCCTGAATCGTAAAAGTGACGCCGCCTATGTCGGTCTGATCGGGAGTCGCAGAAGAGTAAATATCGTTATTGAAATGCTTCAGAAGCAGGGGGTAAAGGCGGCAAAATTGGCCGGCCTTTTTACGCCTGTCGGCCTTCCCATTGGGGCGGAATCTCCCGAGGAGATCGCAGCCTCGATCATGGCCGAGCTGATCTGCGTACGGAAGAAAGGCGCTGAGAAGGCGCGCAGGATAAGAAAGGGGATGGAAGTCGTGTCATGAGTGACCGTCAGATATATGAGCAGTTAGCGGCGGAGATACATCGCGGCACCCCCGTCTGTCTGGTGACGATCATTGACGCGCAGGGATCGACCCCTCGTGCAGTCGGGGCCAAGATGCTGGTTTTTGCCGACGGCCGCACTTTCGGGTCCTTGGGCGGCGGATACAGTGAACAGCAGGCGTGTGACGCAGCAAGCCAATGCCTGCTGTTGTCTGGAAAGCAACGGACGCTTCTCATTGACCTGTGTGAGCAGCATGGTAGACGCGGTGGGGACATGTGCGGCGGCACCATATGGATCAACCTTGAGCCCTATAATCATGATATCCTGCTGGAGATGGATGCTTTCCGGGAAAGCCCGGCCTCTTTGATGGGATAGAAAATCCCCGATAGACGCCCCTTCACTTGAAACATTGTATGTGCTTTTACCATAGAATCCGGTTAATCCTCTCTCTAAAAGAATTTTGCGTCTGTATTCTTCTTATGATATGGTCCCGCCATGGGTTACGATACCTTTAAAAATATCACCATGCAGCAGCTCGAGGCCCTGAATCAATTAGTGGACGCAGGCAGTTTCACCCGGGCGGCCGACAAGATGTTCCTCACCCAGCCCACCCTGACCAAGCACATCAAGAACCTGGAGGATGCAGTCGGAACAAGGATTATCAACCGGGCCAGCAAGGGCCTGTCCCTTACGCCGGAAGGGCAGATTCTCTATAACTACTCTAAGCGGATGCTCCGTCTTCGCGAGGAAGCAAAGGAAAAAATTCTGGAAATCCGTGAACATGACGCCGGGCACATCTTTCTTTCGGCGAGCACCATTCCGGCGACGTATATCCTTCCGCGGTTGCTCGGCCGGTTGAGGAAAACTTATCCGAAAATCCGGGTCCATCTTCAGACCTGTGACAGTGAGGAAACGCAGCAGTTGATCATCAACGGGCAGGCCGAAATAGGGGTGATCGGAAAGGAGCCCTATGACAAGCGCCTTGTTGGGGAAGCTTTATGGGAAGATGAATTGGTCCTCATCGCCCCTATGGATTACCCGGGCCTGGATAGCGGCAAGCCCGTTTCCATGGAACGGCTTGTGAAAGAACCTTTTGTTGTCCGTGAAAGAGGATCGGCAACACGGGATAATATCGAAGGATACCTGCAGAAACAATTTCGCATCGGCCTGCCCGCCTTCAATATCGTCGGTGAAATGGGCAGTTCCGAGGCGGTCAAGGAGGCTGTCATTGCGGGCCTGGGTCTGTCCATCATTTCCCACTACGCGGTGGAACGGGAACTGAAGCAGGGCGTGCTGTCCGTGGTTCCCCTGGAAGGCGGCAACATCTCTCGTCGTTTTTACCTGATTTACCGCAAGCACCTGCACATGCTGAACTACCACAAACGGTTTCTCGAGGTTTTGAGGACCTCTGTTCCGATCTGAAAAACCCCTCCAGCACAAAAATACCTTCACAGGCCGGTCCATTACAGGCACCGGTCATCCGCGGCGGTCCCCGTGATTCCGGTTTCCGGAGACGTGTTTCTACATTCGAAAAGGCACAGATATGCTAGAAGGCAGGCCCGTGACGGGAAGGCCCGTCGCCAGCGCACGGTAGTAAACCCGGCAGAGCTTTTCCAGAAGTTCCGCATTCAGGAGGGCTTCGTCCACGTTGCGCCCCAGGACCAGGGCGCCGTGATTTTGAATGATGTACCCCCAGGCGCCGTTCTGCATCGCCTCCGCAACGCGTTCCGCCAGGTCACGGCTCCCTGAAGGCGCGAAGGGCACGATCTCGATCCGTGGGCCGAGCTTGATCAGGACTTCCTCGAACAGGGCTGGAAGCGGGTGGTTAAGAACGGCAAAAACGCTCGCGTAGCTCTGGTGCGTATGCACGACGGCCTGCGCCTCTGGGCGCGCCCGGTAAACGGCGATATGCATGGCAATTTCGATGGACGGCGGGAACGGTCCGGCAAGGAGGGTTTCGTTGAAATCGACCAGGCAGATATGCCCTGCGGACAGGTCGCCATAGGGCTTCGAGGTCGGCGTGATGGCCAGAAGCTCCCGGTTTTCAACCCGCAGAGAGACATTGCCCCCCGTGCCCCGGCGGGTTCCGAAGAAGCCGTTTTCGGAAAGCCATTGACATGCATTGAAGACGGATTGCCGGTAGGGGGTGTATTGGGATTCATGCTCCATGGTGAAACCCTCTCGGTACGGATTTGCCGCTTTGACACCTTTGTGCAAGGATCAGGCAGGCCGGAAATGTATAGCAGCTTTGACCGGTTGCCGCAACGGGAGATTCCCCACATCCTTGGTGAAAAACCGGGTTGAAAAGAAATCAGGGTGCGGTATAGTGCAGGCATACATGGCAGGGTGAGACAAAAACAGCCCGGGTGAAAAGAAAGATGACCGAACCGAACGGCACGTGGCCGGAAGAAGAAAAACAGGCGCTCGAAAGGACGGCAGGATGTCGCACCGTTGTTTTCAGCCGGGAAGTCCGCATTCCGGAAAGTCTTCTGGTCAACCTGAGTTATGAATATCTGAGGCGATCGCTCTGGGTTCCTCTGGAAGAGCATCAGGGACAGGTCTCGGTAGTGGTCGATGATCCCGGCAACATCCTGAAGATGGATATGATCCGGCAACTGCTGCGGGCCAAGTCCGTCGAATATTGCCTGGCGGGAAAGGAAGATATTCTCAAATTCATTGATTATTTTTATGGTGTCTCACCTCCGCCGGAGACAACCGGCGGGGAAAGAAACGGGGGGGCGGCGGAGATCAACGCCGACATCATCAACCTTGTGAATGACCTGATTGAAGAAGCCTACAGCAGGCGTGCCTCGGACATTCATATCGAGCCGGACGTGAAGGAACGCCAGGTCAATGTGCGCCTGAGAATCGACGGCGAGTGCATTCCCTACAAGACTTTTCCCTACGAATACCGCGCGCCGATCATTTCCCGTGTCAAAATCATGTCGAACCTCGACATCACGGAAAAGCGCCTGCCCCAGGACGGCAAGATCATGTACAAGCGTCAGGGAGGCGAGGAGCTTGAATTGCGTGTGGCCACCATGCCCACCTATGGATACACGGAAGATGTCGTTCTCCGCATTCTGACCCGGGGCAAGATCATGAGTCTGGAAGATCTGGGCATGCCGGAGGAGGCATACCGCCGGGTCTGCAAACTGATCACGAAACCCTATGGGCTGATTCTGCTCGTCGGACCCACCGGTTCGGGCAAGACGACGACGGCCCACGCGGTTCTGCAGGTGCTGAACAAGCCCAACGTCAAAATCTGGACGGTGGAAGATCCGGTAGAGATCACCCAGCGGGGAATCCGGCAGGTGCAGGTACATCACAAAATCGGGCTGGACTTCGGCAGCGCCATGCGTTCCTTTCTGAGGGCCGATCCGGACATTATCATGGTCGGCGAGATGCGTGATTACGAGACGGCCAAAATGGGCGTCGAAGCCTCGACAACAGGACATCTGGTTCTGAGCACCCTGCATACAAACAACGCCCCGGAAACCATCGTCCGGCTGCTGGAAATCGGGATCGACCCTTTCGCCTTTTCCGATTCCCTGCTTTGCGTCCTGGCCCAGCGTCTGGTGCGGGCCCTTTGCCCGCTGTGCCGGGAGGCATATCATCCCGGACGTGAGGAATACGAAGAACTGCTGCGCTACGGCGGGGAACGGATTTTTCAAGACCTGAATATCGTGTATGACGACCGGTTCACTCTGTATCGTCCGAGGGGTTGCCCGGAATGCAACGAAACGGGTTACCGGGGAATGATGGGCCTTTTTGAACTGCTGGTGGCAACGGATACGATCAAACAGATGATCATTTCCCGGAAGTCCATCGCCGCCATACGTAAGGTGGCCATGTCCGAAGGTATGCAGACCCTCTTGCAGTGCGGCGTCGAGAAAATCGTCCGGGGACAGACGGATCTCATCGAGGTGCTGAGCGTATGCATAAGATAATGATGGGTCGTGAAGAGCAGATCAGCCTGGCGCGGGAGCAACTGGCACAGGCACGAAAGGTGGTGGTTCTGACCGGGGCCGGCATTTCCGCCGAAAGCGGCGTGCCCACCTTTCGCGGGAACGACGGTCTTTGGGAGCATTACCGGGCCACGGATCTGGCGACGCCCGAGGCCTTCGCCCGGGATCCGGAACTGGTCTGGGCTTTTTACAACTGGCGCCGGGGGCTGATCAGCCGGGTTTTTGAAAATGCCGCCCATCAGGCCCTGGTTGCTCTGGAAAAGACAGTTCCCAATTTCACTTTGATTACACAGAATGTGGATGGCCTGCATCACCGGGCGGGTTCAAAAAATGTCCTTGAAGTCCATGGAAATCTGTGGCGGGTGCAGTGCACGGCCTGTCACCAGATTTATAAGGATATGTCCGTTGATTTGGGAACGCTGCCCAAGTGCAAAACATGTGGTGGACTGCTCAGGCCCGATGTGGTCTGGTTCGGCGAAAGCCTGGACGGCCGGATTCTCAATCAGGCGGATGAGGCCGCGCGAACCTGCGAGGTCATGCTGGTGATCGGGACCTCGGGAATCGTCTATCCTGTTGCCCTTCTTCCTACGCTGGCAAAGAGCAGCGGTGCCTTTGTGGCGGAGATCAACATGGAGGAGACGCCCGTTTCTCCAGGGTTGGATATGACCATTTTAGGCAAGGCCGGGGAGGTCGTTCCCCTGTTGGTGGCGTAACCCTGTGCCCGGCAGACGGCGACGCATAATGAAGACCTTGGCCACTCCGGCGCTCGCCTTTTTCCTGGTCCTTTGTTTTTGCGCGTGTCAACGGCCTTTAGCCCGGATCGAGTCGGTGACGTCGACGTCCCCTGTAGCGGCCGATCAGGTTGCGGGCGCGGCGGAGGAACCGGATACGGCAGTCCCCTCCCCTTCCCCGGCGCCCGAGTCACCGGCGGCCGAAGACACAGATGCAATCGCAACCGGCCTCGCGCAAGTCGTAGCGTCGCGATTTACCCCGGACCTGGCGGCCCTGCCGGTTGTGCGGGGAGCCTCTCTGCTCCGGGGTGTGGATGAGTTGAAGGCCTTTTACGAAAGCCGTGGCTGGCAGCCCGCCTGGCTGCAAGCGGATGAGCTTTCGGAATCTGCGGCGGTCTTGCTCCGGATACTCGAACAGGCGGAGGCGGAGGGTCTTCAGCCCAAGGACTACCATATTCAGGAAATCAAAGCCCTTCTGAATTCACCGGCCAGGCATGACACGGCGACAAGGTCTTTATTGCAGGCGGATATGGACCTCCTGCTGACGGATGCCTACCGAGCCTATGCTGCGCATCTTTTCTGGGGCAAGATGGAGCCGGGCCGGTTTTCCGACCAGTGGCCGATCCATAAGCCATACGAACCGCATATGCCACCCCTGACGGACATCCCCAGGGCGGAGGAATTGGAAGCGGCATTGCAAAATCTCCTGCCCACCGCGGCGGAATACCGGCGCCTGCGGGAACTCCTGGCGCGCTATCGGCATATCCGGGATGCCGGCGGCTGGCCTTTCATTCCCAAGGGAAAGCTGGAGAGAGGTCAGCGGGATGCCCGAGTGGCTCTTTTGCAGAAGCGGCTTTTACTCTCGGGCGAATTGAAAGAGCTTCCTGCCCGCCATCGGGAGTTGTTCGATGCGTCTCTGGAGCGGGCGGTCCGCTTCTTCCAGCGGGCGCATAATCTCCAGGAAGACGGCGTGGTCGGTCCTGCAACGCTGCGGCTTCTCAACATTCCCGTTGAGGACCGGATCACGCAGATCCGACTGAACATGGAACGCTGGCGCTGGATGCCCCGTACCCTGGACCGGCACATCCTCGTCAATATCCCGTCCTTTGAGTTGAAGGTGCTGGAGAGGGACCAGGCGGTTCTGAAGATGCGAACGATCGTCGGCAAGGAAGCCAATCCGACGCCGAGTTTTACGGAGAGGTTAAGCCAGATCGAGATCAATCCGCTTTGGAATGTTCCCCGGAGCATCGTGGAAAAGGAGATTATTCCGAAGGTCAAAACGGATCCGTCCTATCTGACCCTTCAGGGATTGAGGATCTACCGCGATTGGCGGCCCGACGCGCCGGAAATTCCACCGACGGAAATCGACTGGGAAAAGATGACCCCGAAAAAGTTTCCCTACCGCCTGGTTCAGGATGCCGGCCCCCTGAACCCCCTTGGGCGCATCAAGTTTCTCTTTCCCAACAAGCATGATGTGTACATGCACGACACCCCGTCCCGCCATCTTTTCCAGCGTAAGGGCAGAACGTTCAGCCATGGTTGCATCCGGATCGAAAAACCGGTCGAGCTCGCGGAGTATCTCCTGAAAGGAGAGACCGGATGGGGCCGGAAGCAGATTCACGAGGAAATCCGCTCGGGACAGCGGCACGTTATTTTCCTGCGGGAAAAGATTCCCGTCCATATTGTTTATTTCACCGTCTGGACGGGCGAAGGGGGACTGGTGTATTTCCGCGACGATCTTTATGAATACGATCGTCAGCTCGATACAGCGATGCGGCCTCATCCGGGAAAAGCGGGGGGATTCCTTTTTTAGTTCTTTCCGGTTGTGATGCCCGGCAACCCGTTCCTTTCTTTGCCTGTGCGAATCTTCAGTTACATCCAAAGCATTCCCAAATCTTCGGGTTATTGCCTCAGGCAATGATTCGACATGCAATATAATTATTATGAATTGGAATGAAGCGTGTCTCTTTGCGTATACAGTTCCTGTCATAAAGGCTTTATGGTGAGCAGGCGACAAGTAAGGGGCTCTCCTCCGGCCGACAAGACGAATCGAGACAGGAGAGAAAGGGGTTGCTGAAGCATCTGGAAATGTTCCGGGACCTGCGGGACGCAAACATGGTCCAACTCAAGGAGGCCAAGGATGCGGGACGCAAGGTCGCCGGTATTTACTGCACCTATTGTCCAAGGGAACTGGTCCTGGCCGCCGGAGCCGTTCCCGTAAGTCTTTGCGGGACGCGCGAAGCGCCTATCGTCCACGCGGAGCGCGAGTTGCCCCGTAACCTCTGTCCGTTGATCAAATCCTCCTACGGCTATGCCCTGACCGACACCTGTCCGTTTTTTCATTTTTCCGACTTGGTAATCGGGGAAACCACCTGCGACGGCAAGAAAAAGATGTTTGAGCGGCTGGCCGGCCTGAAGGCGGTGCATGTGATGAACCTGCCGAACAATGCGGAGGCCCCTTCCGCGCTTTCCCTCTGGCATTGCGAACTGGTCCGGCTTAAGGAGCGGGTGGAAGCGTTCTTTCAGGCGACCCTCTCGGATCAAAAATTGCGGGAGGCAATCCATCTGGTCAACGAAGAGAAACGGGCCCTGAAGTCTTTGTTTGATTTGAATCGTGCCAGACCAGCCCTGGTTTCCGGGCTCGACATGATGATGGCATCGTTCCAGGCGGGATTTCATGTGGACCGGCGGGAAGTCATCCGCATGATCGATTCCCTGGTGGCGGAAATCCGGGATGCTGGCGCTGCGGGCTGTGTCGTTGGCGATGAAAGGACCCCGCGGGTCCTCCTGACGGGGACACCGGTCGGCATAGGCAGTGAAAAGGTCATAGAAATCGTCGAAAGTCTCGGGGCCGTCGTGGTGGCCATGGAGAATTGCGGCGGCTACAAAACCGTCGATTCGCGGATCGACGAAACGGACCCCCGCGATCCCCTGCTCCTGCTGGCAGAAAATTATCTCCGGATTCCCTGTTCCGTCATGTCGCCGAACAGGGGGCGTCTGGAACTGCTGAACCGGATGCTCGACGATTTTCAGGTTGACGGGGTCATTGATCTGACCTGGCAGGCATGCCATACCTATAACATCGAATCGGTCGCTGTGCGTAACCTGGTCAAGGGGAAAAGGGGATTGCCGTTTATCCAGATCGAAACCGACTATTCCCAGGCGGATCGCGAAACCCTGCGGGTTCGGCTGGAAGCGTTTGTGGAAATGATGGAGAGGGGCTGATTTGGCAATTGTCGGCATTGATGTCGGATCCGTGGCTACGAAAGTCGTGATCCTGGATGGTGAAAAGATTTTCCATGCGGTGCACCCGACGGGTTGGAGCCCTCGGGAGGCGGCGCGCCGGACCCTCGATGATCTGATGAAGGAGGCCTGCTTGCGGGAAGAAGCGATCCGCTTCTCGGTCGGAACCGGTTACGGACGCATCGCCCTTCCCTTTGTCAGCAAAACGGTGACGGAGATTACCTGCCATGCCCGGGGGGCGGTTTTTCTCGAGCCGGAAACGACGGCGGTCATCGACATCGGCGGTCAGGACAGCAAGGTCATCAAAGTCGATCCGGAAGGAAAGGTCCTGGATTTTGTCATGAACGACCGTTGTGCCGCCGGAACGGGGCGTTTTCTTCAGGTGATGGCGGCGGCCCTCGGTCTGGATGTGACGGATTTATCCTTGCTGGGAGAAGGCAAGACCTCCGTGCCGTTGAACAGCATGTGTGCCGTCTTCGCGGAATCCGAAGTGATCGGTCTTTTAGCGTCAGGCTGCGGCAAGGAGGAGATCATTAACGGTCTGCATGATGCCATCGCCCGGCGTATAACCGCCATGGCCCACCGTCTGAATATCGGCGGCCGGATTACGTTCACCGGTGGTGTGGCCCAAAATCAGGGTCTTCGCAGGGCCCTTGAGAAATCCCTCCAGGCGGAGGTGCGAGCACCGGAACTCTGCCACCTGACCGGCGCTTTGGGGGCGGCCCTGATCGGTCGGGAGCGAATGGGCGCGACCCGACTCCACCGTGGCTTGCAGACATAGACCGCATCCGCTCATGCCTGATACGGGGCATCGGGAAAGCCTTCCGTTTCTCCCTTCCCCTTTTCCGCTTGAAAAATTCGCTAAAAATGTTGATAAGATGGACCGAGAAGTCAGCGGAAAAAGCCGTCGATGGACCCGCCGGAAAAGGTTTTGTCCGGCAGGCGGAAAAGGGAACAGGGGGCTTTCTCCGGCCAAAGGAAGGCAGGCAAACAGATATGGATCTGACGACCACGCAAAAAAGAGAACTGTTCAGCACCCTGACCCATGCAGCGGGGTCCCTTGTGGCTGTAGTGGGGCTGGTTGTTCTGGTCGTCATCGCATCACAACAGGGTGATCTCTGGAAGATCGTCAGCTTCAGCGTCTACGGGGCCACCCTGGTCCTGCTCTATACTTTCTCCTCCTGCTATCACGGCCTGACTGGTCTGCCCAAAAGGATTTTCCGTTATTGTGATCACACGGCCATATTCCTGCTGATTGCGGGAACCTACACGCCCTTTACCCTGGTCACCTTGAAGGGAGCCTGGGGCTGGTCCATCTTCGGAGCCGTTTGGGGCCTTGCGCTGGTTGGCATCGTGGTGGATTTTTTTTATCACAACAAAAAAAGGCTGTTGCCGATCCTGGTTTATGTCCTGATGGGCTGGATGATCATCATCGCCTTGGGCCCCCTCCTGCGCGCCTTGCCGACTTCAGGATTTCTCTGGCTTCTGGCGGGAGGTCTCCTCTATACGGGAGGGCTGGTCTTCTATGGGCTGGATAAGAAATTATGGCCCGCCCACGGCATCTGGCATCTGTTCGTCCTGGGCGGAAGCATCTGTCATTACGTGACCGTTCTCGTCTATGTTGCCTAAATTTTAAGATGTCTCTGTTTTGAGGAGGATTTTTTCGGATTTGATGTATGATAATCACCGCCATTAACGGCAGTTATCGGCGCGATCGGGGATACACAAATTTGCTCATCGAGCTGCTCTTTCAGGGGGCGCGGGAGGCAGGGGCAAAGTGCAGCACGGTCCACTTGGCAGATTGCCGTATCGAACGCTGTCTCGCCTGCGGCCGCTGCCAGTCGAAGAGGAATCAACGGCCCTGCGTGCATGAGCAAACTGATGACGTTGCCGCTATTTTCCGCCGGATGAAGGCGTCCGATCTCGTTATTTACGCCACACCGGTTTATGTTTTCGGCATGTCGGGACTGCTGAAGACTTTCCTGGAACGGTTCTATGCCAAAGGGGTGGTTTCGGAGCTCACGGTTTCACAAAAGGGGCTTATTTTTCACAAGATCGCCGCCGCAATCTGTTCCAAACCTTTTGTGACGCTGGTTTGCTGCGACAATCTGGAGCGGGAGACACCACGGAACGTCATCGACTATTTCTCAACCTTTTCAAAATTTACCGATGCCCCACAGGTGGGGCTCCTCGTCCGTAACGGGGGGAGGTTGTCGGGCGCCGGCAAGGAGCCGGGTCGGGAAGAGCGGGTACCGAAAATATACGATGTCTACGAAGCCTACCGGCAGGCGGGACGTGAACTGGCGCAATACGGGAGGATAGAAAAATCCACTCAGCGGCGCGCTAACCGGGGAATCGTGCCGGTTCCCCTTTTCGGGCTGATCAAGCGCTTCCGTTTCCGGTCCCTCAAGAAAAAGTTCGTTGCGAAAGCACGGCAGATGTTGGCGAATGCCATTGAATGAAGGCATGTCCGCCGGGATAGTTTGAATGTGGTCAAGGCAGTGAATACGGGAGAATGCAAAGGGGGGATGAGCGATGCAGAAATTGCAGGTTCTGGGTATCTGCGGCAGCCTGCGAAGCGGGTCCTATAACCGGATGCTTCTGAAGACGGCCATGACATGCGCCTCCGCCGCCGGTGCAGAGGTGCGGGAGGCGGATTTGCGGGAGCTTGAGCTGCCGGTTTACGATTTTGACATCGAAATGGCGGGAATGCCGGAGTCCGTGGAAAAACTGAAGGCCATGGTCGCGGAGAGTGACGTTATCCTTTTCGCCTCCCCGGAGTACAATTACGCCGTCTCCGGAGTTTTGAAGAACGCAGTCGATTGGGGCTCTCGGGGCAAGAAAAACGCCTGGGGGGGCAAGTGGGCGGCAATTTTCGGTGCCTCGACGGGTCCCATGGGAACCGTCCGGGGCCAATTCGTTCTGCGGCAGATCTTAACGGCGGTCAACATGCATCTGCTGCCTCAGCCGCAGGTCTTTGTTCCCCTGGCGGATCAAGCATTTCTCTCCGACGGTTCTCTGTTGGAAAAGAATCCGGAGGAGCAACTTTGGCGTCTGGTCGTCAGGACGCTGGAGGCGGCCGGCCGGGACAAGGTATGACCTTTTTGAGGGCGCGGCATGACCACAAGCGACATTACGAAAATACTTGAAGAAATCGCCCTTATGCTTGAACTCAAGGGGGAAAATCCCTTCAAGGTCCGTTCCTACCAGGTGGCGGCACGCAGCCTGGAAGTTCTGGATGAGGACCTTCCGGACCTGGTCCGGGAAGGACGTCTGGAAACCGTCAAGGGCATCGGTGAAGCGCTGAGCAAAAAGATTGCGGAACTGGTCCTGACGGGCCGCCTTGAATATTACGAGCACCTGAAAGCCTCCATTCCTCAGGGACACTTTGAAATGCTTCGCATTCCCGGCCTGGGCCCGAAAAAAATCAAGGCCCTTCACGATCATCTGAACATTGAAACCGTCGGGGAACTCGAATACGCCTGCAATGAAAACCGGTTGACGGAACTGCCGGGTTTTGGACAAAAAACCCAGGACAAGATTCTTGAGGGAATCCGGCATATTCGCCGTTATCAGGAAAGGCGGCTCTACGCGGAGGTGATCGGGGAGGCGGAGGCATTGCGCAAGTCGCTGCAAAAGCTGGATTGTGTGACGGAAGTCCAACTGGCCGGCTCCCTTCGGCGGGGTTATGAAACGGTGAAGGACATCGACCTCCTGGCGGCATCGCTTTCGCCGTTTGACCTGGCAGATCATTTCGCCGCCCTGCCGTCCGTCGAATCGATTACCGCCAAAGGGGAAACAAAGGTCAGTGTCGTTCTGCGCTCGGGTATCAACTGCGATCTGCGGATCGTGACCCCTGCCGAATTCCCCTATGCCCTGCATCATTTCACGGGCAGCCGGGAACACAACACGGCCATGCGGGGACGGGCGAAACAGCTGGGCCTGAAGATGAACGAATACGGCCTTTTCCAAGATGGTGAGAATCTGTTGTGCAGGAATGAGTCGGATATTTTCCAGGCCCTCGGGCTGCCTTATATTCCGCCGGAGTTGCGCGAGAACATGGGGGAAATCGAGGCGGCCGAGCGGGGCGAACTGCCCCGGTTGCTTGAGGAAAAGGATATCCGGGGCCTTTTCCACCTCCACACCCAGTCAAGCGACGGGGCCGATTCTCTGGAGACGCTGGTCAAGATGGCCCGGGAAAGGAAGTTTGCCTATATCGGTATCAGCGACCACAGCCGGTCGGCTTTTTATGCCGGCGGCCTTTCCGTGGAGGCTATCCTTGAGCAGCATCGGCGGATTGACGATTTGAATGCCGAATATGCGCCTTTCCGTATTTTCAAGGGAATCGAATCGGACATTCTTCCCGATGGGCGCCTTGACTACGTCGATGAGGTCCTGTCCTGTTTTGATTTCGTCATTGCCGCCGTTCACTCACATTTCGGCATGTCCGGAGAAGAAATGGCCCGCCGGATTGTCAAGGCTCTCGGCAACCCCTTTACAACTATTCTTGCCCATCCGACGGGACGCCTCCTGCTGGCCCGGGAGGCATACCGGGTGAACATGGGTGAGGTGATCGATGCGGCGGCGGCGCACGGAAAAATACTGGAGTTGAATATCAACCCCCAGCGCCTGGACCTGGATTGGCGCAACTGCCTCGTGGCGAAGCGAAAGGGAGTCAAGATCGTCCTGGGGCACGATATCCATCGGCGCGAAGCATTCGATTATCTGCCCCTGGGAGTCAAAATCGCCCGTAAGGGATGGATCGAAGCCAAGGATTGCCTCAACACCCTTTCCGTGGAAGAGGCCTCGCTTTATCTCGGCGAGAGAAAACCACGTTAGGAATCTTGTCCGTCCATCCGCACGACGCACGCACAGGATGTCAATATTTCTTGACAGGCCTCGCTGGTATGCCTATACTCCCCGGCAAGAAGATTTTATGATTGAAGCGGATTTTCTGCGTTTAATCCTGCATCATTTGCATTGAATTGAAAAAGGAGGAATAGGATGGAGAAAAAACAGCAATGGCAGAAACCGAAGCTCGGTGTTCTCAGGTGCAGCGATAAGGATAACGTGGCAAGGCTGTCCGGGATCGGACAGAGAGAAGGTGATTACGCACATGGGCCTATCCCTGCACCTCCCCGGATCGGGAGAAGTCAGGGTTATTTTGCACATGGGCCCATTCCTGCGCCTTTCTAAGTGCAAGTCATATTCGCGGCCACAACTACGATAATTTTTGGTATCGCGAGGTTTACTTATTTATGAACCCTTGGGTTTCCAAAACCCCAAGGGTTTTCTTTATTTTGGTCTGACTTGCCCCGGTCCTTGCCGATCTTTTGCTTCGGCGCTGTTCATCGGGGCGTCTCCCTTTTCTTTGAAGGAGATACGATGAAAAAACCGCGGTTGTCGCAGGCCGTCTATGCCCCGTCCGATGATATCGTTACACGTGAGCTGGAAGGCGAAATCATCATTATTCCGGTTGGATCCGGTCTGGATGATGTCGAAAATAAATTATTCACGCTTAATTCTACCGGACAGGCGTTCTGGCTGCGGATGGACGGCAGAAGAACCCTGGCGGAAATCGTGGCGGATTTGGCTACCGAGTTTAATGCGCCGGATAAGATGATCGAAAAGGATGTCAAGGATCTTGTGAAACTATTACGCAAACGGCGCCTCCTTGTTGAAGTCTCAGGGGGGATTCATGACGGAACGTAACATGATTAACAAAATGGCCGACATTCAACATGTTCAGGAAATTACCGGCTGGGCCTATCATGGGATGAACTGGCTGACGGAAGCGGAAGCCAGGAACGCAAACCGTAAGAGAAGCGTGTTGTTGCAGTCCATATCCGGCAACACAAACAGCCATTTTGAGGGCAATAAAATCTGCATTGGGCGATTGTCTCCCGGGTGCATGACTTGTGGTCAGGGACGCTGGTCCTGCCTTTTTATCGGTTCTCTTTGTACGGCGAATTGCTTCTACTGCCCTCAGGACCGAAAAGCCATGAAGGATCAACCACCGACGGAATCGGGACTTCTTTTTGACAACCCGGAAGACTATGTCGACTATCTGGAGAAATTTAATTTCAGGGGTGTGAGTTTCTCCGGAGGGGAACCACTCCTGCACTTCGAAGAAATAAGGTCATATATCTCTAAAATTAGGGAAAGATTAGGCAATCGGATCTATGTTTGGTTGTATACCAACGGCGATTTGGTGGATATCGAAAAGTTAAAAATGTTGAAAAAGGCTGGCCTGAACGAGATACGGTTCGATATAGCGGCCAGAAAATATAACTTGCGGACCGTGGAACTGTCTGTCGGCCTTATTGACAGGGTGACGGTGGAAATTCCCGCCATTCCGGAAGATTTGAAAATCTTAAAGAAAATTCTGCCCAGACTAGAGGCGATGGGAGTGGCCCATTTAAATTTACATCAGCTTTACGCCTCTCCATATTGCTATCAGAACTTTATCGACCGTCGCTACACTTTTTTACATCAACCTGAAATAGCGGTCCTCGAATCGGAAATGGCCGCGCTGCGGCTGATACAATACGCCCTCAATCATGATATCGGTTTAGCCGTAAATTATTGTTCCGCCATTTACAAGCATCGATTGCAGAAAAGGGGGTACCGGGAACGGCTTCAGTCTTTGATCAGAAAGGGATACGAAGGGGTCACGGAATCCGGATTTATCAGAAGGCTCGTGATTCAGGATACGCCGAGGAATATCAAAAAACTCGTTAAATGCTTTGAGGAAAATGAATGTAGCCGCAGTTTCTGGCATCTTTCCGAAAATAGCTGCGATTTGTTTATTCATCACTCACTTTGGCAAT
>CAYPKE010000029.1:0-20929 GCA_964411235.1 uncultured Syntrophales bacterium
ATCCCTGATTACGCATCTGCATGAGAACCCCGACCGGAGCGTCGGGAAGTTGCATGATGTATTGTCTGACGACGGGTCTCTTTTCTCCCTTTCCTCGCGATAATCATTCCGCAGTTCGGTCATGCAGGCCGGAAAAAGAAAGACCCCTGTATAGATCCCGGATATCTGAAAAAGATGGGCCTTCCTGGTGGGGCCGAGTGCGTTGCCCCCTGCCGCCCCCCCCCTTGACAATTTGTTCGTTTTGCTGCAGATTCCAGCATCGGTTTGCAAAGGAGACACCGGTGGCAATCCGATGCGCAGCCGATTGATTGAGGCGTGTTCATGGAGAGATACAGTTGACGGGACATAAAGCGATTATCGCCGCAACGGGAAGCTATTTGCCGGAAAAACGGATCGGCAATGAAGACCTGGTCCAGTTTCCCCAGGAGGCGATTCCCCTGATCGGAGAGAAAACGGGAGTCCATGCCCGGCGGGTGGCCGCCCAAGAGGAATGCACGTCGGATCTGGCCTTCCGGGCGGCGCAAAGGTGCCTGCAGAATGCCGGTGCGTCTCCGATGGCCATCGACGCGATTATCCTGGCGACGTCCACGCCCGACCGCCTGCAGCCGCCGACGGCCGCCCGGGTTCAGTATCTCCTGGGTGCGACGCGCGCCTTTGCCTTCGACATCAATTCGGTCTGCTCCGGGAGCGCCTTCGGCATCGCCCTGGCGGACGGCCTGATCCGGTCCGGCCAGGCCCGGCGCATTCTGCTCGTGGCGGCGGAAATCTATTCGCGGATTCTGAATCCGAAGGATTACGCCACGTACCCCTTTTTCGGCGACGGCGCCGGAGCGCTGCTTCTTCAGGCGGGGGACGATCAGGACAGGGGGGTCCTCCATTCGCTCCTGCAAACGGACGGCAGCGGCAGCGAGATGATCTGCGTCCCTGCCGGGGGAACCCAACTGCCCTACGGCAGGATGACCAATCCCCGCGCGGCGTTTTTCCGCATGCGGGGACCCGATGTCTTTTCCTTTGCCGTTGAAAGGGTGCCGGATATCATCCGCCGGCTTCTGGCTGAAGCGCAGGTTCCCCGCGAGGCCATCCGGTGCTTTCTCTGCCATCAGGCGAATGTCCACATCATTCACCATATTGCCGCCTCGCTGGAGGTTCCCGTCGAGCGCTTCTTCATGAATCTCGAGGAGTACGGGAATACGGCGGCGGCCTCCGTGCTGATCGCCCTTGACGAAGCCAGGGAAAAGGCGGTTATAGAGCGGGGGGATCTCGTGGTGACGGCTGCATTCGGCGGGGGGCTGTCGTGGGGGGCGAACCTGATTCGTATCTGAAATTCTGTCTTGGGGACAAACGATGACCGATATTTGGCGTAAACTGAAAACCGTTCTTTCGGAAGAATTCCTGGAAGTCGGCGATATGACGGACCTGACGAGCGCAACGACCCTGGGTGAGATTCCCAACTGGGATTCCATGGCGGCCGTCAACCTGCAGATCCTGATCAACGAAACCTTCCAGGTGGATCTTCCGCTCGATCTCCTGCAGGAAGAGGCTTCCTTTGAAGACCTCATGGGTTTTATCCGGGCGCCGGAAACGATCGCCGTCGCCATGAAAAAGCGAAGCGGGGAAATCTGACCAAAAAAATGACGCCGGGTCGAATGCGGTTTTTTTGAAGGAGGAAGGGGGGAGGCTTGGGGCCTCCCCCGTTTGGAGAGGAAGGAGGGTTTCTCAACCCGCCACTTGGAAAATATGCTCGATCGGCTCAACATGCCCATGTTTTTTGCCGAATTATGATCGCTTCGGTTTCTATACTGCAGATTTGATGCCAAGCTGAGAAGATTTAGTATCTTATTGAAATCAAAGGATATATCTGCATGCGCGAGATCAGGACAGGGCAAGAAATGTCGAAGGCCCTTACGGATGCGATGATCGTTTTTTAATGATAACGGTCACTTCCCTGTTTTGTCGAATCGTCGTTTATTCGACAAAATTGTCGTGTTGTGCGGTCCCGTTCCGTATCTGCCTGTCATCGTTTTTCGGCTGGTTCCCTTTCGCGGGCAGGACTCCGGGCGGCTGTTGCTGCGGGGCGTGTTGAGCCGCATTTTTAACATCATGTAATAACGCCGCTTTTTTCATTTCTGCCGAGGCGGCAACAACCCTGTTGCGTATTGACATATGGCTCCCCTTTTCCTATACTGCCGCTCCCCCCGGAAATGGGGGCTGTCGGTCTGGCCCGGGAGGGCATCGGGGCGGATCAAATGTTGCCGGTGGGCGGAACGGCGCAAGCGGAACGGGCGCCTTCCCCGTCATTTCGGCGAGAACAAGGGGATACCGGTTGGGAATCAAGACGGAGCATTGTCGGGTCTGCATGGATAAAAACAGGGCGGCCGTTGTCATTCCGGTCTATAATCACGAAAGGGAGGTGGCCGAGGTCATCAGAAAGGCGATGAGCCTGCTGCTTCCCATCTATGTCGTCGATGACGGGTCAACGGACGCAACCTACGAGCGCATCCGGCATATTCCCGGGATTACCATCCTCCGGCACGAAAAGAACCTGGGCAAAGGGGCGGCCCTGATGACGGGTTTCGCCGCCGCGTCCCGCCGGGTGGAATGGGTTTTCACCATCGACGCCGACGGCCAGCACAATCCGGAGGATGCCTGGAATCTGTTCGACGTCGTCGGCATTGGAGAACGTCCGATAGTCGTGGGCTACCGCCAGGGGATGGGACACCGCCATGTCCCCCTGGCCAGCCGTTTCGGACGCGGTTTTTCCAATTTCTGGGTGTGGGCTTCCGGCGGTCCCGTCCTGAAGGACACGCAAAGCGGGTTCCGGCTCTATCCCCTGCCCGAGATCCTTTATCTTCCGGCCGACGCCAGGCGCTACCAATTTGAGGTCGAAGTGCTGGTCCGGGCGAGATGGGCGGGAATTCCGGTGCGGGAGGCCCCCGTGGGCGTCACCTACGCGCCTGGAAAAGAAAGGGTTTCCCACTACCGGGGCTGGGTGGATTTCTGCCGGAACGCCGCCACGTTCAGCCGCCTGATTTGCTTCAGGTGGTTGGTCCTGCCCTTTATGCGAGCAGGGTAGTAATGAAGCGTCGCCCGTCCCTGATCCGCTGGCTTCCCGCGGTTCTCATCCTTGCGGTTATCGCGGCCCTTTTCACCGTCGGGCTTTACCGCCTTCAATTCGATACGGATATCCTCAACAGCATGCCCCAGGACGATCCCGTCCTGCTGGACGGGCGGCAAGTCTTTCTCCATCATCCGATCCAGGATCGCGTGGCCGTCGATATCGCCGAACCCGGGGGCGATGTGGGACGCCTGACCGGGGCGGCGGACCTGGTTGTGCAGCGGATGAGGGAAAGCGGGCTGTTCCGGCAAGTCGGCTTCGAATCAACGGCCCGGCTTTTTCCCGAGCTTCTGCGGCATATTGCGGGTCATCTCCCCGTTCTCTTCAGCGAGACGGAACTGGACGAAGAAGTCCGGGATCTCCTCGAGCCGAAGAAAGTCAGGGCGATTCTGGAAAGCCATCTGCTGTCCCTCGGGAATCTGGAAGGAATCGGCCAGGCCGACCTGATCGCCGCGGATCCCCTGGGATTGCGCAACCTCATCCTGTCGCGCCTGGCGGACCTGGCGCCCGCGGAAGGCGTGACCATCCATCAGGGCCATCTCCTGTCGCAGGACCAGAGGCACCTGCTCATTGTCGCCGAGCCCCTGCACTCGGGGATGGACACCCGCGCTGCCCGGGAGATTGCTGACTTCCTGGAGCGCGTAGACCGCGAGGTGAAAGAAAAATACGGTTCCGGAAGCAGCCTGGCCCTGACACCCGTGGGCGCCTATCGGGCCGCCCTCGATAACGAGGACAACGCCAGGAGCAGCGTGAAGCGGGCTGTTCTTTTCGCCACCGCGGCGATTTCCCTCCTGCTGCTGGTATCCTTTTCCCGGCCCCTGATCGGGCTGCTGGCACTGCTTCCGGCTTTCGCGGGTACCATGGCGGCCCTGTTCGTCTACTCCCTTTTTTATGCTTCCGTTTCCCTGATGGCCGTCGGGTTTGGCGGCGCCATTATCGCCTTCGCCGTGGATTATGGCCTGACCTATCTCCTTTTCCTCGACCGGAGTCACGAGACAAGGGGAGAGGAAACGTCCCGGGAGGTCTGGAACCTGGGATTGCTGGCGATGCTGACGACAGCGGTCAGTTTCGCCTTCCTGTCGTTTTCCGGTTTCCCGGCCCTTGTTCAGATCGGCCAGTTTGCCGCCCTGGGCATTGTTTTCACCTTTCTTTTCGTCCACCTGTTTTTTCCTTTGGTCTTTCCCGTCCTGCCGCCGGCCGGAAGGCCGCCGATTTTGCCACTCCGGATGATCGCCGACAGGCTGGCCGCCTCCACGGGATTATGGAAAACCTGGCTTGCCCTGGGTTTTGCCTTGGTCATGCTTTTTTTCGCCAGGCCGGTTTTTCATGTCGATCCCGCGGCGATGAATGCCGTGACACCGGAAACCATCAAGGCGGAGCAGCTTTTCCAGGAGGTCTGGGGCGATATCTTCAGCAAGACCTACCTCCTCGTTGAGGGGACGTCGCTGCGTGACCTGCAGGAGAAAAGCGACCGGCTGGCCCTGATGCTGGCGGAGGAAAGAAGGGCGCAGCGCGTTGCCCGGTTCTTTCTGCCGTCGCTTGTCTTCCCCGGTGAAAGGTCAGGGGAAGAGAATTTCGCGGCCTGGCAACGATTCTGGGATGCGGACCGCCGGGTCGAACTGCAAAGGAATCTGGAAAACGCGGCGGGCGCCCTCGGCTTTGCCGGCGATGCTTTTGAGCCGTTCCTGAGGATGACGGCCCTAGAGAAGCCAGGGACGGTCGCGATGCCGGAGCGCTTTGCGCGGTTCATGGGGGCTTCTCACCGGGACGGCGAGGCGGCCTGGTATCTGGCGGCTTCCCTCGTGCCCGGGCCCGCTTATGACGGTGCCGCTTTCTTTGCGCGTTTTTCCGGAACGGACGTTCGCGTGTTTGATCCCGCCCTTTTCGGCGAGCGCTTTGGTTCGGTTCTCATGGACGCTTTTCTCCGTATGGCGGCAATTGTCGGGAGTCTGAGCATCCTGGTCACTTTCCTGGTATTCCTGGATTGGCGGTTGACCCTGATCGCCTTTCTGCCCACGCTTTCCGCCATGATCTGCACCCTGGGCACCCTGAATCTCCTGGGGGTGCCCCTGGGCATTCCCCTGATCATGGTTTCGGTGGTCGTGATCGGCATGGGAACGGACTATGCCCTTTACCTGGTGCGCTCCTATCAGCGCTATCAGGACGGAACCCATCCCTCCGTGGGGCTGGTGCGCCAGTCCATGCTTCTCGCTTTTGCCACGACGTTTCTCGGCGTGGCGGTTTTGGCCTTGTCGGATCATGTCATGCTCAGGAACGCCGGTTTAGGCTTGGTTCTGGGCATCGGCTATTCCTTCCTGGGTGCCTTGATGATCGGCCCTCCCCTCCTGCACCGGCTTTTTGCCCCTGTCCTGTTGCCGGATGAACCGCTTCAGGCGGGATCGAAACGGCACGTGGCCCGGGCGCTCATGCGTTACCGGCATCTGGAAGCCTATCCGCGCCTGTTTGCACGCTTCAAGATCGCCCTGGACTCGATGTTTCCGCGTCTGGCGCGCTTCCCAGGATCGCCCCGGGTGATCCTCGATATCGGGACGGGCTACGGCGTTCCGGCGGTCTGGCTTCTGGAGTTGCATCCGGGGGCCCGGCTCTACGGAATTGAGCCGGATGCGAAACGCGTCGCCGTCGCCTCCCGGGTGATCGGCTCCCGCGGTTCCGTCATGGTCGGCGGCGCCCCCGATCTCCCCGACCTGCCGGAGCAGGCTGATACGGCACTGCTGCTGGACATGATTCATCTGATACCGGACGACGCCCTGCGCCTCACCCTGGACCGGATCAGGAAAAACCTGTCCTCCGGCGGGACCGTCGTCGTCCGGGCCACCGTCCCGACGGACAGGAGGGTTCCCTGGAAGCGATGGATAGAGGAGGCGAGGATCAGGGCGGGCAAAGGGGTGCTCCGGTTCCGTACGGAGAAGGAAATTCGGGATATCCTCGAAGAGGCGGGGTTTTCATTGAGCGAGGCAGCCCGGAGCGCTCCGGGGGAAGAGGAAATCTGGTTCGTGGCCCACTTGTTGCCTGGGGGGAATGGGTTCCCGGACAGGGCCCATGTGAGGGGGGAACGGCCGTGAGAGACTGGTTTTACCGGATACTGTCGGTCATGTCCCGCAGGGTGGGAACATGGTTTTTCCGCCTTGTCGCCTGGTTCGTTGCCTCCGGTTATTTTTTCCTTTTTCCCCGGCGGGTCGTCATGAGCGTCAGGTTTTACGGCGCCCTTTTTCCGGAGCGGAACAGTTTCTATCATTTTTATTGCGCCTGGAAGCAGTTTCATCGGTTCACCCGTGTGTTTCTGGACCGGATCCTGTTTGCCGAGGGGTACCCGATGCAATTTGTCCAGGAGGGATGGTCTTATCTCGAGGAGGCCGTGAGAAGCCGCACCGGCGCCATCCTTCTCATGAGCCACCTGGGCTGCTGGGAACTGGCGGCACATCAGCTCCTTAAAACGGGGATACAGGGGCTTCCGGGAATGAGGCTGCTTCTGTATATGGGAAAGAAGGGCAAGGAGCAGATCGAAGCGCGGCAGAAGGAAGATTTCGCCGCGAGGGGGATCAGGATCGTCGAGGTGGCGCAGGATGGAAGCGCCCCGGTGGACATCGTGGAGGGGGTTCATTTTCTAAAGAGCGGAGGACTCGTTTCCCTGACGGGAGATCGCCGGTGGCGGGAAGATCAGCGCTGTGTGGCCGTCAGGTTTCTCGGCCATGAGGCCCTGCTTCCGGAGGGGCCCTTCATTTTCGCCCTGCTGGCCCGGGCGCCCCTGCTGATTTTCTTTGCTTTCCGCGAGGGAACAGGCTCCGTCCACTGCCGCATGCTGCCCCCGCTTTATGTGGAGGCGAAAAACAGGAAAGACCGGCCAAAGGCCCTTGCAGAAGCGGCGCAGACCTATGCCGATGCCCTGGAAGAGGCTGTCAGAGCGCATCCCTGGGAATGGTTCCACTTTGAGCCGTTCCTCGGGCGCAGATGGGAGGCATGAACGACCGGTGATGAAGCAGGCCATCCGGCGCATCGCGGCAAGCCTTGCCCGCCGGGACATGATCAGAAAAGCCGTTGCGGAAGCGGACGACATTCGTGTATATACGAACCGGCCGACCCCCAGGGTCATGCTGGGAATCTTTTTCATGTTGTTCAGTTACGTGCTCGGCTGGCCCCTGATCGGCGTGCTCGGCTGGCTCGCATTTCACACCGGGCAGTCCCTGATTGTCCTCATCGGCGGACCCGCGGCGTATGGCGTGTCCAACCTGGTTTTCTATGCCGGCGCGTACCTGGCGGGAAAGCCCTACGCCAAGGCTTTGTTGAAATGGCTGCTCAGGGTCTTCCTGGAAAAAAGTCTCGGGCCGGAGCAGGTCCGTGTCAAGGATGCCGGTGAACCTGAAAAGTGAGATGCCCGCTCCGGAAGGCCTGGTGCCGGAGACACAGCGGACGGGTTTTGTTCCGTAAGCAATACATGGGTAAAAAGGAAAATTATGAACGAACTGATCGAAGAATTGAAGATCAAGATTATTGAAAAGCTGAACCTGATCGATGTGACGCCTGCGGATATCGACATCAATGCCCAGCTTGTCGGGGGCGACCTCGGCCTGGATTCGATCGATGTCCTGGAGCTGGTCATGATGCTGGAGGAGGATTACGGCGTCATCATCGATACGAAGGAGCTGGGGATCGAGGTTTTCGCCTCCGTCGCCGCCCTGGCGGAACATGTCCATCAGCACCTGCTGGAGACAAATGCTTGAATCCATCCCGTATTTTCGTGACATCGATGGGCATCGTCAGCCCTTTCGGCGCCGGCGTCGAAGAAACCTTGCACGCCGTCAGAAAAGCCGCCCGGGCGGTTAAGCCCCTTCGCCTTTTCCCGGCACCTCAAATCTCCCTGCCCGTCGGTGAAGTCGAATCCCTGCCCCTAACGGACGGCATGCCCCGCAGCCATGGCCTGGCGCTGGCAGCCGCCCTGGAGGCGATGCAGCCCTGCGGCGAACCGGCCGACGCCGTGATCATCGGGACGACGACCGGCGGCATGACCCGTACGGAAGCGCTCCTGCAGGCCGGCGAGACAAATCCCGACGCATACCGTCTGCATGGGACGGCCTCCATTGCGGAAATGGTTGCCCGCCGCTTCGGCTGCCGCGGCCCCGTTCTGACGATCTCCACGGCGTGTTCGTCCGGCTCCGTTGCCCTCAAGCTGGCCGGCGACCTTATCCGGTCGGGACGGGCAAGGCGTGTGCTCGCCGGAGGGGTCGACGCCCTCTGCCGTCTGACCTATTACGGTTTCCATTCCCTGCAGCTTGTCGATCCGTCGGGGGCGCGCCCCTTCGACCGGACGCGGCGGGGCATGACCGTCGGCGAAGGCGCAGCCATGCTGGTGCTGACGGCCGCCGACAGGACACCGCCCGATGCCCTGGCCGAGCTTTGCGGAGGCGGCCTCTCCTGCGATGCCTACCATTCCGCCGCCCCCCATCCCGAGGGCGACGGTGCCCGGCGGGCCATGGCGGCGGCCCTGGACGACGCATGGCTGCAGGCGGATGCCATCGATTACATTCACCTGCACGGCACTGGCACCGCCGACAACGATCTGGCCGAAGCCAGGGCGCTTCAAGCCCTGTACGGCAATCGGGCGGTTCCGCCCGTTTCCTCCCTGAAGGGCGCCTATGGCCACGCCCTGGCCGCTGCCGGGGCAATGGGAGCGGTCGTTTCCATTCTGTGCATCCGCAACGGCCTGATCCCGGCGAGTGTCGGATTCCATGAGGCCGATCCCCGGATTGATATGGTGCCGAACGCCACCCCCCGTGCTGCCCGCGTTACCCGGGTGCTCTGCAACGCGTTCGGCTTCGGCGGCAACAACGCCGCGCTGGTTTTCGGCGAGGGCGCCGATGATCCGGTTGCGGCGGTGCCGGCGCCGGAATCTCCGGGTCCGGCGCTTCCGGGTTTTTTTGTCCACGGCCGTTCCTGCCTTACCGGGGCGGGGGACATGGATGAGACGCTGGCGCGCTTGTCCCGGGGGGAGTCGGCAGCAGGTACGGTATCGGACGGGGCGATTCTGAAGCCCCTTTCGGAAAAGGCCGTGCGACGGCTGAAACGGCTTTCACGCCTGGTCCTTTCCCTGGGGGCTTCCGCCTGCAGCGGCGGCGACGGGACAAAATCGCCCGGGGCGGTTTATTTCGGCACCGGCTGGGGGGGGCTCTCCGAGACGCACGATTTCCTGAAAAAACTGTTCGACACAGGAGAACGCTTTGCCGGCCCGACTGATTTTATCGGCTCGGTGCACAATGCGCCGGCAGGCCAGGCGGCGATTCATTTTCTGGCGACGGGCGCCAATATCACAACCACCGGCGGCGATGCATCGTTCGAGCAGGCTTTGTTCTGCGCCGGCCTGGACCGCCGGGCGGAAACGCTGCTGCTGGTCGGTGCGGATGAGCACCACGAGAGCCTTTCGCCCCTGTTCGATCCCTCCGCAACAGCGGACGGCGGGGGCGCCCTTCATCTGAGCCGGAGCGCGCCGGGCGCTTCCTGCCGGATCATTCCCGCTTTCCTGGCCTTCACGGGACAGGACGCCTCATCGGTCCCGGACATGGTCGCGTGTCTGGGAGGCGCGGCCCGCATCAGGGATAAGTACGGCCTGATTCTGGCCGGCATTCCGTCGACCCTGCGGGGTGCCGGTGACGCGCAGCTCGCGGATTTCCTGGCGGCGGTGGAATGGGTCCGCCCGGTGGTGCCGTATCGCCGTTATCTGGGGGAGTTCGCCACGGTTTCGGCCGTGGCGGCGGTCCTGGCGGTCCGTTTTGTCGAGGAGGGAAGCATGCCGGATGCCTTCTGCGGGAAGCATGCACCTTTTCTGGAGGGCCGGGGGGTCCTGGTCCTGGGATTCGGGCATTATGCGACAGCGCTGGAGGTGATCCCATGCTGAGTCGCGAACCGGGGCGCATTGTGATCATCGGGTCCGGCGCGGGCGGCCTGACGGCGGGCATCCTTCTGGCCAAACTCGGCCATGCGGTTATCATCGTCGAAAAAAACGAGGCGGCGGGCGGCCTGATGCGATCATACCGCCGGCAGGGATTCGACTGCCCCGTGGGGATCCATTACCTCGGTTCCCTGGACGAAGGCCAGCCCCTGCGGCGCTTGTGGGATTGCCTGGGGGTTTCCTCCGGTATTGCCCTGGAGCGGATGGGGAACGGCAGTCCCATCGACCGCTATGTCTTCGATGATTTCACCTTCGACCTCCCCGAAGGTCTGGATGCTTTCGAGGAAAACCTCTGCCTCGCGTTCCCCCGGGAGTTCGGGCGTGTCCGCGCCCTCACGCGCCAGCTGCGGGAGGTGGCCCGCCATTTCAGCAGCCTGGATATGCTCCTTGCCCCGGGTGAAATAACGGTTTCCCTGGATCAGCTGGCCCCCATGGGCGACCATCTTGACCGCCTGGCGTGCTCTTCCCGTCTTTTGAGCGTCCTGGGCGTTCCCTGCACCCTGATCGGGGTGCCCCTGCGGGAGTGTCCTTTATTTTACTACCACATGATTCTCGCCTCGTATCTCCTGTCCTCCTGGAGGGTTAAAGGGGGCGGACCGGCGCCGGCCGACACGTTTGTGAAGCGGTTCCTTACCCTGGGCGGCGAACTGATCACCGGTGACGGTGCGGTGCGCATTCGTACCGGAAATAACCGGATAACGGGAGTCCGGCTGGCTTCGGGACGGGTGTTGGCCGCCGATAAGGTCATTGCCGCAATTCATCCGCAGGCGGTCAAGGCGATGCTCCCGGCGGGAAGCCTCCGGTCCGGACCGGGGGGACGCATCGATGCCTTTGAAAACACGAAGGGGCTGGTGGTTGTCACCGCCGCGCTGGACGGCACCGCCCATCCGCCCCTGCCGCACAATCTTTACCGCCTCCAACCTGACGCAGACGGTGCGCTCAACCGGGGCTTTTTTCTCCAGCTGCGTGAAAGCGGCCGGCCGGACAGGAGTCTTCTGACCGTCATGGCCACCAGTGACATCAGGGACTGGCAGTCCTGGTCGGATACCCGCTCGGGCCGGCGGGGTGTCGATTACGAGATGGCGAAGCAGACCCGGGCCGACGAATACCTGGGTGAAGCCGGGGGACTTATCGGTCCCCTAAAGGAGCCGGAGCTGATAGATGTCTACACGCCCCTGTCCATCCGCGACTGGGTGGGAAGCCCGGAGGGGTCCGCCTACGGGATCATGCGCTCCTCTCGGCAGGTCATGAAGACCGTTTTTCTGAACCGTCCGTCCCTGGAGGGCCTGTATTTTGCCGGTCAGAACATCCTGGCACCCGGTATCATGGGGACCACCCTGGGGGCCTTCCAGGTGGTCCGTCGTGTCATCGGCCGGGAGCGTTTCAGCCGGGAAGTGCTGGAGGCGCTGCGTTGAAGATCCTGCTCGTTTCCACCAACAGGATGACCGATCCCTATCCGACTTATCCCATCGGTCTCGATTATGTGGCCAACGCGATTGCCCCGCCACACGAGGTTACCGTTGCTGACCTGAATGTCCTGGCGGATGAGGCCGCCCTGGCGGAGATGCTCGTCCGGGAGCAGCCGGACCTGATCGGCCTTTCGATCCGCAACATCGACACCACGGATTCGACCCATGTGAAGGGCTTTGCCGAAAGCATGGAGGAGATTATCCGCCTGATCCGGGGCCGGACACGGGCGAAAATTGTTCTCGGCGGCAGCGGCTTCACGATTTTGCCGGAAGCCTGGATGCGCCGCCTCGACGCCGATTTCGGGATCGTCGGCGAGGGGGAGCGCCTGCCTTTGCTGCTGGAAGCCCTGGAAAGAAAAAAGAACCCGGCCGGCCTGCCGGGGGTGGCCGTCAGGGGGGGGGCCATCGTCTTTCCCGAACCCTGGCAGGGCGCTTTTCCACGGGGATTGTTTACCAACCGGCCCTACACGGCCTTTTACCTCAGAACGGGGGGGATGCTCAACCTGCAGACCAAACGGGGCTGTCCTTTCCGGTGCATCTACTGCACCTATCCCCATATCGAGGGCAAGACGTTCCGACCCTTGCCGCCGGAGGAGGTGGCCCAAACCGCCCGGGCGCTCCAGGACGCCGGCGCCCGTTATCTCTACATCACGGATTCGACATTCAACGGCGATTACGAACACAGCCTGGCGGTCGCCCTGGCGCTTCGGAAAGCGGAGGTCACCGTTCCCTGGGGGGCCTTCTTCACCCCGACGCGCCCCCCCGGGGACTACTACCGCATCCTGGCCGATTGCGGCCTGCGCCACGTGGAATTCGGCACGGAGGCCCTGAATGAAACCATGCTCGAGGCATACCGGAAGCCCTTCGGCGTGGAGGATGTCGGGGTGGCTCACCGCCTGGCCGCCGGGGCCGGCCTGCATATTGCCCATTACCTCATGCTGGGCGGGCCCGGCGAGTGCGAGGCCACGCTGCGGAAGACCCTGAACCGGACATCAGGTCTGGGTGCCGCGGTCTACTTTGTTTTCTGCGGCATCAGAATCTATCCCCATACGGAACTTTACGATCTGGCATTGCGCGAGGGACAGATTCATCGCGACACGGATCTGCTCAAGCCCACGTTTTACTGGTCCGGGGCGCTGAACCGGGACGAGGCAATGGGGCTCCTGCAGAGCCATGCGGCAGGGCGTGGCAACTGGATGGTCGGCTCCGGTGCGGAGAGGACATCCCGGGTGCTCACCCGCCTCTACGCGCGGGGCCATGTCGGTCCCCTCTGGGAGCACATGATCCGATGACAGGCACAGGCGGCACGGCGAGAAGCATAACCCCGGCGGAGATCAGCGGCGGGGTGGCCCTGGCGGCGGCCTTTGCGCTTTTCCTCACCCGGCCGGAAATGGCGGCCCTGCCCCTGGTGGCCTTTGTCGTCGTTTGCCTGGCGGCGCCCTTTTTCCCCACCTGTGGGTTCTTTCTGAAGGTATACAGTCGGGGGCGGACCGGAAGATCCGTCGTTGCCCTCACTTTCGATGACGGTCCCGATCCGGAGACGACGCCCCTGCTTCTTGACCTCCTGCGGCGCCATGGTGTCCGGGCCACTTTTTTTGTGACGGGGGAACAGGCCACGCGCCACGGCGACCTCATCGCGGCCATTCTGGCGGAGGGGCACGAGATCGGGAACCATTCCTTTCATCACGATGTTTTCCTGATGTGCCGGACTTCGGCACGGCTGGACCGGGAGGTGGCCAGGACACAGGATGCGCTGCGCCCCTTCGGGGTCGTGCCGCTGATTTTCCGCCCCCCCGTGGGGATCACCAACCCGAAGCTCGGTTCCGTCCTGGCAAGGCACGGCTTGTCCTGTGTCACTTTCTCCTGCCGCGCTTATGACGGCGGAAACCGTTTTGTCCGGGGGATGTCCCGGCGGATTCTCCGAAAAATCCGGGGAGACGATATCCTGGTTCTCCATGACGTCGCCCCGAAAGGAAAGGCAACCGCCGCGATCTGGCGCGGGGAAGTGGCGCAGATTCTTGCCGGAATTGCCGAAAAGGGGCTGACGATCATTCCCCTGGGGGAGCTTCTGGCTGGAACCGTCATGGCGGCGGCGAAAGAAGATGGCCAATGATCACGGGGCGTTGTGCCCCGCAAAAAAGTATTGATACGGGCGGGGATCAATGATATTGCCATCCATTCGGGCGGAAACCCGTCGGGAGGGGCTTTGGGGGTGGGAAGCCGGCAAAATCCCCGGCGAAGGGCGTCCGGATGAGGAAAGATGGAGTCGTGGCACCGCGTATACCGTGAGCCGGACCCGCCGGATTCGGCAGGGCGCTTTCAGGGTGTGGCCCCGGACGGGTCATTCTGGTTTTCCGGTCATTTTCCGGGAGACCCGATTCTCCCGGGAATCGCCATTCTGGCCATGGTCCGCGAGGCCGTCATGCTAGCGGAGAGCGGGCAGGGACGAAGCGCCCGCATCGAGGGGGTTCGGAGAGTCCGCTTCCGGCTTCCCGTCAGGCCCGGCGACCGGCTGGATCTGGCCTTTGCGCCGGCCGTGCGGGGGGACAGGATGCACTATACGTTCAAGGTCTCCCTGGACGACACAATGGTCTGCAGCGGTATTTTTATCGCCGCCGTTTCCCCGGCGGAAGGAGGGAAGAACGCGGCCTGATCCGCCTTCACGACGGATGCCGTGATTCGCAATATTAATAAATGGAGGATAAACGCATGCCCGTGAGTGCGGAAAGCAAGGCCCTCATCACCCGGGTCGCTGAAATCGTCATCGCCGAGCTGAAATTGCAGGATGTCACGCCGGAGACGTTCGACCCCGAGCTCGATCTCGTGGACGAGTTGGGGGTGGACAGCATGGACCTGGCGACGGTCGTCCTGGTCCTGCAGGATGAGTACGGCGTCACCATCGACGAGGACGATTACCCTAAGTTGCGGAATCTCCGCATGATTGCCGAATATATCGCTCACAAGCGGAAGGCGTAGTTTGTCGAAGGAATAACGGATTCATGAACGGCACGGAGGTCATGGCCATTACCGGGAACGGGACGGAAAAGAGAAAATGGAAATTTTCCGAACTGCTGGCCGACCCGGAGATCAGTCAGCGGTGGGAGAAGGTCAGGCAATACTTTTTCCTGCGGGAATCGACCTACGACATGACCAACCGCTGCAACATCCGCTGCGACGGCTGCTACTATTACGAGGGAGACAAGCAGTTCGCCCCCGAGAACCGGGATCCCGAAGCATGGCGAACCCTGATGCAGGACGAGAAATTCCGGGGGATCACCTATGTCGTCCTGGCCGGTGCCGAGCCCTCCCTGGTGCCGGAACTGCTCGAGGTCTGCTACCGGGAAATGCCCCTGGGCAGCATCGCCACCAATGGTTACCTCCGTATACCCGAAAGCGTGGGATACCGGATTCATATTTCCGTGTGGGGGAACGACAAGACGAGCCTGCGCATCCGCCGGGCGAAAGACCTGCTGGAACGGCAGATCGATAATTACGCGGGGGACCCCCGGGCGGTCTTTGTCTACACCTTCACCCGGGAAAACATCGATGAAGTGCACGAGGTCATGGAAACCATAGCCCGCCGGGATTGCCGGATCACCTTCAACATGTTTTCCGCCCCCGTGGGCTACAAGGGGCCTTTACGGCATGACGCCTCGTCCCTCATGCGCTCACGGCAGGCCATGATGGACATTATGGGTGGGTATCCGGGAAACACGCTCTTTTCCCCTTACAATGCGGTTGCCCACACGGACAGCCGGGGGCTTCACCGCCTGTACGGGTGCTCTTATCCGCGGATGAACCGTTCCACGGATCTGGGCCTCGGCCGGTCCTTCCGGCAGTACCGGGCGGACCTCACCTGGGACCGGAGCGTGGCCTGCTGCGTGCCCGATACCGATTGCGGGGACTGCCGGCACTACGCTTCCGGCAGCGCCGTGGTGACGGCGCGCCTGTACCGTCACGTGACGGACCCGGAAACATTCCGGTCCTGGCTGGATTATGTGGACACCTACCTGGCGGTCTGGGTCATGGGTTACGAGAAGGGGGCGACCCTTTGCGACCGCCTGATCGCGCCGCCGGGAAAGCCCGGTCCCGATGCGGGGCCAGGCGTTCCCCTGCCGCGGCATGAAGACGGCACCCAAGGAAACAGGATATGAAGACAGTCAGTTCCCTCCTGGACGAAACCTGGCACGAGCGTTACCGGAAGATTGCCAGTCTCAATATTCGCAGTTCCATCTACGATGTAACCAACCGCTGCAATTTGCGCTGCAAGGGCTGCTTTTTCTTTTCCTCCGGCGAGCACGAAGCCGCCCCGGAAGAAATGGACCTCGCGAAATGGCACGCCTTTGTCGAGCGAGAAAAGGAGCGGGGGGTCAATCTGGCGATTCTGATCGGCGGGGAACCGACCCTGTACCTGGACCGGGTCGAGGCCTTCTATCGCAGGTTGCCCACATACTGCGCCACGAACGGCCAGATCAAGGTGCCCCGGGACCGCTTTCCCGACATGATGGTCGGCATTTCCCTCTGGGGGGATGAGGAAGACGAAAGAATACTCCGGGGGAAAGATACCTTTGCCGTATCACGGCGCCATTATGAGGGCGATCTCTACACCTACTATCTGTACACGATCACCCCGAAGCAGGTGGGCCGCATTGAAGCGATCGTCCGTAAGATAGCCGATGCGGGGCTCAAGGTCCATTTCCAGCTCCTGAACAACGACGAAGGGGTGGAAGGCTTTTCCTGGACCGAGGACAACCTGCGCGATATCCGGGCCGAGATGGACGGGATGCTAGACCGCTATCCCCGGACGGTGATTTCGTGCCGCTATTACCACGAGATCATCACGACGGGAAAAATGATGGGGCGACCCTTCGGCTGGAAAGAGTGTCCTTCCGTGACGGAACCCCTGGACACGAGGAACCCCCGGCCCAGGCGGCTCATCCGGTTCATCCGCTGGGCGTCTGACCTGAAGACCATGCACCGGTGCTGCACCTCCGAGACCCGGGACTGCTCGACCTGCAAGGACGGCGCGGCCCACATGAGCTGGGTCATGGTCAACAAGCGGGAGCATCTGCGTTCGGCGGAAGATCTCCGGAACTGGATCGAAGTCTACGAGATGTTCGCCAAGCTTTACCGCTTCATTCCCTGGTAGACGTAACCGATGGCTGCCGTTGACCGGTCAGGGCGCAAGCGGCCCGTAATCCTCGGCTACGACGCCGTATCCCCCCTGGGGCTGGACCTGGACCGGCAGTGGGAGCGGGCGGCGGCGGGCGCCAGCGGCATCGCCCCCCTGACGCGGTTCCCCCTGCGGGAGGGATTTCCCGTGCGGATCGCCGGGGAGGTCGATGCCATCGACACCCGGTCCTATCCGTTTCTGGCTGCCCGGGACATGGCTCAGTGGACGTCCCCGCTTTTCCCCTATGCCATGCTCGTGGTGCACCGGGCCCTTTTGCGCAGCGGCATCGAAATCACCCCTGCTATCGCGCCCCGCACGGCGATCACCTTCAGCTCCGCCGTCGGCGGCCTCGATGCGGTGTTGCGGGCGGACCGGCTCCTCGTGTCAGAGGGGAGGCTGCCCCACCCCTTCACCAACCCGAATTCCTGCATCAACATGGTGGGAGGGAAAATATCGATCATGACGGGGGCGACGGGGCCGATCACGGCGACGATCACCGCCTGCGCAACCGGCAGCACCTCCCTGATCATGGGCGCCCTCCTGATCCGCCAGGACATGGCGGATGTCGTGATCTGCGGCGCCGTGGATTTTCCTCTGGTCGAACCGATCGTGGGCGGTTTCGCCACGATGAATGGTGCGTACCGGCCCCGGGAAGGCCGGCCGGAAGAGCCGCCGGAACGGGCCAGCCGGCCCTTTTCGCAAGACCGGCGCGGGTTTGTCGTTTCCGAGGGGGCCGGCTGTGTCATTATCGCCGCCGCCGATTTCGCCGCTGCCCATGGCCTGAGTCCAGTCGTGGAGATGGCGGGATGGGCCATGACATCCGACGCCCATCATTTCGTGGCGCCGAATCTGGAAACGGTCCGGCGCTGCATCGCCGAATCCCTGTCCGACGCCGGTTTGAAAGCCGGGGATATCGATGCCATCAATGCCCATGGCACCTCCACCAAGGCCGGTGACAAAGTCGAATGGGAGGCCCTGCGGGACATCTTCGGCGGGAAGATTCCCCCCGTTTCGGCGAACAAGTCCCAGACGGGCCATGCCATGGGGGCGTCGTCGGCACTGGAGCTGGTCCTGGCGATAGAGGGCATGCGACGGGCGGCGGTCCTGCCGACGATCAATTACCTGCCGGACCCCGACCTCCCCCTCGACTGCGTGGCCGAGGGAATGCGGAAGCTGCCGCAGGAGCACGTCCTGAAGAACGCCTTCGGCTTCGGCGGCTGCAACGCCTGCCTGATTCTGCGTAAGACCGGTTGATCCCAGGCGGGAAATAGGGTAAGCAGTCAAGCTATGAAAGCACCAAAGAACAGACGGGTATTTGTCATCGGCTACGGCGCCGCTACACCGCTCGGGAGAACGTTCCCCCTGACGTGGGAACGGGCCGTGAAGGGAGAGGCGGGATTCCGCCGGATCACCCGCTGTGCCGTCAGGACATTGAGCCATGTCGTAGGGGAAATCCCCGACTGGGATCCCCTGCGTCTGGGCCTGGCCGATGAAAAGTCCGTCTACAACTGGAACGCCGCTTTCGTGCTTCTCACGGTGGCGGTCTGCCGGGAAGCCCTCGAGCATGCGGGGCTGGTCATGGACCGGCACACGGCGCCGAAGACCGCCTGCCTGATCGGCTCGGCCATCAACGGCAGCGACGCCTTCCGGGCCGCCGTGGAAAACCTGCGGGACCGGGGGCCCCTCAAGGTCAGCCCCTATCTGCTTCCCAACATCTGCGCCAACCTGCCGGCGGGGAAGGCGGCGATGGCGTTGGGATTTACGGGCCCCATTTTTTCGCCCCAGGGGGCGTGCGCGTCCGCGAACTATGCCCTCGCCATCGGGGCGCGCCTGATTCGCGACGGCGACAGCGACTTCGCCCTCGCCGGCGGGGTCGATATGCCGATTATCCCCGAGATCATCCATGGTTTCGCCAATATGAACGCAACCCTCAAGATTCATCCCTACGACCGGGCTCATGACGATCCGTCCCTGGCTTCCCGGCCTTTCAGCAGGGACCGCAAGGGCTTCGTCGTCGCCGAGGGGGCAGGGGTGCTTGTGCTGGCGGCCGAAGAGGCGGTCAGGGCACACGGGCTCAAGGCCAGGGCCGAGGTCCTGGGCATCGGGTGGAGCGCCGACGCCCACCATTTCACCCGCCCTCACAATCAGACTGTCATCCGCGCCATCGAGGAGGCCGTCGACGACGCGGGTCTGGCGCCGGCGGACATCGAATATGTGAACGCCCACGGCACCTCCACCATGGCCGGCGACAGCGCGGAGATCGACTGCCTGCGGTCCGTGTTCGGCGGTTGCCTGGAGCGGATTCCGATCTCGTCGAACAAGTCCCAGATCGGCCATTCCCTGGGGGCGGCCGCGGCCATCGAAAACGTCCTGACGATTGCGGGCATGGAGGAGGGCATCATGCTGCCGACGATCAATTACCTGCCGGACCCGGATTTCGACGGCCTGGATTTTGTGCCGGACACCGCCCGCCGGCAACGTCACGGAATCGCCCTGTCGAACGCCTTCGGCTTCGGCGGGACCAACTGTTGCATCGTTTTTCGGGGGGTGTAGATGCGACCGAAACCGTTCCGTCCGGAGATCCTTGAAGCGAATCCACTTTATGTCCGGGACCTGGAAACGGGCATTGTCTGGCACCGCTGCGCCCAGCGGACTCTTTACGCCGACACGGACCGGTCCGACGTGGTGTACCATGCCAATTACCTGCGGTATTTCGAGTTCGGCCGGGCGTCCCTCATGCGCGACGCGGCCTACCCGTACCGGGAAATCGAGGCGAGCGGCTACGTCTATCCCATCATCGAACTGGGGATCACGTTCAGCGAACCCCTGCGCTACGACGATCCCATGTTCGTTCACACCCGTCCGGCGGAGATCGAACGGGTGAAGCTCCGCTTCGACTACACGATCACCCAGGTGGAGTCGGGCAAGATCGTCTGCCGGGGGTTTACGAGGCACTGCGCCGTCAACGCCGGGGGGCGTCCCGTGGCAATCGATCCGAAGACGGCGCAGCTTTGGCAAACGTTTCCGAAGTAGGGGGGAAGGCAGGAAACAGCTCCGGCTTATGAATGCCGGCTTCTGAATAAGAAATCATACGGGGGAAACGAGAACCGACATGACACGCAATGAAATTATCGACCATATTCTGCAGATCTTCCGGAAGGAGTTTGAAATCGAAAATCCCGGGCTGGACGACGATCTGCGGGATAAACACGAGTTCGACAGCATCGACGCCGTGGAGCTGCTGCTGCAGATCGAGAAGCTGCTGGGATCGGAGCTGACGCAGGAGGAGAAGAAGCAGGCCATGGATATCCGGACCATCAACCAGATTTGCGACTATATCGAGGGTCTGGCGCGAACAAGGCAGGGAGCGCCGGGATAAAGGCCGTCTTCGTGACGGAATCGTTACTTGACTTTTTATTACTTCGGCAATTTAATTGCTTTATTCCTGTCATTCCGTCGCAAGACGGAATCCATCATGCATTTGACTGGATGCCGGAGCGAGAGGCTTTGTCGCAACACCCAAATTAAGCAGGAGGCCATTCTGAGTAAAGCGAAGAATCTAATCATTTAATGGCATTGAAATATAGAGATTCTTCGGCTGGCACCTCAGGATGACAGCGTATGAACGCAACGGGATTTTTCGGCTGACGCCTCAGACATTGGGACACAGTCTCCAGGTCCGGGACGACGGTCGCGGCAGCAAATAATATCAGGAGCCTTATGGAAAGACGCGTTGTCATCACCGCCCGCGCCGCCATCTCGCCCATCGGGCGGACGAAGGCGGATATGCTGCACTGCCTGAAAAACGGCGTGTCCGGCATCAGGCCCCTGAAGGAAGACGGCCTCCTCTCCCGCCATATCCACTCGAAGGTCTTCGGCGCCGTCGATTACCCCGTCACCTACGATTTCAAACGGACGTTCCGGAAAACCATGGGTCCCGTGGCCTATTACGCCTGCCAGGTGGCGAAGGAAACCCTGGAAAGCTCCGGTCTCCCCGAGGATTTTATCACGTCGGGCCGCCTGGGGGTCGCGTTCGGCTCCACCCACGGCAGCCCCACGGTGCAGCGGGAGATCTACAAGACGTTTTTCGGCGGGACCCGGGACGACGTGCGGTCCATCGGCGCCGTCGATTACCTGAAGTCCATGGTGCACACGACGGCGGTCAACATCACGAAGATGTTCGGCATCACCGGCCGGGTCATCTCGTCCTC
>CAYPKE010000030.1:0-20737 GCA_964411235.1 uncultured Syntrophales bacterium
GAAAAAGAATTAATAAAGAATATTTCTCATAACTATAAAACACCATTGATGACACACTTGGCGCACAAATCCATCGATCATCTGGTTACGAATGAAGCCGTCGGGGGTCAGCACCGGCCGCCGATTCTGCAGCCGTTAAAACTTCTGCGCCCCGCTACGGCTGACGATCCCGAAAAACGTCCGTCCGTTCCCTTTCGGCGTGAAGTGTGCGTCTTGTTTACCTCCGGCTCGACAGGAAAACCCAAGGGTGTCGTGCTGACAGTCGGCAATTTTATTCATAGCGCTCTCGGAACCAACGAAGCGATCGGACTGAAGAATTTCGACCGCTGGCTATTAAGTTTGCCCCTTTTTCATGCAGGCGGGGTGCTAATCTGGGTGCGGTCACTTCTAGGTGGGGCGGCAAGTGTCCTTATTAATCCTGACATGCCGTTGGATGCCGCCATTGTCCGGTTTCGTCCCAGTGTTCTGTCACTGGTGCCGACTCAGATGATTCGCCTGCTCGAGAAGAATGAAGTGATTGCGCTGCTGCGGCAGGCCAAAGCGATTCTGCTGGGGGGGGCACCTCCGCCGGGCTGGCTGATTGATCGGTCCCTTGATCTGGGGTTGCCGATCATGCCCACGTACGGTTCGACGGAATCCTGTGCTCAAGTCACGGGTGTGCCGATGGGTAGCAGCCGGCGTGCGTATCACACGGCGGGCGTTCCCTTGCGTTACCGCAATGTGTGCCTAGCCAAAGACAAAACGATTATACTGAGCGGCAGAACACTTTTTCGTCGCTACCTTCAAGATGACACTCCCCGCCGGAGCCGTTTTTTTGCCACTGCGGACCACGGGCATTTCGATCCGGACGGGAATCTGGTTGTGTTGGGACGCAAAGATGGCGTCTTCATTTCGGGAGGGGAAAACATTCAGCCTGCGGAAATTGAAAACGCCCTGCTGTTCCAAGAGGGCGTTGCCGCCGCTTTTGTGGTGCCGGTGTCACATCGGGAGTTCGGTCTGACGCCCTGGGCGTTTGTGGAAACCCGGCAGCCTCTGGATGAAAAGGAGATGATTGAAAGACTACGGGCTGTCCTGCCCGGCTATAAAATCCCCAAAAGAATTCTTTCTCTTATACCTGAAGATCGTGTGGCAATGAAATACAGCCGGCCGCTTGTGGCGGCGCGTGCGGCAGTTCTGGCCGAGAATGCAAGGCAGCATGCATGCATTACCAGCTTGCACTACGAAGAAGAGGGGCGTCCTGATGCGCCAGTGCTGGTTTTTCTGCACGGCTTCATGGGTCGGGCCGCATCTTTTGGAAAAATAATCAAACCCCTTTCAGAAAGTTGGCGTTGCCTGGCCTTCGATCTGCCCGGACACGGCGCATCGCTTTTTGCCGGGAATGATCGTTTGGCTTCGCTTCAGAGCATGGATGATCTTGCCGGTCTGATTCTTGAAGATCTTGATTTGCTGGGAATCAGATCTTTTTCTCTGTATGGGTATTCGATGGGAGGGCGTGTCGCTCAGCACATCGCGCTTATCCGGCCTGATTGTGTGCAACGGCTGATTCTGGAGTCTGCGTCGTTCGGCATCGCAGAAAGGCAAGAGCGAGCCTCCCGTTATCAACGCGACCGCAAGCTGCTTTCAGGCATTAAAAGCCGTGAAGGGTTTTATGCCTTTCTGTGTTCATGGTACCGCATGCCAATGTTTATCACTTTGGCCGGAACTGCGCATCGAGACCGATTGATAAAAGAAAGACTTGCGCATCCGATAGGCGAATATCAAAAGGCGCTTGATCTCATGAGCATCGGTTTGCAGGAATATCTGCTTGGAAGTCTCGCTTGCTTAGACGGCCACCTTCTTTATTTGTGCGGTGCGCAGGACCGGGAGTATGTCGAAATTGCCCGGAATGCTTTGTTATTGCATATGAACATGAAAGTGCGTATTTTCCCCGGCGCATCCCACAACATTCATGTCCAGTATCCGCGCAGGATCGTTTCCGCGATTCGAAGATTCGTGCTATAGGCCATCCATGAGAAAAGCCGAAAAGATAAAAGCTTGGATTCAGGCCAGCCGGCCGCCTTTTTTTGTGGCGACACTAATTCCTTTGACGGTCGGGGCGGTCATGGCAGGCAAACAGGGATCTTTCCACCTCTGGCCGTTCATATTTGTTTTACTGGGGTCTTTTCTGGTTCATTTTGCCACCAACATCGCCAACGATTACTTTGACCATCTGCAGGGCACCGATGCGGGCGATTCAATCGGCGGCTCAAGGGTCCTTCAGGACGGGAAAATCACCGCTTCCGAATTGCTTGCCGCCATCATTCTACTTTACCTTCTCGCTTCCGCTATCGGCCTGGGGCTTGCTTGGCTGCTGGATTTGTGGGCGATTGTGCCTTTGATGGTCCTGGCCGCTTTCAGCAGCCTATTTTATGTGGCACCGCCTGTTCGCTATGGGTATCATGGCTTGGGAGAGGTTTTTGTCGGGATCAACATGGGCCCTGTCATGGTGCTTGGGTCTTACTGGGTGCTTTTGGGCCATACTGATTTTGCCGCCTTGCCGGTCTCGTTACCAATCGGCCTGATGGTTGCACTTATTCTTTACTACCAGAGTCTTCCCGATATCGAAACGGACGAACGGGTGGGAAAGCGGACACTGGCGGTGCGTATGGGAAAGACCCGGGCGCTGGCCGGTCTTTGGGTTTTCTGCTGTACTATTTATGCAAGCATTGTCTTGCTCATTGTCTACGGTCGGTTCACTGCTGTTGCCTGGTGGACGTTGCTTTCTTTTCCGTTACTGGTGTGTCTGTGGCACAAGATTCACCTGGCAGGCAGCCAGCAGGATCTCGACCGCTTCGGCGGCTACATCCGCGCTTTTTATTTTATTAATGGTCTTATTTTGATTGCGGCTCTTCTGTGAGTTCTTGGCCTTTTTTGTTTATTGTAGAACTCTGGTCTAACCCCTTTTTCATAAGGACTATTTCTTTGCCAAGCTGTATCGGTTCATCATACGAGATCACAGTCACAGCGATGATGAATATGCTGGAAATCTTTTAAAGGGTTTTGCACTGAAGTGCTGATAATAAGACCAGGAGGAGTCCATCCGATTATAGAGATTCAGTTGGAAGATTCAGGGGCAACCGTTGAAAAAACAAATACGCGGCATAGGGGCATGTAAGGCGGTCAATGATCCAGGCAACCCTCTCTTACTCTGGGGGAGGCTTAAACACCTACCCCAGTTCCTCCCCACCCTTGTAAAGGGTATTCATGAGGCAGGTTGGTTGCGCCTTATCTTAAGTGTGTCAACCCGTTTCCCATCAGGGCATCCGTAAAAGTTCTTTTTGTGATAAGCACCTATAAGTGTCATCATCCGGAAATTTCATGACCAGGCTCATATCTCCCTTTTTATTAGAATATTCTTCCTCCCTGATTCAGCCGACAACCCGAATCGTCATCGATGATAATCGAAAATTGGAGGTGCGCATATTTGCGGGCAGTGATAGACACAGACAAAAAGGGGGACTTGGTGAAAAAGCCAAGTCCCCGAAGTTCATCATGATATCGATAAAAAATGGTGCCGAAGCCGAGATTTGAACTCGGACAGGCGTACGCCTACTAGACCCTGAACCTAGCGCGTCTACCAATTCCGCCACTTCGGCACGCTGGTTCTCTATACCGATGCGCAATATCCTTGTCAAGGCAAAAATGAGCTTGAAATTGCCGAAGTTAATGCTATGGTAGGGCGCAAACAGGGAGGCTGCGCCAGCGAACGAAACGATGAAGATCTTCACGTCCCTAGAGGAAATCACCCCCGAGTTCCACGACGCCTACGTCACCATCGGCAACTTTGACGGGGTTCATGTCGGCCATCGCTATATATTCAATCAGATCATTGAGGAAGCGCGAGTCGTTAGGTCTAAGGCTGTTGTGATTACGTTTGATCCCCATCCGAAGATGATCCTTCATCCCGGACGCCGTCCCTTTTATCTGATCGCAACGCTGGAAGAGAAAATGGCTCTGTTGCGGGAAATCGGGATCGACGCGGTCTTTCTGATTTCTTTTTCTCTTGATTATGCCCAGACAACAGCGCAATCCTTCATCTGCGATGTCCTTTGGAACCGGCTTCGGGTCAAAAAGGTATTCATCGGTCATGATTATACCTTTGGTCGTGGCAAGGAAGGGAAAAAGCAGCTTCTGGAGGATTTCGGCAGACAGCTCGGTTTTGAAGTGGCTGTGATCGATGCCGTAAAAGTCGGTGGTGCCGTAATTAGCAGCACTCTTATCCGCAATCTCATCCTTGAAGGGCGGGTCAATGACGCTGCGGATTTTCTGGGACGGCCCTATAACCTGAAGGGAACGGTGGTTAAAGGGTATAGACGGGGTAAGAATCTGGGATTTCCTACGGCCAACCTGGTGCCGGAAAAAGTTCTGATTCCCCGTACGGGGGTTTATGCCGCGCTGGTTCTGTTCAATGAACAAAGGTACGCAGCAGTCCTGAATATCGGTTATAATCCCACCTTCGGGAACAACGAATTGACGACCGAAGTTCATCTTCTTGATTTTGAGGGGGAAATATACGGGGAATCCCTCCAGGTCTATTTTGTTGAGCGCCTTCGCGATGAAGCACGTTTCTCTTCGCCTGATCAACTGGCCCGGCAGATCCGGCAGGATGTCACCCAAGGGAAGGCACTGCTCGCTCCGTACCTTCCCGGGGGTGAGAAAAACAACCTCCCCCTTCCCTTTGGGAGGTAGTAATTAAGGGGGGGGGGGAGGGGTTTCGGGACCCTGTTTATGTTTCCTCTCCCGTTTGTTCCGCGCGGGTCCGACCATAGTGGTACATGACGGACAAGGCTTCCGCAGCCGCCTCAACGGTTGCATAGACCGGAAAGCCCGCCTTTTCCATGGCAATAACATCCTTGATCATGAATTCCTTGCAGGCGACACAAGTCAGGATAGGTTTCCCTTTATAATCGAGGGATTGCAAAGGTTCCAGGAAGGATGTGAGAATTTCTCCCTGGAGAACCGCGATCAATCCTCCCACATCATTGCTGTCAATTCCCAGTTGGAGCGTCCGGACCAATTGGTCTGCATCCATGCTGAACGAGAAATCAACGGGATTCAGGTTTTTTACATAATCCGGTAGGATCTTCAGGAGCTGTGCCTTCCGGTCCGGTTCCAGATCGGCGAGTCTCATGCCGTTCGTATAAAGCGTGTCTGTCGCCGCCACGCCAAGAGAGCCCGTGTAGGTGACGACCAGGACACTGTTTTGTTTCGGAAGCGGTTGCCTTGCGAAGGCTTTCACCAGGCCGAAGAGATGTTCGTTGTCCCGGGCTCGGATAATTCCGCTTTGCCGAAATGCGGCCGCGTTGATCTCATCATTTCCGGCTAGCGAGGCGGTATGGGACGCAACCGCCTTCCGACCCGCCTCCGTTCGGCCAGACTTCAGCACGATAACCGGTTTTTTCGCTGTGACATGCCTGGCCACGTCGATGAAGCGCCGTCCGCTTGTTACGTCTTCCATGTAGATAGCGACCACATCGATATGATCATCCGTGCCCAAATATTCGAGAATATCTGTTTCGCTGATATCCATCTTGTTGCCGATGGTGGCTACAATCCCGAAATTCATGACATGGCGGAGTCCCGTCAGGATACCTGCTGCGTAAACGCCCGCCTGTGCGATCATGCCAATATTGCCCTTTCCCATTTCTTCGATGAGGCCGATAGACTGAACCATGTTGTGGTGCGTGTTGATCACGCCGGAACAGTTGGGCCCGAGCAGGCGTGCGCCGGATCGTTCAATGATTTTCCTGATTCGTTCCTGGGCGTGCTTGCCATCCGTTCCCGTCTCGGCAAAACCTGCCGTTTCCACCACAATATACTTGACGCCCTTTGTACAGCATTGGGAAATGGCCTCTTCCGCGGCAACTGCCGGCACGATAACAATTGCCAAATCAATGGGGTCGGCAACATCGGAGATGGTTGGATAGGCCTTCACGCCTTGAACATCGCCTCCCTTTGCATTGATCGGATAGAGCTTTCCCCGAAAATCGTGGAACAGAAGATTCCGTAAAACATTATAGCCTAGCTTTCCCGGAACCCCCGACGCACCGAGAACGGCGATGCTTTCGGGATAGAAGAAATCCCGCAGACTTTGGGGAACAACCGGTCTTGCTGTTTTCTCAGCGATGTCGCCGGTAAACATTCTGGCATCGACGACCAGATTGCCTTTCTGATAGAGGAATACCGGGTTGAGATCGAGTTCTTGAATTTCCGGGAAAAGAGTAACCAGATCAGAGATTTTCAGCACAAGATCGATCAATGCCTCCCGTTCCACACGCTGTCCCCGATAACCTGAAAGCAACCGGTGTCCCCTGATTTCACCGATCATGGATTCCACATCCCTTCGACTGACCGGCAAAATACGGAAGGTAACATCCTGCAGCACTTCCACGAAAATACCTCCCAGACCGAACATGAGAACAGCACCAAAATTGGGATCCCGGATCACACCGATGATTGCTTCCAGACCCGGGGAAGCCATGTTCTGCACCGAGATTCCGATGACGTGCTGGTAACGGAAAATCTGTATCATCTCCCGGTACGCTTCTCTGACTTCTTCGTCGCTTCCGAGGTTCAGTTTGACGCCGCCCGCGTCCGTTTTGTGAACGATATCAGGAGAAACAACTTTCAGAACGACGGGATAACCGATGGACCGGCTCATAGCGACCGCTTCGTCTTCAGAACCGGCGACCAGGTAACCTGTGGTGGAAATTCCCAGACTCTCCAGGATTTCTTTGCACTCATGCTCCATCAGATAGGTGCGATTATCCATTTTAGCCTGAAGGAGAATGTCGTTAATGTCGTCCTGGATTTCCGGGATGTACGGGCAAGATCGGGTTGCAATTTTCGCTTCCTCTTGACTTTCCTGCAGAATAACCTGCAGGCAACAATCTTTGTCTTCCATGTCGATGATCTGCCTTTCCTGAAATATGAAATGCCATCCGCGGGACAGCTTTTTGTTGCTTTTATGGATAACACCACTGGATCAGGAAGAGTATCCGACGACGTTTCCTTCCTCCGTCGGATGCATGCCGAATATTTTGACAGGTTTTGTCCGACAGGGGAGTGGTAAACATGACCCGGCGGTAAGCGTTTATGCTTGTTCGGCAGGTCCGCAAGAACTGTATAAGGAATTGATATAATTGACGATATAATTAATATGACAGTGTTTTAGGTTGACACGCTTTATTCCATCATGTAAAAAAGGGTCCTTCAAAAAGAATGGGAGTGGGAAGGTTGGATTGAAATGGCGTTCAGTTTGTTTCCCAAAGAAATCAAATTTTTCGAACTCTTCTCGGAGCAGAACCGGAAGATCATGGAAGCCATGGAGATCCTGAAAGAAATATTTTCCGGAGCTGCCGATGTCCCTCTGAAATGCGCTGAGATTGATGAAATCGAAAAAGAAGGCAATTTCATCTACCGGGCCATATGCCGTAAATTGTCCCTCAATTTTATTACACCCATCGATCGTGGTGATATCCACGAATTAAACCTGGCCCAGGAAGAACTTCTCAATGCCGTAAGGGCCATTTCTTCAAGGATTTCAAGGTATGAGCCCACGGTCTTTACGGAGTCGGCATGGCACCTTGTCTGCGAACTGCGAGACCTGGGTGATGAAACCGGCAAGATGTTGAACTGTATGAGGATGAAAAGCGAGGCCGATGAGGAGATCAGGGCTGCCGGAAGGCTCAAGGATGAATCGGACCAGCTCTTACAGTCAGCAGTCAAGGAATTGTGGCAACAGAAAAATCCCGACCATGAGGAAATTTTGGTGTGCATGGTCTGGACGCAAATCTACGACCGGATTGAAGAGGCGTTTGCGCGGTTGGAGCGGCTGGTTCATGTCATCGAGGGGATTATGCTGAAATATGTCTGAATTCCCGTATATCCTCGCCTTTACCCTGTTTCTGGGCCTGCTGTTCTCTTTCACCAACGGTTCCCGTGACAGCGGAAACACCATGACCGCTTTGGTATCGGAACGCATCGTCTCTCCACACAAAGCGGTTATTCTTTGTGCGTCCATGAATCTGCTGGGGGCCTTGTTGGGAATAGAAGTGGCCCTGACCATTGCCAAAGGCCTGGTTCAAATGGAGGTCATTTCCAACTGCCCGGCATTGGCTTTTTCCGCTTTGGTTGGTGCGGTTGCCTGTCATGTCATAACCAGGTTTCTAAAACTCCCTACATCGTCGTTCCATGGCCTGATCGGCGGGATCTTTGGCGCAGCCGTCGCGTGCGGCGGCTGGGAGGCCCTGAATTATGAGGTAATTTGCCGGAAAGTCCTTTTGCCGATTCTTTTTACACCCCTGGGGGGATTTGCCGTAAGCTTCCTGCTGACGGCGCTGTTGGTAAGAATCTGCCTGCAAAATCATCCTCGTACCTGTGATCATTTTTTCTATAAGGCTCAGGTCTTTTCATCCGGGCTCATGGCACTCAGCCACGGTATGAATGATGCCCAGAAAGCGATGGGAATCATCGTTCTGGCCCTGTTTTCCCTGAACCAGGTTTCATTTGTGGAAGTGCCTTTCTGGGTTAGAATGGTCTGCGCTCTGGCGATGTTCATGGGAACCATCTACGGAGGCCTGAGGGTCATTCGCAGCGGGAGCTATCGGATATTTGAAATGCAGCCCCTGCAGGGGTTTGTGTCAACCCTGTCTTCGTCCGTTGTCACCTTTTTTTTCTCTCTTCTGGGGGTTCCGATCAGCACCACCCATGTTTTCGCATCGACGGTTGTCGGTGTCGGATCATCCCGGCGTCTTGCCGCCGCCAGAAGCGGTATCATGCGCAAGATCCTGATTGTGTGGTTTCTGACGATACCGGCTGCCGCACTGATGTCGGCCCTTGTTCTGCTTGCCATAAAGATGATCCGATAAAAGACTGATTGTGTAAATAATCGCCTCGCCGTTACCTTCTTCCCGATAATTAAGGCTCCCGCCAAATCAAAGTGGAAAAAGGCCTTTTTAAATCGTAATATGAAACCGCCTTGCATGCTTGCCTTAAATGCTGTCAGGCAAGTTATGACTTCGGCAGATTAATAGCTTAATTCCCGTCATTCCGTCGAAATACGGAATCCATGATGAATTTGAGTGGATGCCGGATTGATACCGGCCTGACGGATAGAGAATGAATAAGGAGGCCATGATGGCGACCATCAGAAAAATTCCGGGATCCCCCTGGCGGGCCATGATTGAGAGCGCCTTTTATGCGAATTCCGTGCGAAAGGTGTCGATGGCGGAACTGTACTATTACGCGACGAGGCAACCGGAAGTGTTCATGACTTCCGAACCCATGTACAAGCCCGAACACTTCGGCCTTCCTGCCGGCGCAAAGATTCCCGTTTCCAACGACGGCGGGATTTTCGGCCGTACGGCGCGCGCCCGAAGGTTGGTGCGAACTTTCGACAAGGCCGATCGGGATAAGTACATGAGCATTCTGGCGGAGGCAACTTATCAGCTTAACAAGAGGCCTTGCCTTTGGCTGGAGGGAATCATAGGTCTGCATCCGACCTTCATGGTGAAGGCGCACATCCTGAGTCCCGAAACGGATGCCAAGAACATGCTCGATTGGGGACTCAATTTCTTTCCTTTCATGCCTCCCTGGTCGGAGCTTTATGAAACGTCGCGGATACTCAGCGAACCCGACATCATGATTATGGTCGATCCCGAATGGAAACACAAGGAGTTCAAAGAAGGTCTCGTCGTGATCGACGATATAGAAAACTGCATTGCCATTCTGGGTCTTCGTTATTTCGGTGAACGGAAAAAAGGAACCCTGACGATGGTCTGGAACATCGGTGTCCGGAACAACATGGTTGCCTGCCACGGTGGGATCAAGACCATCGGGGATAAGCCGCCCGTCGCCGTTTTCGGCTTGTCGGGGTCCGGCAAGTCCGCCATTACCAACAGTCATGACCATGCCGGCACCCTCGCGTGCGACGAACGGGTGACGGTGATTCATGATGATGCTTTTCTGATCGATCTGGAACACGATTTGAGTATCGCCCTGGAACCCTCCCTGTTCGACAAGACCGATGCACTGGCTTTCGGTGATCCCATTGTCCGATATTTTTATTCGGCGCAGAATGTTGCCGTGACGGAAGTCTCGGAGGGCATCAAAAAGCTCGTCGGCCAGGATATTCGCAACGAAAACGGTCGCTGTCTCAAATCGCGCGACATGTTCAATCATGCCGATTCCTGTCCAAAGCCGGGCATGGTGATCTGGTTGCAGAAAGATTCAAGCCTGCCCCCCGTGTGCAAGGTCGGCCAATATGCGCTGGCCGTCGGGATGGGGGCATCCCTCAGTACTATGCGTGCCAAGGGTGTGGAAAACGTCGATCCGAAAGAACTGGAAAAGCTGGTGATCGAACCCTTCGCGAATCCCTTCCGCGTCCATCCGCTGGTTGTGGATTGCCAGCAGTTCAAAAAACTTTTCCAGTCGGGTTGCGACTGCTATATCCTGAACACCCACGCCTTCGGGCTTCCCGATCACTTGATCGACATTCCCAAGGAGCTTTCCCTGGCAATCGTGACGTCATTGTGCCGGGATGATATCGAATGGAAGGACTGGAAAATGTTCCAGGGTCTAAAAATACCCAGGAACGGGAACGAATTGTTCGGTGCTTCATATGACAGGCACTATAAGCCGACGAAAGACTCGAAATATTTGACCTATCTGCGTGACCGGATGCAGGATCGCATCACGTTCCTGTCCAATAAACGTGACCTCGAATACGATATGGAAAATACCTATATCGACCCCCTGGTTCAGGCGAGAACGGTGATTGACCGCATCCTCAACCCGATATGACGGGCAGGGCTGTCGACAATGCGCACGCCCTTTCGATTGCCCGGAGCCTGAAGACCTTTGCTATCTCAGGGATTCGTTAGTGCAAGTGAAGTGTGAATATGAAGAACATTCTCCAAAATATGCCCACTGCCTTGGTGGCAGTCGGAAAGGATCATAAAATAATCCACTGGAACCGGGGAGCAGAATTGCTGACCGGTTTCAAAGCCGAGGAGATGATCGGAACAGGGCGGCAGTGGGAACCTTTTTACCGCCGAAAACGCCCGATTCTGGCAGACCTGATCGTGGATCGCCGGACCGACGGAATCGCCCTGCTCTACAAGAACCAGAAATTGCTTCCCTCCAAAATATTCTCCGACGCCTGGGAGACAGTCGGGTATTTTTCTTCGGATGGCGGGACACCACGACTGCTGCACGCCATTGCGGGTCCCTTTTATGACGAGCGGGGCCGCATGGCGGGGGCTGTCGAGCTATTCCAGGACATGACACACCGGGTGTTGATCAATGAGCTGCTGGCCGAATCGGAAAGACAATATCGTCTTCTGTGTGAATATGTCGCGGACGGTATGTGCCTTTTGATGGAGGGACGGTTTATTCTGGTCAATAACTCATTTCTCCGCATGTTCGGCTATGATAGGGAGGAAGATCTTCTGAATAAAAGCTTTCGTGACCTGGTCCAGGCATCTCACCAGAGCCGGATCGACGGGTTGGTTGACCTCCCGACGGCGGACAACAATTCGGAGGGAGATTTCCAGTGTCTTTGCCTCAAGAGGGATACCCTGAGCATCTGGGTGGACGCTCATTATACCTGGATACCATGGGAGGGAGGTATGGCGGTGATGGTCATGCTCCGTGACACAACCGAGAACAAGCTAAAGGAAGCCTCACTGGAGCAGGAAAAGGAGCGCCTCAGCCTGGAAAATATCAAGCTCAAGGCTTCCATTCGCGAGCGTTATCGGTTCGGACGGCTGATCGGCAAAAGCTCGGCCATGCAGAAAGTTTATGAGCAGATTATCAGCGCTGCCGGTTCACGGGCCAATGTCATTATTTATGGCGAATCCGGAACGGGCAAGGAACTCGTGGCCAAGGAAATCCATGATATGAGCGAGCGCCGGGGAAACGAATTTGTAACCGTTCATTGCGGTGCCATCCCGGAGTCGCTTTTGGAAAGCGAGTTCTTCGGTCATCTGAAAGGGGCCTTTACCGGGGCTTACATCGATAAACACGGATATCTTGATCTGGCCAACAGGGGCACCCTTTTTCTGGATGAGGTGGGTGAGCTGGGCTTGAACATTCAGGTTAAGCTCTTGCGGGCCATCGAGGGCGGCGGATACACCCCGGTCGGAAGCAGCAAGGTCAAACAATCGGATATCCGGATTATTGCCGCAACGAATCGCGATCTCATGGAACAGGTCAATCGCAAGGCGGTCCGCCCCGATTTTTTTTACCGGATTCATGTTTTGCCTGTTACGCTGCCGCCCCTGAGGGAACGCAAGGAAGACATCCCCCTTCTGGTCGAGCATTTCGTCGGTCTCTACAGAAAGGATGACGGACCGTTCCGCCTGCCGGAGAAGGTTATGGAGGCCTTTTATGGCTATGACTGGCCCGGTAACGTTCGGGAGCTGCAAAATGCTATTCAGCGTTATCTAACCGATAAGAAGATGGATTTTCTGCTGCCCGGTGTTCAGGAGACGCCGTTTGCCGAGGCATCTTTCACCGCGGTGCGCGGTTATGAGCCACATAGTCTGGAATCGGCCCTGGCGGAATTCGAAAAGCAATTTATTTCGGAAACTCTTGCCCGACAGCAGTGGCGAAAAGGGAAGACAGCAGGGCTCCTCGGCGTTTCACGCAAGACCCTGTTTCGGAAAATGAAGCAGTATGGGTTAAATGAGTAGCATAAAGAGTCATATATGACCCAATTCGCTAACCCCCCTGAATCCTTATTTTAATACCAGTATCCTCAAGTAATGTGTCATATATGACACATTTATGACCACCATTTACCCGATTCCTTTTTGCTCCCGCGTTTGTTGAACTCGATTGATCTTTGCCACTTAGATGTGTTGGCATATATCTTGATCAAATATAGTAGATTCCAGATGGATTGAAATTTTGGATGCGCAGTTATTTTTATGAAGATTCTTATTGTCGACGATGAATTGCCGTTTATTTGCCTCCTCAGAAGATATCTTGAGCTTTGGGGGCATGACTGTGTCACGGCGGATTCTGGATCAACGGCAATGGAGATTCTGCGGGGTGGGGTGTTCGACCTGGTGTTGCTGGATATCTTTCTTCCCGATGTGAAGGGTTATGACCTCATTCCTTCAATACGGAAGCATCTGCCGAACATTCACATCATTACCATGACCGGATATAATACGCGCGAACTGGAGAGTATCGTAAGAAAGCAGGACGTCCTTTTTTACATGACCAAGCCTTTCGAGGCCGGTCAGTTGAAAGAGATCCTGGAGCACCTTTCCAAGAAGAAAATGGCCGCCGCTGTATAAGGACGGACAGCGATCATTCAAAACGGGTAAATAAAGGATTCTCCCCCATGCGATCGGCATGATGGCGTGCCTGACGTTCCCCCCGGGCGCGGCGCGTTGATCATCCATCCTGCATGGGGGGGAACTTAATGATGGCAGGTATTTTTACCTGTTGTAGATATTCCCGTGCTTACAAAGGATCTGATGGGCCAAGCGTTCCCCCCGGGCGCGGTCATTTGGATTCCCGAGTATGCACGGGATAATTTTTTTCCCGTGATGTATCTCCTATTGCGCTGCTTTATACCAGAGTGCGGCAATGATGCCGTAGAGGCAGTAAAGACAAATGATCCACATCGGCATCATGGCACCATAATCCATTCCGAACCACCCCTTGCCCATTCCGGGCAATACCCATAAAAGCATGACTCCTGAAGGGAGCAGACTGAACACGGATCCACGCAGGATGGGTTTGTTTTTCCAAAAGGGTAAGATTAGAGGCAGCATCCATAAACCGCTCCCAAATGCATACTCAAAAAGCCAGGGCGCTGTATAATCCGGTCTCAGGCTGATGCCAAGCAGGGCGGTGAACCCCACGTACGTCAATGCCCAAGTGGTCAGGCCGGCGATGACACCGCCTGCGGCGCCACCGGTAAATGCATAACTGAGTCTGCGTATAATTTTCATTTTGTTGTTCCCCCTTCGATCGTCAGAATCCGTTCAAAAGAGAATGGTCCTGCTCAGAAAAGGTCGCTTGCAGTCGCTTTCTGGGGCAAACTGCCGGAAGGTTTTGGTTCTATAGCACAACTTTTTTGAAAAAGACTCTTTTTTTATGAGCTTGGCATCATCAGGACCTAAGCCCCGGAATCCAAAAATGTTGTATGCCATGGGAGACCCGGTCGGTAAATGGAAACGTTACGCTGAGACCCCTCCATGCCGCTTTTGGGGGGCATCGTCATTTCTGGCGATTGTATTTTGAAATTAAGGGGCCCAAGCAGAAGAAATGTCAGCTTTCATTCAAAAGTGCCACGGCAAGTTCGGCCGTCCGTTGCGAGGCGCCCTTTTTACCCAGCTTAGCTCTGAGATCAGCCAATTCGCGCCGCATCGCATTGAACTTTGACTTGTCCAGCAGGATCGTTCTGATTTCGCCGGCAAGGCGTGACGCGGTAACATCTTCCTGGATCAACTCCGGGACGATCGTCTGGCCTGCAATGATATTGACAAGACCGATATGTTCCAGATGGATGATCCTTCTGCCAATCGCGGCCGTGAAGGGTGAAATTTTATAGACAATGACCATGGGGACTTCCAGCAGTGCGGTTTCCAGCGTGGCCGTTCCGGATGTAACCATGGCGGCGTCGGCGATGGCGATGGTGTCGTAAATCCTATTCGTAACAACTGTTACCGGGACAGTGTAATTCTGGCGAATCCGGTCCACCATCAGGGGATCGATCGTTTCAGCCAGTGGCAGGACGAACTGCGCATCTGCGAAATCCCGGACAAGTAACGCAGCCGCTTCCAGCATAGTCGGCAAGAGCCCCTTGACTTCCTTTTCCCGGCTGCCGGGCAACAGGGCAATGACAGGGTGTTTGTCCCGCAGTTTGAGTCTGGCCATGATCTCCGGACGCGTTGCACTGCATTTCACGACGTCAAGGAGGGGATGACCCACGAAAGTGACGTCATAGCCCGCTTGTGCGTAGAACGCCTCTTCAAAAGGAAGGATAACCGCCATCCGGTCGACGATGCGGCGAATTTGACGTACCCGGCCTTTGCGCCAGGCCCATACCTGGGGGCTGATATAATAGAAAACCTTGACACCAAAGCGTTTTGCCGTCGCCGCGAGCCGCAGATTGAAGTCGGGATAGTCGATCAGGATGATCAGCCGCGGCTTTTCCTTGAAGATTATTTTGCGGAGGCGAAAAAACACTTCAACAATAAAGCGGAGTTTCGACAGGACCTCCGTGATGCCCACAACGGCCATTTCGGATGATCGGGCCAGAAGACGTACCCCTTCCGCTTCCAGTCTTGCACCTCCGATACCGCAGAAAGAAAGCGACGGATCGAGGCGTTTCATTTCACGGACGAGATTGGCGCCATGCAGATCACCCGATGCCTCTCCCGCGACGATCATGATTTTTTGATGTTTCTCCGGCTCAGGCACATTCATTGATCGCTTCACTGATCAGGCGGATCTCTTCTTCCGTGATTTCCGGGAAAATCGGCAGTGAGAGGACTCGGAAGGCCAGCGTCTCCGTTACAGGGAGTATTTCGTGATGATCGCCGTTGCCGAGGAAAACCTCCTGTTGATGCAGAGGAACCGGATAATAAATGGCGCTGGCGATGCCTGCCTTGGTCAGGGAATCCTGGATTTGGTCCCGCCTTTCCGAAAGCACGGTATACTGATGATAAACGTGATCGTAATTATCCGATTCGCGGGGCAAGGTCAGGTCGGTTCGACGGATGTATTTCCTGTAAAGATCGGCGGCATTTCGCCTCCCCGCGGTGAAGCGATCGATGTGGCGAAGCTTGATGCGGATGATGGCGGCCTGGATTTCGTCGAGCCGGCTGTTGTAACCGAGCATTCGGTGATAGTAGCGGACGGCGCTGCCGTGATTGCGCAGCATTCGCAGGGCTTCTTCCACTTCAGCGTTGCCCGTGATGATCATGCCTCCGTCTCCGTAGCCCGCTAGGTTCTTGCTTGGGAAGAAACTGAAACAGCCGGCGTCGCCGAACGTTCCCACGATCTTTCCCTTGTATCGGGCACCGAAAGCCTGGGCGCAGTCTTCAATTACCTTGAGTCCGTGTTCTTTTGCGACGGCAAGGATCGGATCCATGTCGCACGGGTAGCCGAAAAGGTGGACGGGTATGATGGCCTTTGTCTTGCTGGTGATGGCTGGGGCGATCAATGCCGGATCGATATTGAAGGTTTCGGGATCAACATCAACGAAGACCGGCACGGCCCCCAGCAGACCGAGCACTTCCGCCGTGGCGATGAAGGTGAAGGGCGTGGTGATCACTTCGTCCCCCTGCCCGATACCCAAAGCCCGTAGGGCGAGCAGGAGCGCATCCGTACCGCTGGCGACGCCTACCGCATGAGGTAGGCCGTGATAGCGGGCGACCTCGGCTTCCAGCTCGGAAACATTGGGTCCCAGGATATACTGCGTGTTGGCTAGGACATCGAGCACGGCGGCGTCAATTTCCGGCTTGAGCTGCAAATACTGCCTTTTAAGATCGACCATGGGTATCATAACGGCAGATCACCTCCGGTTTTCATCTTTTCATTGATCAGCAGGGCCAGTTCAAGGGACTTCCTTGCTTCGGTCCCGGAAACGGCGGGTTCTGTTCTGTTGGCAACGCAGTCGATAAAGGAACGGATTTCCACCTCGAGGGGGTCGTGCTGGATGACCTGAATGTCATTGAGCCCGATTTCTATGCCGCCTTCCTGTTTTTTTCGCCTTTTTACGGAAACAAGTTCCCGTTTGCTGAAATCTATGGCGTGATAGCCTTCAACGCCGAAAAAGCGGAGCTTCTGCATATGCTTCAGCGTCACGCGGCTCGCCGTAACGTTGGCCACGCATCCGTTATCAAAGGTCAGGCGGACATTGGCAATGTCGACATTGTCCGAAAGAACCGATACCCCTACGGCTTCGACGTTCTTCAGGGGGGACGGTACATAATGGAGAATCAGATCAAGATCGTGAATCATGAGATCGAGGACGACATCCACATCCGTCCCACGTTCGATAAAGGGGTGCAGACGGTGCGACTCGATGAACATGGGTTGGCGGATGACCTTATTCAGTGCCATCACGGCGGGATTGAATCGCTCGATGAAACCGACCTGTAAAATAAGCTTTTTCGCGGAAGCCAGGGCAAGCAGATCATCCGCTTCTGCAAGTGTGGCCGTGAAGGGCTTCTCCATCAGGACGTCCTTGCCTGCGGCGAGAAAGTCTTTTGCCACAGAGTGGTGATGTTGGGCGGGAACGGTAATGCTCACGGCATCGACCCGATCAAGCAGGTCCGTGTGACGGTAAAATGCCGGGCAGTCAAAAGCGCCGGCCGCCTTGCCCGCGCGGGATGGTTCGACATCCACAACCCCTGCGATTTCAACATGGTCTATCTTTTGGTATTTTTGCAAATGGTAATTACCGAGATGACCGATTCCTACCACGCCCACTCTGATCTTCTTCATGTTCACCTCAATGCTTATGTAAAATTTGCCGCGACGGCGAGCCTATTGGAAATGTTTTTGCGATATCCGGTTTGGTGACGGGAAATACCGGGTTGAACGGCTTCTGCACGCATCAGACAAGGAGGCGTAAACGTTATCAATATGACCCTTTCGCGCGGGCAATATAAGAAAAACGGGTCCCGCTGTCAATCAAATACTGGGGAATAATATCGATTTCCATATGGAATACCTTAACATGTGATGTCGCCCGCGACCACTTAACTGGAAACCCTTCTGGCGATCTCGGGTATATTTCTGTCTTTGGTCGGGCGTCGCTTGCCTGGGGTAGTGAAGCCGCCCTTCGTCAATCACGGATGGGCTGTAAATCGATGCGGGCTGAGTCAATACCTGCCGATAGCGGCCCTTGAAAGAGATATGCACCGCCAGTGGGGAATCGGGATAATTCAGGTGGGATAATGGAATGCGAAGGTTCAGGTCAGGTTGTTTGGGTTCGGATAAGATGCACCGCTGTGGCCTTGAAAGAGGCGATGACATCGTTTTCTCTGTCCAGACAGAGCTCTTCAAGGGAGGAGCGTGTCAGGTAAGCGATGATCGGGAAGCCGCAGTCCAAATGAATCTTGTAGAAAAGCCCCATGGTCTGGATGCTTCGGATTTTTGCCGGAATGTTGTTTCTGGCACTGGAAACGCCTTGGTTAAGGTGTTTTACGAGCATGACATGCTCCGGCCGGATGCAGCAGGTGACCGATGCCCCCGGAGGGATATCACCGATGGCTTCAATTGTTCGCCCGGAAACATCGACGGTGACCACACCATTTCGGCAGGTTGTGACCGTACCGTTCAGGAGCGTTTCCACACCGATGAATGAAGCCACGAATTCGTTTACCGGATGGTTTACGACTTCTGCACAAGGACCGATCTGAATGATCTTGCCGCCGTTCATGACCGCAAGGCGATCCGACAGGCGGAGTGCTTCCGACTGGTCATGGGTTGCCATCAATGCCGTCGTTTTCGTTTCTTTCAGAATACGGATCAGATCGACAATCAACCCTTCCCGTGTCGGAGGATCGAGGGAGGAAAAAGGTTCGTCGAGAAAAATAATTTCCGGGTCCGTAGCGAAGGCCCGGGCAAGGCTTGTTCTCTGGGCTTCGCCTCCGGAGAGTTTACGGGCCGAACGGCTCCCGAGATGGGTAATCCCGAAACGATCCAGGCATTTTTCTACGATCGGTTCCCTTGCCTTATGTGAAAGCCCCCTGATTTTGAGGCCTGATGCCACATTTTCAAAGACCGTGGTATCGAAGAGCAGGGATTCCTGGAAAACCACGGAAACCTGGCGGCGATAATCGGTAACCGCCTTGCTGTCCATAATTTTCCGGCCATGAAAAGAGAGGCAGCCGTGATGCGGTTTGATCAGGCAGGCCAGGGTAAGCAAAAGTGTGGATTTGCCTGTGCCGTTAGGACCGATCAAACTTAAGAATTCCCCCGTTTCCACGGAAAATACCGGAATATCCAGCACCAGAGACCCCCCTCTTTTGACCTGAAGTTCCTCGATGTTCAAAAGCGGTTGGCCCATGGCTATCTTGGCCTTTCCCGCTGCTGGATCTGGGTGAGAATCAAGGTGATCATGTAAGCCAGCAGAAGCAGGATAATGCTTAGGGCGATAGCGACATCAAAGTTTCCCCGGCTCGACTCCATGACGGTTGCCGTGGTCAGAACGCGCGTGTAGCCCTTGATGTTGCCGCCCACCATGATGGAAGCGCCTACTTCGGAGATGACGCCGCCGAAACCGGCCATGACGGCAGCCAAAAGGGGCAACCTTGCCTCACGAACCAGCATCCAGATCATCTGGAGGCGGTTTGCCCCCAGCGCCAGGATTTGAAGCCTCAAATTCTGGGGAAGCTGCTGCATGGCGGCGAGGGATATCCCGGTAACAATCGGGGTGGCGATGATCGTCTGGGCAATGATGATGGCGGTGGGCGTATAGAGGATGCCCATGAAGCCGAAAGGTCCGTTACGCCAGAGAAAGATGGTGACGAACAGGCCCACCACCACCGGCGGCAGGCCCATTCCGACATTGATCAGGCTGACAAGGAAGTTCCTTCCGGGAAATCGCGTCAGGGCAACTGCAGTTCCCGCCGAAACGCCGATCACGAGACTGATCAGGGTGGCTGTCCCTGAAATCTTCAGGGACAGCAGGGTGATTCCCAGGACTTCTGCATCAAGGTTCGCAAGAAGGATAAAGGCCTTTTTGATGCCTTCAAAAATCAGATCCACTTACTTCCCCAAATCTTCCACTTTCTTGCCTGCATCAGGGAAAAACAAAGGTGAGCCGAACTTGTCCACGCCGAATGTGCCGATGATTTTCTGGGCTTCTGCGGACACCATGAATTCGACAAACGCCTTTGCGCCCGGGGCGTTGACCTTGGGCCACTTTGACGAATTCACTTCCATGACATGATAAATGTTCAGGAGCAGCGGGTCTCCCTCGAACAGGATATCGAGGCCCAGGTTTTTCTTCAGGGCTAGGTAAGTGCCCCGATCGGTCAGCGTGTAAACATTTTTCTCGGCGGCGACATTGAGCGTGTGGCCCATCCCCAGCCCGGTCTGCTGGTACCATCTCTGCCCTTCCGGATTGATACCGATCGCTTTCCAGATGCTCTTTTCCTTGGCATGAGTACCCGAATTGTCCCCCCTCGATAGAAACACGATGGATCCGGTTGCGAATTTTTGGAATGTATCCGAGATCGATTTCGAAGACTCGATTTTCAGTGGGTCGGCGGTGGGGCCAACCACCACATAATCGTTGTGCATAACCAGCCGGCGATTGACGCCGTTTCCCTCTGCCATGAACTTGGCTTCTGCTTCGGGTGAATGGACGAGCAGGACGTCTGCTTCGCCCCGCTGCCCCATGGCCATGGCCTGGCCGGATCCCACGGCGATGGTTTTGACAAAATACCCGGTCTTTTTTTCAAAAATCGGAATCAGGACGTCAAGGAGTCCCGAGTCCTGGGTGCTGGTTGTCGTTGCCAGAATAATGTTTTTCTGCTTCACCGGGTTTGCGAGAATGGCAGACGATGAGGCAATCAAACTGATCGCCATGATGGCGACCATTAAAAGAAACAAATACACGTGTCGTTTCATAGGATATCCTCCTTTTTTGTTGTTCTACTTGGAAATGTTCTTATATGTTTTTTGCCATTCAATCGAGTTGGGGAAAAAGAGAGGT
>CAYPKE010000031.1:0-20459 GCA_964411235.1 uncultured Syntrophales bacterium
TGGCGCTCATGATCCATGCTCCTTGACGGGCAGTTCAATGATGAAGCGGGCCCCCCAGCCGGGTGCCGACTCCGCCCATATGCTGCCGTGATGCGTCTCCGTGACGATGAAGTAGGAAACGGACAGTCCCAGTCCCGTGCCGATACCGGGCGGCTTTGTGGTGAAGAAGGGTTCGAATACTCTTCGCTGGAGATGGTCGTCAATTCCCGGTCCATTGTCAGCTATTTCGATCCGGACGACATCCCCGTGGGGAAAAACCCTCAGGGTGAAGCGGGGCGGATGTTCCGGGCTGCTTGTTTCTTCCATTGCTTCCGCGCCGTTACGCAGGATATTGAGAAAAACCTGTTGGAGCTTGCTAGCCTGACACATGACGTCGGGCGTGTCCGGGTCGTATTCCCGAATGATTTCGATCTGCCGGAAATCATGCTTTTTTTTCAGATCATAGTCGCTGCCGGCGAGCAGCAATGTCCGATCGAGAATGGCCGCAAGGTTTTCCTCTTGGGTGGAACCGTCGTTTTTGCGGCTGAAACTCAGCATGTTGGTGACGATCCGGCTTGCCCGGCCGGCGCTGGTCCTGATGTCTTCGAGAAAAGCCGGAATCTGGCGCTGCTCGAGGTAATCGCGCACGGCCGTCAGGGAAATGCTGCAGGCTTCCGCCGCCTGAACATTGGACGGAAGATCGGGCGAAACACGGCGGAGCACGTTTTGGGCAGCCGCCATAATTGCCCCTAGGGGGTTGTTGATTTCGTGGGCCATGCCGGCGGCCAGGCCACCGACGGAAAGCATCTTTTCCGACTGGATCATCATCTCCTCGATCCGGACCCGGTCGGTGACATCATCGATCCGGATCACGGCGCCTTCTGCGCCATTGGTGATCAGGGGATAATCAACAATGTCGGTATAGCGGTTTTCGCCGCCGGTCCGGCTCTGCATTTTCGGATAAGCTTGCGGCTCGTTGGTGCGGAGGGCTTCCCGGACCAGTCCCGCCTGGTGTGCCATGAAGGGCAGCACGTCTTCCAGGTATCGCCCTACGGCATCCTCGGCTTTGATGTTCGTGTGATGCGCCGCCGCAATATTCCATTGCGTAACCCGGGTGTTCCGGTCCACGCCGACCAGCAGCGACGGCATGGAATCGATGATGTTGGCCAGGTAATTTTTCAGGTGACGCATTTCCTCCTCGGCCTCCTTTTTCCAGGTGATATCCTGGATGACGGAGAGAATGGCGTTTTGCCCGTCATAAACAAAGGGGTTGAGGGTCATGATCACATCAATGAGGGAGCCGTCCGGGCGTCGCAGTTTCGTTTCGTAGTTGCGCACATAACCGTCACGGGCGATTTTCTCGAGCAGAACGACGCGTTCGCCGGGATCAGAATAAATCTTTCTCAAGTCTATTTGGGTGATCGCCTCTTTGGAGGGGGCTTGCATCAAATGAAGCATGCCCTCGTTGGCCGCCAGGACGGTGCCGCTTGCCGTGCCGACGCCGATGCCCACGGGTGCGCCATCGAACAGGGTGCGGTAGCGCGCTTCCGATTCCCGCAGGGCTTCATTAAGTTCCTGCAGATCCGTGATATCCTCATAGCTTGTGAGGTGCTCACCATTGGCCATGACGGCAGTGCGGAAATGGATAACCTTTGTCCTGCCGTCTTTGGTGCGAACTTTCAGAATTCGTTCACCCCGGATAAAGCCGCTTTTGTTTTCGGGAAAATCCCCTTTCCAAAGATCCATGACCTGACGGCGATAACCGGGGTCGGGATAAGCCTTTTTAAACCAGGTATCCTTGTCCGGCAGATCGGCCAGGGTATATCCGACCATTTCCGTAAAGCGGGTGTTAAAATAGACGAAACTCCGGTTTGGCTGCATGACGGACAACCCCACCGGGGTGTTCTCGAAAAGCGTCCTATAACGCAGTTCTGACGCCCGCAGGGCTTCTTCCGTCCGTTTCCGTTCGGTAATGTCCCGCACGATGGCCCACCGGCCGGTAGGCTGGCCTACATCATTGCGAATTAAAAAAGCCTTAAGCTCAATCGAAAAAACAGTGCCATTTTTATGTATAAATTCTTTTTCATAAACATCTGAATAGCCCCTTGTCATGACCTGATTCTGAGTTATTTCTTCTTCCGGTTTATGCCATTTCCCCGGAGTAAGGTTTTCGTAGTGTAATTGATACAGCTCTTCCTCTGTGTAACCTGTCATCACTTGGAACGAAGGGTTGGTTTCCACGATATGGCCATTTAAGTCCACTCTGATGAAGGCGTCGGTCATGCTTTCATGGAGACGCCGGTATTTCGCTTCACTTTCCCGCAGGGCTTCTTCGGCCTGTTTTTCAAGCGTGATATCCTTGAAGCTCCAGACGCGGCCGACAATTTCCATGCCCCGATAGGTGGGAATGGAGTATCGCTCAAAGACGCGACCGTCCCTGAAAAGAATCAATTCGCGCCGCTCTTCCCCGGGGTTGTCATAAAGTTCTTGCACTCCCCTGAGAAAAGCCTCCGGATCGTCAAGCTGATCTAAAACGAACTGCAGGACAGGTTGATCGTCATGGGCTATCAACACCTCTTCCGGAAGGCGCCACATTGCGGCAAAAAGGTGGTTGTAATGAACGACCTCTTGCTCCAGGTTGGTTACCAGGATGCCGTTTGCCGTTGATTCCAGCATCGCCTGGAACAGGCCGAGGGATTCCAATAATTTTTGTTCCGCCTGCTTGCGTTCGGTGACGTCGATGAGCAATGAAAGCATCGCCTCATGGCCGCTCAGATTGATGACTTCCGCTGACCAGAGGACATCCGCAATGCATCCGGATTTCGTTCTCAGGCGCAGGTCGGCTTCCTTGAAACGGCGTTCCTCACGCAGCTTTGCCACCATGCGTTCCCTGGTTCCGGGATCCGTATAGATATTCAATTCCAGCGAGGTGGCGCCGATCAGTTCTTCCCGTGTGTATCCGATTAAGTGGAGCCAGCGATCATTGGCATCCAGGAAGCGGCCGGTGGCCAGGTCGGTGATGACCATCGGCGCCGGGTTGGCCTGGAAAGCCTTGGAAAAGCGTTCTTCACTTTCCCGCAGGGCTTCTTCGGTCCGTTTCAAATCCGTAATATCGATTTCCACGCCGTCATAGATGACTTCGCCGGTAGGCAACAGCCTTGGCTGGGAGGTCATTCTCATCCAGCGGATCCGGCCGGATGGCAAAATGGAGCGGGCCTCCATGCTGAAGGTTCCCATATGCCGGATGCACTTCATTTCTTCCTGTATCAAAGCAGGACGATCCTCCTCCGCAATCTGCTCGTAGAGGATTGCCGGGTTATGGATCACATCGTCAGCCGTGATCTCGTGCATCTTTTCGACGCCGCGACTCACGTAGGTGAAACGCCTCGTGCCGTCGGGTGAAGCAATGACCTGATAGATCATGCCTCCGGGCAGATTGTCGCCGATGGCCCGCAGCCGTGCCTCGCTGATCCGCAAGGCTTCGTTCGCCCGTATACGTTCGGTGATGTCGGTGATGACGGCCAGAATCCGGCGTTCTTCGCCGGAATGCATGGCTAGTAAACGGACGAAGGCGGGAAAGGAAGTGCCGTCCTGCCGGCGGGCCTGCCATTCGAATTCGACCGGCAATTCCGAAAGAGCTTGATCCAGAGAGCCTTGCAAGTTTTTTCCGGAAAGATGATCTGCGCCGAAATCGGAAAGCGTCTTGTTCAGGATGCTTTCCCGGGCATACCCGAACATCCGGACGAATGTTTGGTTGACATCGATGATCCGGCTGTCATCGTTCAAACTGATAACCGTGTCGGGTGTTCCATCCGTAAGGGTTTGCAGGTGTTCCGCGGTCTGACGCAGCCGTGCCTGGGACTGGGTCAGTTCTTCCGCCATGGCGTCAAAGTTGCGCCTTAGACATATGATTTCGTCTCCGGCATTGGTTGCGTCCGGAGAAGGCACGGGAACTGCACCGCCCAGCGAGGCCCTGAGCCGTTGTGTCATGGCCTGCAGCGTTAAAATCGGCGTCAGAACAATGCGGTGCAGGGTATAATAAAGGGTCAGGATCGTGAAAAGGGCCAGCATGACTGTGAGAAGCATGATCTGCCTGGCGAGTTGATGCAGGTATTGCTGAACGTGGAGATCCGAGAAAAACAGCGTGACCTCACCCAGATGCTCGGAACCCTTGATGATTTTTTTTTCGATCGTCATCAGGGTGCCGGGGATTTGGGAGAAGCCATTTTCTCCAGGCGCGGCGTTCCTGATCTGTCCCTGCGGGTCTTTAATCCTGCCGACCAGAAACTGGTCAAACTCGTCGACGAGATAAATGGCATGCATATTTTCATCAGCCATTTCCAGTTCCAGGGTTTTTTCGATCTCGGCCCGGTTAATATTCCAGAGAGGATAGATGAGACTGTTGGCCAGGCGTTCCGCCGTTTTTTCCGCCGCCCGGTGCATTTGGGCCACGGCCTTGTTTTTTTCCGATGAAAAATAAAGAATACCGGCGCCCGACATAATCAAGACAATGCTGAGTGCGAGCGCGAGCAGCACCTTCTGGGTGATCGACATCAGGGGAAGCTTGATGTGCATGCCGTTTACCTTCGGTTCATTTAAGCGGTGTTGGGGATCGTTATTCCGCGATCCTTGCCCTGTCTGGTTCCCGAAACGGTTGATATTCTTCCGTAAGCCCGTTCTATCTCACCGGCCGAATGCCTGCCGGGTAAAGGTCCGGTGCCTTTCGAGGGCGGCAGGATCCAGCCATTGCTCGGTAAAACTCATAAATTCCGGCGTGGTGCGGTGTTTCAAAATAATCGTATTAAGTTTTTGGATGATTTCCATTCCCTCTTTTGTTTTGGAGCAGCCGACGGACGTCAGCCCAAAGTCGTCCATGCCGGCCACCGGCAGGGAGTAGACCTCGATCTTCATCCCATTGGCCACATACTGGGCCTCCATGGGGTAGGCGACCAGGGCGTCAATCCGCCCGCCCGCCATCATGGATATCAGGCTGCCGATCATCTCTTCGGGACCGTCATGTTCCACAATCGAGGGGGTGTTTCTGTATTTGGCGATGGTCCGGTCGATTATCCCCCGATACACGCGTCCCTTGGCGATACCGACGCGAAAGCCCCGGTCGAGCAGGGCATCCAGGTCGATTTGCCCGTCACGGTTAAGGAAAGAGGCAAGCTTTACCCGGGAGGTTCCGGAAACGATCAGGGCATTTGACAGCACGATTTGGTACGGGACCGAGAACGCGATAAATTCTTCGCGTTCGGGTGTGATGTACAAGGGGACGGAGCAGGCGGCGTTTTTTTTCCGGATCATCCTCATGATGCGTTCGTAGTTTCCGCTTTCGTAATCATGGCGGCAATCTTTCATCTGCTCCGCAAAAAACGCCTCCATGCGGTCGATGGTGCCCTTGCCTGCGCCGTATCCTTTGGCGATGGAGAGGGGCGCCTGTTCGGGGTGAATCCAAAGAATCCGGCATTCGCCGGCGGTCAGGGATTTTGCCGCTGAAAGGATGATGATCGCGACGGCGATGGAATAAAAACAGGAAAAGCTCTTCATAGCGGACTTCTTGCCACGACACGATCTTGGCCAAACTCCGTAGCGGGTGCCGCTGTTGGTTGTTCCTGGCCGTCTGACGTTTCCCACACCTGCGACCGGCAAGTTGTGACTCGGGAGTTCATGCTTAACGCGGACATAAGGAAGATGGCGGGTAATACCGAAACTGCATTTATAGAATGCGTTATCGTGAATTGACGTCGCGACCGCTTGGAATGAAGATCGTTCCCTATGACAGGGAAGGGCCGGCAAAGCTTTCTTGTGCGCCTCATCGCAGTATCTCTGAGTGTGTCCGCCTGCCCCCGGAGCTGAACGACAACAATAAATAAAGCCGCCATCAAAAGACGATTTTAATGTGGTTGAAAAACATGCCCTTGTCAAACGATTTCTTGGGCGATGGCGGATTCCGGAAGGCCTGGTCGAAAAGCTCCCGATCCCTACTGCTAATTATCGGCTGAAAAACATATAAACTTGACAGAAACCTTCATAGACGATCCCAGCAGGCCGCGCCAGCTCGCCTGCTAAGACGAGGGTGTCGGGACATCGCTGGTCGAGCCCCTGGCACTTCTTGGCGGTGCCTGCGGCTGGGGATTGAAGCGGAGTCTCCTTGATCTTTAGACCTTTCTCTGCCGCAATTACGAAGACGGGGATCACGTCTACGCGTTTGGTTTCATCCGGGGGGCTTGACCATCCGGATTCTACTGGGGTTCATTGAAAGTCAGGGATTGATCCGGGCCGAGTCGGAGGCGAAACGGCGTTATCTGGCCAAAGACGCATACCGGGCCTACCGGGCGGAGCGCTTCCGGACACTGTTTCATCTGGAGGTGCCCCTGCGTCATACCCGGGACGCCCTGCTGCAGCTCAACCGTTTGCGAAAACGGGTGAGGCCATCTCCGCAGGTGGAGGTTCCGCAGGTGCCGACCATTCGATTTGTCGGCCTCTGGGATACGGTTGATGCCTATGGTCTCCCGATCGGTGAGTTGACGCGACCTGGAACTTTCTTTTTCCCTTGGCGAAGCCCAATCGGGAACCCGGCGGCTAAAGGGGTTTCTGCCGTCCGGTCCTTATTCGGTCCATTTGAAGAATTCTTCCGTGGCGGCTCTCTTGCGTTCAAAGTTGTTCAGTTCGTATTCCCGGTCGGGATAACCCAGGGCGATGCCCACGACGATCCGGCGATCCTTCGGTATGGCGGCGATTTCCCGGATCATGTCGGGGTATTGGACGGCGGCCGCCATGATCAGGGTCCCCAGCCCCTTCTCATGGGCCAACAGGCACAGGGACTGCACGATGAGGCCGATATCGAGCATGGCGTATTCCACGGCATTCTCCTGGTGGATTGTAGCGATAATCAGGCACGGGGCGTCAAAGAGATGGGCCATTTTCAGCCGGAGCTTACGGCGGGCGTCCGTGTCCCGGCGGGCGATTCCCAGGGAGTCGTAAAGGGTCCGGCCCATGTCGTTATAACGCAACCGGCAGGCATCAGGCCATGATTCCGGCATCGGAATATCGGGGGTGGAGGGGATGTCCTCGCTGAGGCGCCGATGATTTTCCTCCTTGAAGCGGGCCAGGGAGGAGCCTGTCAGGACGTGGAAGTGCCAGGATTGGGTATTCCCCCACGACGGCGACCATCGCGCCGTGTCCAGGATCTCACGGATGAGCTCCTGCGGGATCTCTTTGCTGAAAAATTTCCTGATGCTCCGTCTGCCCTTGATCGCTGTCACGACATCCATTCTTTTCCTCCTTGTTACGGATTGCTGTCTGAATATGAACAGACAGGCCGTGTTTATCATATCCGGGGCGTGATTGCCGTAAAAAAATGTTTTGCCGGGGGCAGAAACAGCCCGTTCCCGGTCTTCTTTTCACCCCTCCCGTTATTTTGTGTTATAGTGTACCAAACTTTTTCATTTTTTTACCGAACCGGCAGCATTGGGGAATGCGGCAGTCTTTTTGCGGCGTGTTTCCCTTGAGCACGCATCGGTATCGAACGGAATGCTGTATTCAACGGAATCTTCAGGCAGGGGGCGGATATGAAACGGTTCAGGAACATCATCATCGGTTTTCTTCTCGCGCTGATTCTTTTTACCGTAACGGGATTTTGGGTGGTGCCACCGGTTGTCAAATCTCTTCTCATCAAAAACCTGAACGAAATCCTGCAAAGGGATGTTGCCGTGGAGAAAATCTCCTTCAATCCCTTTTCCCTCTGCCTGACCGTGGAAGGTTTCTCCATACGGGAACGGGATGAAGACGGCCCCTTTCTCTCTTTCCGGGAGCTTTTTCTTAACCTGGAGGGAATGTCGGTTTTCAAACGGGCCGTTATCATCGAAGAATTCCGCCTGTCCGAACCCCATGTGCATCTGGCCCGCCGCCAGGATGGCACCTATAACTTCTCGGATCTTTTGTGGAAGAAGGATGAAGCGTCGGAAGAAAAGGTCGGTGAGCCGCTTCAGTTTTCGGTCAACAACATCCGCATCGACGAGGGGAAAATCGCATTCCTGGACGAGCCGAAGTCGGTTTCGCATCTCGCTGAAAAGATCCGGATTGAAATCCCGTTCATTTCCAATATCAGTTATCATGTCGACACGTTCGTCGAACCTTTTTTCAGTGCGGTCGTCAACGGTGCTCCCTATACCCTCCAGGGAACCACAAAGCCCTTCCAAAGTTCCCGGCAGACCGAGTTCGATATCCGGATCAGCGATCTGGATGTTCCCCATTACCTGACCTATGTTCCCCGGAAAATGAATTTCCGTCTCATCTCCGCCCTGCTCGATGCGGAGACGAAAATCATTTTCCGCCAGGACAATGAAGACCAAAAACAGTTTCTGCAATTGAGCGGCCGCCTGGCCCTGAAGAAAATTGTAGCGGAAGACCTGCAGCAAAAGCCCCTCCTTAACTTGTCTGCCCTGGAAATCGATATGGCATCCATCGAACCGTTCAACCGGGAGGCCCGTTTTGCCAAAGTGACATTGCGCGAACCGTCCGTTCATATCCGCAGGAACAAACAAGGGGCCATCAATCTCCTGGGCCTTTTGCCGGAAGAGGGCGGGGAAAAAGAGACAGAGCCGCATCAAGAGAAAACAGCGCTTTATCTTGATGCGTTTTTGCTGGAAAAAGGCCGGATCGATTATGAAGATGCCGGGCCGTCGAGACCTTTCCGCCTTTTGCTGGAAGAGATTGCCCTGCAGGGGGAGGGCCTGTCCACCGTGTCCGGCAAGGAGGGGCATGCCTCCCTTTCGTTTCTGCTGCCGCAGAACGGAAAGGCGGTCCTGGAAGGACCCCTTACCCTCTCTCCCCTGTCGGCCAAGGTGAACATAGACGTGAAAGACCTGGACATTCCTCTGTTCCAGCCCTTTATCGGAGATGCAGTTAAGGTCCGGATAATGCGGGGCAAGCTATCGACCCAGGGAACCCTCGGAGTGACGGGAGAACCGGATATGCGGCTTCGTTATGAGGGCAAAGTCTCCGTGAACCGGTTTGCCGGGATCGATAAGGTCGAAGGCGGCGACCTCCTCATATGGCGCAGCCTGCATCTGAACGGCGTTGATGTGACACCTGTTCCCCTTTCCGTCCGGATCGGCGGAGTCGCCCTGACGGACTTCTACAGCCGCATCATCATTCGCGAAGACGGCATGCTTAATCTCCAGCAGCTGGCTGCGACCCGGCGGGAAGAAACGGCGGCCACACGGGAAAAAGTCAAAGAGAGCGGCCCTCCCGCCAAGCCGGAGGCTCCCCGAGACATCCGGATCGGCGTCATTACCCTTCAGGGTGGCAGAATCGACTTTCTTGACCGGAGTATAAGACCCCATTTCTCCGCGAAGATGACGGAAATCGGCGGGCGAGTCTCCGGCCTTTCTTCCGGCGAGAACACGAAAGGCGACGTCTTATTGCGGGGGAAGTATGAGGGGTATGCTCCCATGGAAATTGCCGGAAAGATCAATCCGCTGAAGAAAGACCTTTATGTGGATCTGAAGGCCATTTTCAAAGACATGGATCTGAGTTCCGTCACGCCCTATTCCGGCAAGTATCTTGGCTATGTGATCGAGAAGGGCAAGCTTTCATTTGATCTGCAATACCATATCGATCGTCGCAAACTGGATTCCTCAAATGCGGTCTTCTTTGACCAGCTGACCCTTGGGGAAAGGGTGGAAAGTCCCGATGCCACGAATCTGCCCGTTTCACTTGCCATTTCGCTGCTGAAGGACCGTCAAGGGCAGATCAAACTGGATATTCCCGTTTCCGGCACGCTGGATGATCCGGAGTTCAGCGTCTGGCGAATTGTCTTCAAGGTGATTCGAAATCTCCTTGCCAGAGCGGCGACAGCGCCGTTTGCCCTGCTGGGCTCTCTTTTCGGTGGCGGCGAGGAGTTGGGTTACATCGAATTCAACTACGGTCAGGCCGATCTGGACGAAGAGAGCCTGAAAAAAATTGATTTGTTGACCAAAGCCTTGCGCGAACGGCCCGCTTTAAAGATGGATCTGGAAGGTTACGTGGATGAGGCAGAGGACGCCGAGGCCCTGCGACGGGAAGCCTTTGAAAGAAAGATCAAGGTGCAGAAGCAAAAGGATATAGAGCGGAGAAAGAAGGGGTCGCTGCAGTTGGAAAACGTGGTCATCACTCCTGACGAGTATGAGCAATATCTGCGAAAAGCCTACGAGGCGGAAAAGTTTCCCAAACCCAGAAACGTTATCGGCCTGGAAAAAAAGCTTCCCGTGCCGGAGATGGAAAAACTGATGTATGCCCATCTGGAAATCAAAGAAGACGATCTCCGTCTGCTGGCGGGGCGACGGTCCATGGCGGTCAGGGAGGCCCTTCTTGCATCGGGGGATATCGCCTCGGAACGCATCTTTTCTGTCGAGGCGAAATACAAGGCCCCCCCCGAACGCAACAACCTGAAAAAAAGCCGGGTGGACTTGAAACTCAAATAGCTGAAACAGGAGGGTGTTACTGCGTATCCGGCAATCAGCGTGTATCTGATGCCGAACATATTTTATGGCATTTTTTCCCGGAAACCCTTGCCATACGTTGTTTTATGGTTATCATAAATACCAAGGGAAAGACGCAAGGCAGACCATTGTAAAGCCGTATGATGTTTTGACTTCTGAAAAAAGGTTCTGACGTCAGAAAGGGGTGAAAGCGTTAGCTAGAACCGACGATGGGCAAATACCAGCCGCGCATTTCCGAACAGGGAAGGGCGGCACAAAAGAGGGTGATTTTTTATCACCTTATCTCTGCTCCAGGCAGAGAAGCTTTGAGGGCGTTGTGTCTTTCCCGGTTGTAACTGCGGCCCGGTCTGTGGCGAACTTGTTTTATGATGCCTGCCACAGCACCGTCAGGTCATTTCCGGATCGGTGGTGAAATTCGGGACTCTGCGTTGCCGGGAAATAGGACCGGGGCCGCAGAACGGTCCCAACCGTTCAGTTTCCGCCGGTTTCTGCGGATACCAGTTCTAAGATGAAGCTGCCGACGTTGAACCGGCTGACGATCTTCATGGGAAACCGGCTTTCATCCATTCCAAACCAGATCATCATATCCGCTGCATCTTTATCGCCGAGGGCCTTGTTCAGCGGTTTGAGGTCCGGTATGACCAGAAAGGTGTCGTGTACTTTTCCATCGATGACGATCCGTTCCCGCTTTGCAACCTTGGCGGAGGCGCGGACCAGCTTTTTTCCGTCGCTGATGGGGATTTCGATGGTGTCGCCGACGCGAAGAGGTCTGGTCCGCAGAACGAAAAACAATGCCAGGGGATCGAAAGTTCCCGGCACCAGAGGGCTTGTCTTTTCATCCTTCCCGACGTTCCGGTATGAAGCCTGCATGGCCTGCCAGTCGAAGCGAACGACAACATCGCGGGGGTGGGTGCCCGTGTCACGCTTCCGGTAGGCAAGGCTCCGGGTCATCTTCCCGTCTACCCAGGACTCCTGGGTTTCCCGGATGCGGTAGAGCCAGTTAATGCGGTTGTTGGTTCGGGTCTCCATGACAAAGTGATAGGTTCCGGGAGCCGTCGGGTGATCGGCTGCCCGGACCTCAATGGTGGCGGCGCCGACGGCAAGCGGTCCCAGGCTGGCCCGGTAGGTGAGCTTTTCCCCAACCGCAAAGGGGAAGACATCTGCGGCGGCGAATACCCTGTCGAAACCGCCAGAGAAACACAGAAAGGCCAGCAAAAGGGTTAACAGCATTATGCCGTGTTTACTGACATGATTATCCGGCCGGTTCAAAAGGTTTTTCCTGCACACTTTAAGGAATCCTTTCGTTTGTTTCATCTGCAAGCATTGCCCTTTGGAGCCCGCTTCCGAAGCGATTTCCAGGCTGTTGATGACGAAGGTTCGCCGCTGGCAAGGACCAGGGAGGGGCTTGCTGCCGAGCGGGCCCGTGTTTCAATCCGTCAGGCTCAGGCGTCACTTCACGGTATAGCCGCGGGCTTCCATGCAGGCGCCCAGGGCCCGCTGATAGTCGCTTCGCTTTCGAATGCTTTCCGATTCCGGGACACCGCCCAGGGGCAGTGTGGGATCGTAACCGGTCTGATCCATTGCCCAGCGGTGGCAGGCATAGCGGTCATCCGCCTGCTGGGCTTCGCTTTGGCCGCGGTTGGGGTAACTGTAGAGCCAGTCTACCTCCGGTGCGGTTTCCGAACCGTTGCTTTGGGGCGGGGTGGTCACGACATAGCCGCCGCGGGGATAGTGGGTGTAGTAGGTTTCATTGGCATAGTAGTAAGGGATGCCCCCGATCCACAGGGTTGTGTGAAAGGACGGCAGAAAAGGAATCACCAGGCCCAGCGGGGGGGCGACGATGGTGAAATACGTTCCATAGGGTCGATACCAAACTCCTTGCCAGAAGTAGTAGGGGGTTCGGGCATGATAAACTTTGTGGTAACCGTGAGGAAGCGTTCTCACGTAATGGCCGCGCGCCGGATAATGCCGGTTGTGATGATAGCGGGTATCCCACCCGCGGCGAGATTCGCGGTACCAGTCGCGGTGGGTATGCCGGTGATCTGCCTTCGGTGCGCTCCGTATGGTTCCCCCCCGGATGCCTTTATGGTTGGCTTTCGCTCCTGCCGGATTTTTCCACCCTGGTTTTCCCGGTTGATGCCCGACGGCATGTCCCGGTCGCCCTCCCCGTATGTCCGCGTAAAGCGGCTGTGTGAATCCCAGGAGAAAAAGCAAGGTTACTCCAAAAGCCACAATGGCAAGGGTTGAATGATCGTATCGCATGGCGCATGTCTCCTTTATCCGGTTTATGTCCTGACGTGTGAACAACGTTATTTGACCGTGTAACCCCGTCCCTCGAGACAGGCCCCCATGGCCCGCCTGTATGCGGACGCCCTTTCTTCCGTGTGCAGGCCAAGCTCACGAGACTGCTGATTTTCTGCAGCCTCCATGCGCCGTGCCGTTTCCGCCCGCGCCGAATCGGAAGCCAGGCCAGTGAGGGCGCCGATCGTTCCGCCGATGAGCGCTCCCTCGGGGGCATGGCGATAGCCTCCGATGACGGCTCCCAGAAGGGCGCCGGTGAAACCCAGAACGGCCGTGTCATGGCCTATGGGCGGTACCGGTTCAACCCGGACGGTTCTTTGCAGTGTAAGGGGCGGAAGGCTCGGATCATAGCCGGTATGGCGCATCGCCCAAAGATGGCATTCATAGCGGTCACGATCCTGCTGCATTGGAGACTGTGTGGCCCGGGGATACATAAAAACCTGTGACGGGTATGCCCAATGCTGGTTTTCCTGATTCGCACGCCATGAGTCGGCTTTTGCCGGCCGGGGCAAGGCCGTCAGCAGGGCCAGCGTCAAGGCGGTCAGCAGGATCAGCCAACCGAAAACCGGCTGTAATTTGCTTTGTTCCCGAGGCGTTTTGATGACACCTACCCGGAAATGTGCCCTTTTCATATTTGTTGTCCTCCATTCGGGGTTGTCCATGTCTTCACACAAGGACCGGCATGCTATGAATTGCCGCAACTGTTTGTATGTTACTTCGCAAGGGTTGTGCCAGGCCACTCTATTCATAATAATTCAATGATATTCAAAAAATACAGGGGATAGTCTCCAGGCGGGAAGACCTGAAGGACATAAAGCCTGGATATTAAATGATCGGCCTGGATACTAAATAGACGTCTGCCGGAGTTCACCAGGCTCATGGCTGGTGTGAGCCGGTGAATGAAAAGAAGAGTGCATGAGTTATCCAGGCGGGAACAAGCTTTCGGAAGCAAGGGGCTTGTACAAAGGGAAACCGGATTCCGGCATTTCTTCTCCTGATTGCGGTCCTGAACGAAAAGAGATTTTTCCGTGTTTGGACGATTACAGGTTGACCTGTGCTTTTGGGGAGCGCAATGAAAAGCGGATGCGCTTTCAGATTCGCTTTACTGCCGATGGGATCAACCCGTGATGCATGATCTCGTGTGATGAGGATAGTCTTATATCTTAGTTTCCGCCGTCAGTTTTTCCGCGATCCACTCCCGCAGGCGGACCTTGTTGACCTTGCCGACGGCGGTCAGGGGCAGTTCCGGGAGAATCTCCAGCCGTTCCGGGAGTTTGTAGCGGGCGATGCGGCGTTCGGTCAGTAAAAAAGTGTTCAATTCGTCCAGACTGAAGGACTCCCCTTCCTGCGGGACGGCAAAGAGGGCCGCCCGTTCATCCAGAATGGGATCGGGCATGGCCACATAGGCGCACAGCCGGATTTTGGGGAAGGCGAGAATGTGATTTTCCATCTCCTCGGCGCTGATCTTTTCTCCCCCCCGGTTGATCGTGTCTTTGCTTCGTCCCTCGACGATGAGGTTCCCGCTGGTGTGGAGGCGACAGAGGTCTCCCGACCGGTAGAAACCGTCGGCGGTGAAAGCCTTTCGGTTGTATTCCGGGACGTTATAGTATCCCCGGATGGTGTAAGGGCCGCGGCAGATGAGTTCGCCGATCTCTCCCGGAGCGACGTCCCGGTCTTCTCCGTCAACGATCCGGAACTCATCCCCCGGTGAAAGGGGCCGCCCCTGTGTCGTCCGGATGGTTTCCTCCGGGTCGTCGATTCTTGTCCAGAAGAGGGGTCCTTCCGCCATGCCAAGGACCTGCTGCACCTGCGCCCCGAGTTCGGGACGAATCCGCCGGGCCGTTTCCTCATTCAGTTTCGAGCCGCCGACGTGAAACATCTTCAGGGATGACAGGTCATAGTGCGCCCGATCCGGATGATTCAGGAGGTTGATGACAATGGCCGGAACGGCCGGAATCGTGGTTACTTTTTCCTGTTCGATGAGCTTGAAAATCGTCTGCGGGGCGGGGGAAGGGGACAAAACCACCCGGCCGCCGCGCAGGAAAACGCCCTGCCAGCCAGGGCAGGCGGCGGCGAAGTTGTGGGTCATGGGAATGGCGACGAGATAGACCGTATCACCTGTGAATCCGCATATTTCACTGTTGCGGTCGGCGTTGTAGAAATAGTCGTTGTGGGTCCGGGGGATCAGCTTCGGGATGCCGGTCGTCCCGCCGGACAGCTGAAAAACCGCCGGTTCAAACGGATCGGGGTTCAGGTCCGCGAAAATAGACTCACTGTCGACACGCTCCTCTATGGGATCGTCCAGCAGTTTCGGCAGGGAAACCATGTCGCCGGAAACCTCACCGGCCATGACGATAGTGTGTTGAAGAGACGTTGCCTTGGCGCGGACTTCCTTTGCCAAAGCGGGGTAGTCGAAATTTCCGAAGACGCCGGGGATGCAATAGGATTGCACGCCGGCGAATTCTGCGAAAAATGAGATTTCCGCCAGGCGATGGGCCGCCAGTGCCATGATGGGAATGACGCCGATTTTCACGGCGGCAAAGTATAGGTAGAGGGTTTCCGGGCAGTTTGGCATCTGGAGGATCAGGCGGTCCAGGGGTCTGTGCCCCAGATCCGCCAGGTGCAAGGCCAGACGGTTGACCTTGCGCTGAAGTTCCCTGTACGTGATGGCCTGACCGTTGAAGCTGACGGCAACGCGTTCCGGCCAGCGCCCCGCCGCGTCCTCGACAATTGACGCCAGCGGTTTTCTCTGCCAGTAGCCGGCCTTGAGATAGTGTTCCTTGTACGAATCGGGCCAGGGGGTGAATCCCTCCATGATCATTCAAGCTCCTTTATCGGCGCTACGGCGATCCGCTGAAAATGCAGACACAAGAGCAGGCCTGATCGCAATTTCGACCTGCCGACAATTTCTTTAGTCTTTCATATATCGGTACGCCACCGCCGCCCGGATGAAATCACGGAAAAGGGGGTGCGGATCCGTCGGGCGTGACTTGAATTCCGGGTGGAACTGGCAGCCCAAAAACCAGGGATGGTCCTTGATCTCGACGATTTCCACCAGCCGGCAGTCCGGTGATGTGCCGGTAATCTGCAAACCAGCCTGGACCAGGGCTTCCCGGTAATCGTTGTTGAATTCGTAGCGGTGCCGGTGCCGTTCGGAAATGTCCTCACGAGCATAGGCGGCGGCGGCGAACGACGGCGAAACGAGCGTGCAGGGGTAAGCCCCCAGGCGCATGGAGGCACCCTTTTCCATGACATGACGCTGCCCGGGGAGAAGGTCGATCACGGCGTAGACCGTCTGCTCGTCAAATTCCGAACTGTTGGCACCCGCCATCCCGCAGACGTGGCGGGCGAACTCCACCACCGCCATCTGCATGCCGAGGCAGATACCAAAAAGAGGAAGTTTGTTTTCCCGGGCGTACCGGACCGCCTGGATCATGCCCTCGATGCCGCGGGCGCCGAACCCGCCGGGGACCAGGACACCGTCCACATCACGGAGGAATGCGGCCGCTCCCTCCTGTTCGATCTTTTCGGAATCCACGAAAGCCAGGTTGACGCGGCTGCTGTTGGCAATTCCGCCGTGGGTCAGGGCTTCATTAAGACTCTTGTAGGAGTCGGTCAGGTTGACGTATTTGCCGACGATGGCGATGGTCACTTCCGTCCGGGGGCGGGTCATCTTTTCCACGACGTTTTCCCAGGCTTCCAGGTGGGGTTGTCCCGTCCAGATGTTCAGGAAATCGACAATTTTTTCATCCAGGCCCTCCCGATGAAAGATCAGAGGGACTTCATAGATGCAGGTAACGTCCTTCGCAGTGAAGACGGAGGCGACTTCGACATTGCAGAACAGGGCGATTTTCGCCTTGATTTCCTCGGAGAGAAAATTTTCTGTCCGGCACAGAAGGATGTCGGGCTGGATGCCAATCTCCCGGAGGGCCTTGACGCTGTGCTGGGTCGGCTTGGTCTTGACCTCGCCCGCCGTTTTGATCAGGGGTACCCAGGTGAGGTGGATGAAGATGGCGTTGCCCTTGCCCGCTTCGTTGCGGAACTGCCGGATCGCTTCGAGGAAGGGGAGGCTTTCGATATCGCCCACAGTGCCGCCGATTTCGACAATGGAGACGTCGTAGCCCGTGGCGCTTTCACTGATGAAGTCCTTGATTTCATCGGTGATATGGGGGATGACCTGGACGGTTTTACCCAGGTAGTCTCCCCGGCGTTCCTTGCTGATGACGGAAAAGTACACCTGCCCCGTCGTGAGATTGTTGTGCTTTCCCATCCTCGTGGAGACGAACCGTTCATAGTGTCCCAGGTCCAGATCCGTTTCCGCGCCGTCGTCGGTGACGAACACCTCGCCATGCTGAAACGGGTTCATTGTACCGGGATCGACATTGATATAGGGATCCAGTTTCTGATTGGTGACTTTCAGGCCCCGGCATTCCAGGAGGGCGGCAATGGAGGCCGCGGCCAGACCCTTCCCGAGAGAGGACAGTACGCCGCCGGTGACAAAGATGTACTTGGTTTTCATGATGCCGTGTTTACCTCGCCGTTTGTCTGCGGATGGTCGGCCAGGGACTGTCTGATCCGGCCGGCAATGATTTCCACCGGTTCGCCCAGGAGGACTTCCATGGGGATCCGCTCGATATACTGATCCGTCCAGGGCAGGTTGTATTCGTTGATCAGGTTTTTGAGATCATTGTACAGGACGCCCATGGCGGCGATGCGTTCCCGCAGGGCGAGCTGCTCTTTGAATTGCACGTGGATGAGCAGCAGATGGGTGATTACCCGGGATTCTTTTTTCAGGGGTACGACCAGGATGGGTGCCCCGTCCGATTTGCCGCGGCCGATGTACAGGTGTCCTGTGCTGACGATGGTGCGTTTGGTTCCCATGAGGCGATTCGATTGCTCAACCCGGGAAGTCATCCGGCTGGATATGCCGCCCCGCGATTCAATGGCGATGGTCGTGGCGTCCGTGGGATTCCCCTCCGCGTCAAGCTCGGCGATACGATAAAGGGTGTAGCCCCTGAGCTCCGCCACGGCAGGTTGGAGGCGGCTGACGCCGAGGATGTTACGGCTCGTCATGGCCCGGTCGGAAAAGGAAAGTTCTTTCAGCAGGTCGAACAAAATACCGGCCAAGGGCTGTTCTTTCCGGCTGGTCCCGACGGTGACGGTCTTGGCCTGGTGGCGGATTGCGTCCACGGGCCGCGACAACTCGTCGATAGCGTTCCCCAGGGAAACATCCAGAAAATCGATGGGGGAAGGCAGGGTGTCCTGCCCCCGGAAATCATAGGCATAGTCCTCAAGGGGAAGCCGACCGATGCTGTATTTCAGGAGGAGGGCAATGTCAGCGATTGTTTTGGTCCCGGCAAAACGGAACGAGCCCCGGTTTCTGCGCTCGTGGAAACGACCGGAGAAGTCCCGAATCAGTTTTCGGAATTCCCGGTCGGCGATCCGTTCGTAAAGCGGCATGTGCTGCCTGTCCTGCGCGATCATACGCCGGTTGAGCTCGCTGCGGAACTGCCGCAGGAACAGGGCGTCCTCGTCGATGCAGAGGGCGGCATAATAGCCGAAGAGATGTCCCGCCACGGTGTTCAGGATTACCGGCAGGGGGGGAGGACCTTTCGGCAGTTTCACAACCGCATCCGCCAGTGTGTCGAAACGGGTTTCCCCCTCGTCCGCAAAGACAACGACCGCGGCCTTGTGGGCCTTGAAGATGGCAACGTCCTTGACAATATCGCCGATAACGGTTTCCGGGTTGCCGGCACCGCAGACGATGATCATGGGTTCCGCCGACAGATCGATATGCTTTTTGTTTTCCACGATGTCGGAGGAGATGGTTTTGTAGCAAAGCTCGCTCAGCTTGATGCGTATTTCATCGGCGGCGGCCTTGTTGGGACCGCTCCCGACGATGGCCCAGTAGCTCTTCTGGCTGCAGATGCGCTGGGCGGCGTTTCGGATTTCTTCCCGTTTGTTCAGGACGCGGTTCATAAGATCCGGCGCCTCTTCCAGCGCCGCCAGCGTGTCGGCGATTTCCCGGTCGGAAAGGCAGCCGGTGATCTGGGCAAAAGCCAGGGCCAGCACATGCCCTGCGATAATCTGTGAATAAAAGGCTTTCGTGGAGGCCACGGACATTTCGATGTCCCGTCCGTCACTGGTATAGAAGACGCCGTCCGCTTTGGTCGTGATATCGGATTGACGGCGGTTCACGATGGCGATGACCAGGGCACCCCGGTCCCGTGCCATGACGACGGCCCGGTTGGTGTCGGTCGTTGTTCCGGACTGGGTAATGGGGATGACAAGGGTGTCCGACAAATCGTGACTAAGGGAAAAGCCGCTCAGCTCGGAAGCCACGACGGATTCGATACTGATACCCGTGTCCTTGAGAAAGCGGCTCAAGGCGTCGCCGATTGCCTGTCCCGCGACAGCCGCCGTGCCGTGGCCGATGACGACGATACGGCGAATGCGCCGCCCTGCCAGTGCGTCCCTGACTTTCTGCGGCAGCACCTCCTGGGAAAGATTGAAGCGGACGGTTTGATGCCCCATCCGGTCCATGTCGATCCGGTATTTTCCGAGGAGGGTTTTGTGGATCGATGCGGTTGATTCGGAGATCTCCTTCAGAAAATAATGGTCGAATTCGCCACGGTTGATGTCCCGCGTGGTGATTTCCGCTTTCTGGATATTTGTCTTGGTCAGCGGCAGGGTGGTTCCATCGTAGAAGCATGCTGAAATGCCGTCGAGGCCTCCCGCTGTTTCATGATTCAGAATGAAAAGCTGGCCGATCGACTCCGGCCGTTCCGGGTCCGCGGGGACTTCACCGTTGATCTTGATGAAATAGGGTGTCCGCTCGACGAGACCGTAAAGCTCCGAGGAAAAAAGGTATTGATCGTCGGCGAGACCGATGTACAGAGCCTGTCCGCTTCCCCGCAGGGCCAGAAAAATCTTGCCCGGTTCAAGATTGCTCACGAGGGCGATGGCGTGGGACCCTTCGAAGTCATTGAGAGCCAGCCGGAACGCCGCGGCAAGATCATGACCTTTTCGCAGATAATACTCGATCTGGAGGGGAATGATTTTCGTATCCGTTGTCACTTCCGGAGCAATCAGCTCCCGGCCGGATTCCAGACGCCGACGCAGTTCCTGGTAGTTGTCGATATCCCCGTTAAGCGCCACGTTGAGGAACCAGTTCCCTCGACCGTAGCAAGGATAGTCTTTTTCCGTCCCTTCCGCCGGATGGCCGTTCAGGGTGGTGTTGTTGATAGGGTGACAGTTCTCCACGGAAATCGAGCCGACGGAAGCCCAGCGGGTATGACAGAAAGAGGTGTCGCAGTGCGTCTCGGCGGCGGCAAAGGCCCGCAGGACTCTGTCAGCCTGAATGGATGCCCGGAGGTCCCGTACATTCTGTCCCAATTCCCCGATGATTGAGGCCGTTTTATAGGTGAAGGTGACGGTTTCCGTCTGGTTTTCCGCCGTCTTCTCCGAGAGACCGGGGGAAAAGGAAAGGTTGACCGAGCCGTTGAGAAGGTCGCCCCGGTTGCTTCGGTTGGACAATTCGCCGAGGCAACCCTCGTCCTTCAGTTTTTCGATAACCGGGCGGAAGGCACCGTCCCTGAAAGAAGTGAAGGAAATCTGAAGGCCGGCCGAATCACGCCCGCGTACTTCCAGGCGGTTCAAGCAGTTCAGCAGGTAATTGATTTTCTTGTACTT
>CAYPKE010000032.1:0-19967 GCA_964411235.1 uncultured Syntrophales bacterium
TGGATGCCGAGGCCTTCCAATAGCTTCAGATTGCCTGCCGCCACACGGCGTCCGTCAACTTCGCCAATCACGCCCTGTCCTGTAACAGACCTGAATTGAACGGCCTTAACCGGTTCGATTCCCCTTGCTGCTGCTCCCCGGACGATGGAATCCGCCAGGGGGTGCTCGCTGGACCTTTCCAAGCTTGCAGCAAGACGCAATATTTCCTCTTCAGTAAAGCCGTCTTCCGCATGCACCGCAGCCAACTGAGGCTTTCCTTCCGTCAGGGTGCCGGTTTTGTCCACAATCAGCATGTCGACTTTTTCCATTATTTCCAGAGCTTCAGCATTTTTTATCAAAACGCCGGCCGTGGCGCCGCGTCCGGTCCCCACCATGATGGAGACCGGCGTGGCAAGACCGAGGGCACATGGGCAGGCAATGATGAGGACGGCAACCGCAGTCACCACCGCATGTGAAAGGCTGGGTTCCGGTCCCCAGATCCACCAGACGCAAAAAGTCATTACCGCGATCACGACGACCGCCGGAACAAAATAGCCCGATACGACATCGGCCAGTCTCTGGATCGGCGCCCGCGTGCGCTGGGCATCAGCCACCATATTGACGATCTGAGCCAGCAAGGTGTCAGTCCCGACCTTTTCGGCGCGCATTAATAAGCTGCCGGTACCGTTCACGGTTGCGCCAATCAGCTTGTCACCGGCGACTATTGCTACGGGTATGGGTTCACCGGTGACCATGGATTGGTCTACGTTGCTTTCGCCCTCGATAGCGATCCCATCTACCGGCACTTTTTCTCCGGGGCGAATGCGCAAAATATCACCCGGAAGGACATCTTCGAGCGGAAGGTCTTCTTCAAATCCGTTTTCGCGTACAATACGCGCCGTTTTGGGGGCCAGGCCGAGCAACAGCTGGATGGCCGCATTGGTGCGTGAGCGTGCGCGCAATTCAAGCACTTGTCCCAAAATCACGAGGGTTGTGATCACCGACGCGGCTTCGAAATATACCGCCACTAAACCGTCATTCATTTGCATGACGGCAGGAAAGATGTGTGGAAAAAAGAGGGCAACGACACTATAGCCCCAAGCGACGGAGACACCCAGCGAAATCAAGGTGAACATGTTGAGATTCCATGTTTGGATGGACTGCCAGCCGCGCACAAAGAAAGGCCATCCTCCCCATAAAACGACGGGCGTCGCCAGCACGAACTCGATCCACAGAACTCGCTGCATGGGGAGCCAATCCGGGAGCCACAAAGGCTTCATGTCGGCAATCATGGCCAGCAGGAACACCGGCAGGGTCAACACGGCACAGACCCAAAATCGCCTGGTCATGTCGATAAGCTCTTCGTTCCCTTCTGCCGCGCCAGCCGTGACCGGTTCCAATGCCATGCCGCATTGGGGGCAGTTACCGGGGCGATCCTGTACCACTTCAGGGTGCATGGGGCATGTATAACTTGTTTTGCCGGCTGCCGGGGGGACCCCGGTCGGCTCAAGGGCCATGCCGCATTTCGGACAGGATCCCGGCCCCGGCTGCTGAATTTCCGGATGCATGGGACAGGTGTAGGCACCACCGCCCCCGGAAGGCATCTTTTCTTGCTTCGTTTCACCATGTGCATGCGGTGCCGACTGCAAATGGGTTTTGGTCAGATATTTTTCCGGATCCTTCTTGAATGCCTCCACGCAACCCTGGCTGCAAAAATAGTACGGCTGTCCTTTGTAGGTGTACCTGATATAAGCGCTCTCATCATCCGTACTCATGCCGCAAACCGGATCCCTGTAGGCGCCTTGGTGGTGACTCTTTGGGTGGCTGTGATGTGAATGTTCCATGGTAACCCTCATTTCAACTTTTGTTTGGTCTGGCAATAATCATCTTGACCATACCCATCGGGCCGAGGTCCTTGATTCTTTCAACCAGCCAACCGGATTTTATGACATTATCCACTGTGTGCCGGTTGATATTTGCGCCAACCATCCTGACTACAAGGGGATTTATTAAGTCCATGATAAAACCGATTACAGGCTTGTCAATCCTTACATGTTCAAGCAGCAAGATTACGCCATCCGGTTTCACCACCCGCCGCAATTCCGCCAACCCCCTTACGGGATCGGGTACGGAGCAGAATACGAAGGTTGCCAGTACGGTATCGAAAGACGCATCCGGGAAATCCAGATTCTGCACATCTTTTCGTGAAAGAGCGAAGGGAAGGCCAAGCTTGGAGGCTTTTTCCCCCGCGATCAGGAGCATCTTGTCGGCGATATCGATGCCGGTTACCGTTGCGTCAAGAGGATAATAAGAAAAGTTCTTGCCTGTGCCAACACCGACTTCCAGGATTTTTCCCTTTACCATGCCAGTCAAATCCCGTCGCCAGGAAGTGAAGGCAAACTCGACAAAAAACTCCAGGAAATCGTAGCCGAAGGCAATGCGATTATAACGTTTCCGCGTAATATCCGTCAGGTTTAACGGTTTCATTTTCTTTTCAAAAATAAACGAAAAGAACCTAAAAGAAGTTATTTCATCGGCAAGTAAACATCAAAAGCGTCATGCCGGACTTGGAGACTGTGTCGTAATACCTGTTTTACGTTTATGGTCATTATGTCTGAACAAAGTTAAGAATCTTATAATTCCTGAATGTTAAAAACATAGATTCTTCGGCTGGCGCCTCAGGCATTGCGACACAGTCTCTCAATCCGGTATCAAGCTAAATTCATTATGGATTCCGTCTTTCGCCGCAATAACAGGAACTCAGCTATTAAATTACCGAACTCATAACAATGCGTTAGAAGTATCGCACAGTTGAAAAAGATTACCAATGCATAACTGTACGAAGCAGTTGCCGTCCGGAAGTTGACAGTATGACGGCCGGTTTTTGAAAGGACAAGACCTTGCAAAACGATATTGACTTTGGGGCCGTTTTCTCCTCGCAGCGGGATCAGTCTAAGTAAATCTCTTTCAAGGTATGGATCAATTCATGAAACGCTTCATGTTTTCCCAAGCCGATCCGGTCCGCTTCGATCTTTTCGAACCCCTGAAACAGCTCTTCCTGCTGCCCCTCTGAAAGCAGCTTCTCCGCCATGACAAACAAAACGTTATTTTCCTTCTCAATGTGGCCGGAAAGAAGAGAAACATAATCTTGTGCATGGCGGATCATTCCGCCCCGCGCCGATTTTTCCCCGTTTTTATATTCGAAGGAGGCAGCGACCATGGCTTTGATGAATTCTCTGCCCTGGGTATGCTCGGAAAGCATCTCGCCGATCGGCCCCCCTTCCTTGAGAACCCCCAACGCTTCCAGCGCGGGGAAAAGAAGCTCTTCTTCCTTGGCATGATGGCACTTGTCGACAAAGACTTTCAGGAATTCAAGAATGGACTCGAAGTGATCCATGTTCAAACTTCCGCTTTCCTGGTCATGCCGGCAGACTTTTTCCATAATGTTGAGCATGACCGTCACACCATCATGTTCATCCCTTAATTGCCGGGTAGCCTTCATGTTCATGTCAACCTCACAATCTTCAGGTATTGGAAGGGAATTTCCATAATCAGAGCCAACTCTACCTATTCCGGGAACCAGCGATTAAGAGAGCCGTTCGCTCAGGTTCTTCCCGAAATCGAAACACATCTGCAGACCCTCTTCGTCAGGGTTCCAAGGCACCTTCAGTCCATCGCCTTCCATTTGAAAACCCGATTTTTCCAGATGCTCCGCCAGGAGCTTGGTCGATTCCCCACTCCAGCCGTAGGAACCGAAAACCGCCGCCTTTTTACCTGAAAACCGGAGACCCCTGATCTCTTCGAGGATGGAAGCAACAGCCGTCAGGATGCCCCGATTGATGGTGGGCGACCCGACCACGATGCCCTTTGACTTGAATATTTCCGTAATGACGTCGTTTTTGTCCGACTTCGACACATTGAAAAGCTTGATATTGACGCGCTCATCGGCGGCCTTGATGCCGCCGGCGATGGTTTCCGCCATGATTCTCGTGGCGTTCCACATGGTGTCATAGAGTATCGTGATCTGATTTTCCTTGTAGCTGCCCGCCCATTCGAGATACTTGTTCACGATCTGGGTGGGGTTGTCCCGCCAGATCACACCGTGGCTTGTGCAGATCATATCCACCGGCAAATTGAAGGAGAGGACTTCCTTGATTTTCTTTTCCACCAGCGGACTGAAGGGGGTCAGGATATTGGCGTAGTATTTGATGCACTCGGCCATCAGTTCCGCCTGATCGACCAGGTCGTTGAACATGTACTCCGAAGCATAATGCTGGCCGAAGGCATCGTTGCTGAAGAGGATGTTGTCGCCCGTCAGGTAGCAGAACATGCTGTCGGGCCAATGCAGCATCGGCGCTTCCACAAAGACCAGTTTTTTGTCTCCCAGGTCCAGTTGCTCCCCCGTTTTGACGATCTGGAAGTTCCAGTCCTGGTGGTAGTGACCCTTCAATGATTTAACACCGTTGGCTGTGCAATAGACGGGTTTGTCCGGTATGTGCCTCATGAGTTCAGGCAGGGCGCCGCTGTGGTCGCTTTCCGCGTGGTTGGCAATGACGTAGTCGATCTTGTCGAGCGGGATAATCTGGGAGAGATTGTCAATATATTCCTTTGCAAAAGGCCCCCAAACCGTATCGATCAAAGCCACCTTCTTCTCTTTAATCAGATAGGAATTATAAGTCGATCCCCGATGGGTTGAGTACTCGTCACCATGAAACCTCCTGAGGTCCCAGTCGATTTTTCCCACCCAAGAAACATTGTTTTTGACCGGTATCGCTTTCATTTTTTTCTCCTTTCGCTTTTACCTTGAATTCAGATGAACACATACTATCTTACATATTTATGCCTCGGGTGGCTGGTTGTCAAATAACTTGCTGATAAGATCTTTTGTCGTCTCCGCCAATCGTCTCTGTGACAAGGATTTCTCAGAGGCAAAACAGTTTTTTTATTGTCTGATCCCGAGTGAAATAAAATACATCCCGAATTCCGGGGTAATTTCCGGGGCAGAACACTTAATTCCACCTCTCGTTGAAAGCGCGAAGCATTTGGAATGGACCCCGGGTCTTCGCCCGGGGTGACAAATTAGGGAAGCCGGGGTGACAAAGCGAGGTGTCATTCCTGCGAAAGCAGGAATCTATTCCACTTTTCTCATTCCTGTTCCTGCCGGCGCAGGGATAAACTGCAGCAGGCATCCAGACCTTCTTGAGAGCGCGAAGCATTGGAAATGGACCCCGGGCCTTCGCCCGGGGTGACAAATTAGGGAAGCCGGGGTGACAAATGAAACAGTCAGGGGAGAAAAATTAACCGGCTCGTATGACAGGGAAATAAGAATTATGTTTCCCATAGCGGGATTAACGCAAGAGGCAGGGCGGACAGGCCCTGCCTCTTTTTAAATGAGAGATCATGGCGGCAACCATTGCTTGCCACCCCAAAGTATTACTTTCTCATTGATTTTTCAAAAGCGGCGTCAGCATTCTTCACTTTTTCTTCCGCTATTCTCGCCCTTTCTTCTGCCTCCTTTGCGGCAGCTTCTGCGCGCGCTGCGGCTTCCGCCGCCTTAAGTGCGGCGGCATTGGCCTCCTCCAGTTGCGCCGCCGTTTCTGCCTGTGCCGCCTTGGCATCTTCCGCAGCCTTGAGGGCCTGATTAGCCTTGGCATCGGTTTCCATGCTCTGAGCCTGTACTTTTTCCAGATCACCGGTTGTTGCACAGCCGCTTAATGCCAAAACGCAGACAAAAATGACGAAAATTACCCATAGACTTCTCTTCATGCTCTTGTCACCTCCCTTCTTTTTAGATTGTTGATCAGCTTCACCCTGTTAACCCCTGGGCACCGTTTATTTTTAAAAGAGGCTTATCCTGATGGCCTCATTGTCAGGATCAAAAGCTCCCGGAGGGCTGAAGGGTTTTTCTCTCCGCGCATTATCCAATGTCACTCGCTTTTTACGGTTCGAGCAATATGGCGTCAATCCCCAGATCAATCTTCAGGCGTTTCATGGCAACCTTTGCTTCACTGCCGCTGCTGAATGGACCGGCGACGATTCGGTATTTATCGCTTTTTGCCAGCACCCTCGCGGGAATCGGGGGCCCCTGGCGGTTGATGATGGCCGCCAGTTTCGCCGCATCCTTTGCGTCTCGGAGGCTGCCTGCCAGGAGATACCATCCTGTTGTGGTCATTTCCGGTATTTCAGGTTTGCCGTAGAGCTTTCCCGGATGCCTGACGAAGATGGTTTTTTCAGCATCATTGTCCATTCCCGGCGGAATCCCGGATATGGCAACCGGAATCCCGCTCGCCTCGGCAAGGGCCCGCTCAACTTTTCCCCATTCGATCTTACGGCCTGATTTTCTTTGAATCTGTCTCAGTTTCAGATACGTTTTTTCCAGTTCCAAGGCATCCGTATCATCAACCGGTATATGTACTGAGATGTAAACCACCCCTTGACGCTGCCCTACGAGATAGGGCTGATTCACGATCCGCACGGGAGTGTTAACCGGGGTGGTCGCGTAAAGCTTATCGATATTTTCGGGGTAGAGCCTGATGCAACCGTTGGTCGCTTTAAGGCCGATACTGGCGGGCTTGTTCGTCCCGTGAATCAGATAACTCGACCTGCTCAGGTAAAGCGCGTATTCGCCCAGCGGGTTTAGCGGACCCGGCGGCACAACCGGGGGCAGGGGGTCACCCTTATCACGGTGATCTTTCGCAATGGAAGCCGGCACATGCCAGGACGGCCGGGTCCTCTTCGCCGTGACGGACATCTGCCCCTCGGGCGAGGGCCGTTCTTCCGTTCCGATACCGACCGGATAGGTGGCAACCTCCAGGAATTCTCCATTTTCCCGGAACTGGAAAAGACGCATGGCAGCCAGGTTAATCACGATTCCCTTTCTTGGCGCGTCCGGCAGGATGAATCGAAGCGGCAGCAGGATACGCTTTCCGGCTTCGGGCACCCACAGATCCACCCCCGGGTTGGCGACGCTGATTTCATTGAGGCCCAAGCTGAAATGCCTGGCCACATCCGGCAGGGTATCGCCCTTTTGAATCCGTATGGCAGCCAGCCGGCCGATTACATCATCGTCTTTGGCGACAACAAATTGATTGCGCTCGATTTTCTCCTCCGGATATCCCGTCGGCAAGGATACGATCTGGACCGATCTCAGGCCTGCGCAGCCATGGAGAAACAGGAACAAAACCGGCAGAACGAAGAGCCGTAGGGCACTGGGCCGGAAGGTGGCCTTAAAGAATTGCTTCATAGGATAAAGGGATGCGGCTGTTACTAAAAAGCCGCGTCTGTAATTAATCGATCAACTTTCTCGACAAACCGAAGAGGCTGTCGCCCTGTCTGCTGCCCTAAAAGGTTCCGCAGCGTGCGGCATATTTGCAGTCAGGGTCTGATTTCAACCTTTGTCCCATTAGGGACCAGATTGGCGATTTCCTCTATTTCTTCATTCGTGACGGCAATACACCCCTCTGTCCAGTCGATCGTGGTGTGCCGGTCACCCACCCAAGATAAACCCTTCTTGATGCCGTGTATCATAATGTCACCTCCGGGAGAAACCCCCAGTTCCCTGGCCCGGCGGATGTCATTTTCATTTGGATAGGAAATACGGAGAGATAGGTGATAAAGGCTGTTCTTATTCCTGCCGCTGATAATGTAGCTTCCCTCAGGTGTTTTTTGGTCGCCTTGGCTTTCCTTGTGACCCACCGGGTTTCCCCCCAGGGCGATCCGGTAGGTCTTGAGGACCTTATCCCCGGCGAGAAGGGTCAGCCGGCGCTCTTTTTTTTCGACGAGAATTTTATCAGCCGGCCCGTTTTGGATGGCGTAAATCGTCTGGGTCAGCGACGCGATTTTTTTCTGCAGCGTCTCTAGCTCGTCTCCCTTTATCTTGAGCTCCTGTTCGAGGGATCGGTTAATGCTTCGCAGCGCCCCGATCTCGATCCCTTTGCTGCCGATTTCCCTTTTGAGTGTACTGACCAGCTCCTGCTGCAGCCGGATTTCCTTATCCTTGGTCGCAATATTACCGACCAGTGCCATCAGGATTTCGCTGTCCTGTTTGTGCCTGCTTTCCGGATATTCCCGGATGAGTTTCTGAAAAGATGCCAGCGCTTTCTGATAATCCTGTTGTTCATTTCCGGGAAATGCGTGGATGAGGCCCATTTCGAAGAGGACCCTGTCGCCCTGGGAAGGATATTTTTCAAGAATCTGCGCATATTTGTTCAAAGAGGCCGGGTAGTTCCCCTGCATGAAGAGGCCGTTCGCTTCTTTGAAAGCGCCCTCGTGTAGGTGGCTGCACCCGCAGAGAAGCGCGGGCATGGCAATGAGAAAAAAGAAGTATATGTATCGTTCGGCTTTCCTTTGCATTTTTATCATGAGCGCCCTTGTCTTTGCCATGAACAGAGAACTGCAGATTGTATTCTCTTGGACCCCAGACCGTTTACCACATTCTCAGAGGCAAAACAGTTTTTATTGTCTCATCCCGAGTGAAATAAAATACATCCCGAATTCCGGGCTAAATTACGGAAGCATAACACTTAATTCCACCTCTTATTGAAAGCGCGAAGCATTGGAAATGGACCCCGGGTCGTTGCCCGGGGTGACAAATTAAGCAGTCCGGGCTAGAAAATGAAGCATTTCGGGGCGGCAAAAGAAACATTCCGGATGGCAGAGAATCAAGAGTTGTATCCCCACAATAAAAAGAAATATCACAATAATTTAGGTGTGAGCTAAACTAGCGCTGTTTGCTTCGATCAACTGGCGGAACGCGTTGATCTCTGGTATCTCGGCCAACAAATAATCCATCGCTGCCTGCCCCTCGTTCTTGGCTTCGTCGATAGCGATATTCCCCGCTATGTTAGAAATTTCTACATCTTGTCCTTCTGTGAAGCAACCCGCTAATAAACCCAAGATAGCCATAAAGACGATCACCTTTGCCAGTAAACGTTCCATGACCTTAATCCTTTCTTTTTCCCCTGGAATTAACGGAAGGGGAGCGTTATGCACCGCGAGTGCCCACGGCGCCCCGAATCCCGCCGGAAACAGCTGCTCTGGAATGCTGCTAACCACAATCGTCGAGGACAGGGACGGGTCGATCAGGAAAGGGAAGAGCAAATAGCTTGACGGACAGCGGAACCTTCCGATTTATGGTCAGGTGCCCGCTTTTTAAAAGCTGATATCTATCGAGGGGTTTTTGCCGCATACCGCTGCGCCACGCCTCGCATTTATTGTATTGACAGCAGTGTGAGCTATTTGCTCTTTTTATACTTAAACGGGATACGTATCTCCGGGGGTAAGGTCGGCTGATACGTAGCCAGACCTTCATAGAGACGGATGATCAATTCTCCGTCACCCTTATGGGGAAAAAGGATGCCGCCTCCGAAAAGTGGAACCACCGTATAGCTGCTGTTTTCTACCCTTTCGTCAAATGCCCGAAGATGAATGGGTTTCATTCCAAGGGAGACATCTCCGTGTCGGGTTCCGAGCTCTCCCGGCATGCTTGTAATAAGCTGTCTGACCCTAATGCTGCCCCTTACTTCACCATACCCCAGATTCATGAAACCCAGGTCAGCTGAGGTGACGACCTGTTTGAACTGGTCAACTGTGTAATCCAGCGTGTTGGCTCGTGAGTTGAAGGGCGGTCTGGGGTGCAAGACACAGGTGACGTATTGGTTGCGGATGCGAAGGGTCTTTTCGATCCGGTTGTTGTTGTAATTGGACTCAATGATGGTGGCAGGTTGATTGATCAGAATGGTGAAGGGAAGTATGTGATTATTCACTCTGTCCGTTGGGGTTGTGTGCGCATCGATGTGTCCCAGGTCAATCCAGCCCCCGGCCGCCGGTATGGTTTTTTCGTAGCGCTGGAACACGCCTGTTCCCTTGCTGACCATAAAGGCGACGGAATAATCGGATACTTTGACCATGCGGGGCGATGCCGAGCGGGTGACGGCTGTATACACCTGCAGCCGCCCGTTGGTGGTAACCTTTGCGTCAACCAGGCGAAAGTCAACGAGCTGGGCATGGGCAAATGAAGGCATGCTCAATGTGAGCGCCAAAGCCAGATAGACGATCAATGTGTTGGATCTCATATGACCTCCTTTTTTGTTTTGGAGCAAGAATCCTGCCGATTTTTTTATTATTGGTAGTGTCTTGAACTATGAGGCGAAATTGCCATCCGGAATCCTGCAACTCAAGAAACTGATTTGGGAAAGATGATCAAGCAACTTATCGCCGAAAATAGCGGTTATGCCCGGAAGTAAAGGCCGGCAAACTCTCTTGATAACTGTAATATTGCTTGCTGCATAACATGATTCAGACATACCGCTCTCCGGACGGCCAGGTCAAGCGCATTTTGCCTGTTATTCGCGAACAGCCTAATCATGTTCCAAAACCGTCCACAAATAACTTTTAAGTGGACACCTTCAAACAGCAGATCGATTTCATTCAAATCCGTTCCAAAAATTTGAGAATGCTATGGATATACATTTTACCCAGAGCATCCAAGACTTTCTGGTCAATCTGCCTTCTTCAAAGCGGGACGTTTTGCAAATGGACCCCGGGTCTTAGCCCGGGGTGGAAAATTGAACAGCCCGACTTGACAAGTCAAACAGCCATTGCAGACAGGGGAATGCGACCTCCTGTAACATCTCTGTCCGCCTCATCCGTCAACTCCTTAATGTGGCTGATTGGCCGGACAGCTTATGTGCTAAAAGACAGGATAGGTCATGTGCTTACTTACACCGTCGCCAAACGCACGAGCATCAAGTACGCTACCGGCAATCACAAGGCATATGGGTACCGTCAAGAGTTTTGCGTTGGCGGTTGACGATCACGGCCGACGATCACGCTTGACACCCCGTTCGGAATCCCTCATCATCGCCCCATGAAAATCGCCAAGATCCATGCACTGTTGCAAGAAGCCCTGGCACCCTTGCGCGCCGGTCTGCCTTCAGAAACCGCCTCGCCTGTGTTACGTTTTGCTGAGTCCCTTGAAGTGGAGCCTTCCCCTTTGGAAAGAGATACGCAAGGCGATTTGTTTCCGTGGATGGCGGACCCCGAATTGGGAAAAGCATTTATCGATTTCCTTCACGATGTGGTTCCCGAATGCCGCAAGGAAATCGGGGCCATGGTTTACGAGGACACTTTCCATAACGATGTTTCTTCGCGCCCGGCTGCAGCACAACTTTTTGCCCTGTTTCATCCCGAGGCCGCGGCCCTGGTGGGAAACGAGAAGGATGAGGAAGCCCGCTTACGGGAAAAACGTACGGTCCGCATCATCAATCCGCCTGAACATCCGATTAAGAATGCCTTCCGCGAGATTTTATTTACGGCCAATGTCCTTTTGACCTTGCCGACCCCCTCTATGCGCCAAGCCGGGTTGTCACTTTCCACCGATTTGCTTGAACGGCTTAAGCCTCTCTATGATGTTATCCAGGCATGCTGGTATGATCATCCCATCCCCATCGGCATCAAGCCTGAAAACAATGAAGTGCTTTACGGGTTGAAGCACCTGGACGAAGCTGTCGCTTTTGAGAAAAAACATGGTCGTTGCAGCCGGGATATCCGTGTGCCGGTCGTGCTTTCCGTTTCGGTGACCCATCCGGGCCTGGATGAACTGGCTCACGATTACCTGGAGGCCGAGTTGCGTGCGGCGGGCGGTCTGGCGCATCTCTCGATTTATATTATGGGAGAAAAGGATGCGCGTGCTCTGACTGAACGGTTCCTGTTGCCGCTTGCCCAAAGGTTGGAACCGGAGCTGAAGAATGCCGAGGCGTTGCTGTCCGTCTTCGGTGTCGATGGGGAATACGGACGCCATTATTCTTTCCTGAAGGCCGTGGCAGCTCTCTGGCAGCTTTTAGCCGATCCGTCCATCCGGGCGGTCTTCAAGATCGACTTGGACCAGGTGTTTGATCAGTCGGCGCTGATCAGGGAAACGGGCTGTACGGCTTTCCAACTGCTGGCAGCGCCCATGTGGGGGGCGCAGGCCCAGGACGCGAATGGCAAAATAGTTGATCTGGGCATGCTGGCCGGTGCGCTGGTTAACGAAAAGGACAGTCGACGAGGCCTGTTTGTCCCGGATGTCGATTATCCATCCGGTACATCCCGCCTGGAGGATCTTTTGTTTTGCTCCCGTTATCCGCAGGCCTTGTCCACCAAGGCGGAGATGATGTGCCGCTACGGCGAAGAGGGCTCGCCTGATGGACGTACAACCTGCCTGCAGCGCATTCATGTCACCGGCGGGACCACGGGGGTGCTCATCGAAAGCCTTTACCGTTGGCAGACCTTTACGCCTTCCTTTATCGGCCGGGCTGAAGATCAGGCTTATATCCTGTCCAGCTTTGACGGTTCGGAACAATGCCTGGGTTACTTGCATCAGCCGGGTTTAATCATGCGCCACGACAAGGAAAGCTTTGCCGCTGAGGCCATCGCGGCCGCCGATATGGGAAAGCAGATTGGGGATTATGTGCGCATGATCCTCTTTTCCGCCTATGCGGACTGTCTTCCCGGCGGAAAGTCGGCCGTGAAAGAGCGTCTCGATCCGTTTGCCGGAAGCTTTGTGTCCCGGATGCCGGTGACGCTGGCCGTGTTTCGCCTCCTCTTGAAAGTTGAGTCCCTTTATCTGGAGGGACAAAGGGGAGCGGTCGGGTCATTTTTCAGAGACGGCATGGATCGCTTGAAGAAGGCGGTGGCCTTCACGCGCCTTGATACGGAAGGGCGTTCTGCATTGCGTCTGCAATTGGAAGAGGAAAGGCGCGGCTGGAGCTTGTTCTACCGCTGTTTGCGAGGTTTCGCCGCCCCTGCTGAAATCGATGGGCCAACACGTAAGCGTCTCGCCCTTACAGGCAGTGAAATGCTTCAAAAATGCCGTCTGTCCTGATTATTGCCGGGGCGGTCCACCTGCCATGCTTTGCAATCGAAACAAATGACACATTGTCGCGGTTTTTCATCGCAGGCAATCCCGGAAACCCCGGTCACCATAGATTCCTGCTATTATTGATAATAGTTTTTAAGACCGACCTACAGGGCAGATTATTGCTTCGATTATAGCTTGATTGTCAGTCCGTGAAAGATAAAATCCATAATGAATTAAAATGGATGCATGATCACGAGACTGTGTCGTAATACCTGTTTTTAGTTTGTGGTCATTCTTGACAAAGTGAAAAATGAAATAAAAACACGGATTCTTTTTCTAGCGCCTCAGACATTGCGATACAGTTTCCGCATCAGGCAGGACATTTTTGATTTACTTGCCGATGTCATTACCATTTTGATAGAAATGCCTCCCTCCACGTGGGGTCGTGCCTTGGAGGACTTTTGAGGGTTATATGAATGTGTTGGATATGATTATCTCAATGATTGTGACCGTGTGCTGAAAAATATGCAAAATAACAAGACATATTAGCAGGTTGAGTTATGAAATCACAAATATCCACTCAGGTGGCTCCTTATCATCTCTTTCATGGCAAGATTCTAAATTGAAAATAGTTTTTCAGGGATTATCATTTCGACAGGATAGATGGACATCCGACTTTATTTATTGTAGTTGAAACCGCGATGCTTAAAGTGAATATAAGAAATAGTATAATCAACCCCTTGCTGACCCTTCTGCAGACCATTCCGGACAATACGCGGACCCTTGTGCAGACCATTCTGATTGCGCTGGGTGCCGGATTATCCGCTGTATTTTTCATGGTCGCGATCAACTATGTATACGAAAACACTTTCGTGGTTTTCTCATCCCAGTCTGTAATCTTTTTTCTGGCAGCAAGTTTTTTTTTGATTGTAGGCTCTTCGCTCATTGTCGGGTTATTGCTTTATAAATTTAACCCGGAAGCGGCAGGAAGCGGCATTCCGCAATTGAAGACTGCTTACTGGAAGGATTTGGGTTACGTTCCCTGGAGATCGGTTCTGATCAAATTTATAGCAGGTGTGCTCAGCATTGGCGGTGGGGCCAGTCTGGGACGGGAAGGTCCAACTGTTCATATCGGGGGAGGGATTGCATCCAATATCTCTGGAATACTCGGAACTCCTGCCAGGCAGCGTCGGAGCGCCGTGGTTATCGGTGCTTCTGCTGGCCTGGCGGCTGCATTCAATGCCCCTTTAGCTGCAATCACCTTCATTCTGGAAGAATTTGTCAGTGATATCAATAACCGTTTTATCGGTCGGGTTGTCTTTGCTTCCCTGCTTGGAGCCTTTGCCGTGTTCGCCCTGGTTGGAAAGCAACCCGCCTTTCAGCTTCCCTCAATCGAGCTGGTTTCATGGAAACATTATTTCCTTGTACCCTTGGTTGCGCTGTGCGCATCCCTGGCCGGGGTTATTTTCCAAATGTCAACCCTCTATTTTCGTTCCCGCCTGAAAACACAGAAGGTCATCCCGACATGGCTGCTTCCCTGCTGCGGCGGCATCATCACCTGGGGCATCGGCGTGTCGATTTTTTTAACTGTGCAAAAACTGGGGGTATTCGGCCTGGGTTACGACGATCTCTCACAAGCCCTTAATAATAACTTTGTCTGGTGGATTGCCGGTATTCTCGTCGTGGCCAAATTAGTCGCAACCATCAGTTCCTACAGTTGCGGATCCTGCGGTGGTATCTTCTCACCCCTTTTATTCATCGGCGGCATGTGTGGATGCTTTATCGGTGGTCTGTTTAATTTGTGGATCCCCCTGCCGCCATCCGACTTGATTGTTCTTTCCGCCGTCGGCATGAGCACATGCCTGGGCGCCGTTGTCAGGGCCCCGCTCACGTCGCTTTTGATTGTTTTCGAAATGACCCACCAGTTTTCCATGGTTCCGGGGTTAATGATCGGGACGTTCATCAGCATCTTCATCTCCCATATGGCAGGCAAGCTGAATTTCTATGATGCCTTGTTGGTTCAGGACGGCCATGAAATGATCAAAGTGAGACCCCCGCTTGACATCAAGAGCTGGCAAAACCTCCCCATCTCATCCATCGCTAATAATCACCCGATTATTGTTGAGAGCCTGGCAAAAGACCATCTTGAGCCGTTGATCGAAAGATATCCTTATCAATGTTTCCCCATATTTTTAGAGAATCACGAAATCGGTCTACTTACCCGTGACCAGATCGTGGCCCTTATCTCGAAAAACGAAATCCCCAAAATTCAAAAGGCGATCCTGTGCCAACCCGATCAAACCATTCAGGAAGTTGGCAATAAATTCGTGGAAACCTCAAGCGGCGTGATTGTCGTGGTCGATCAGACAAACCGCAACATTGTCGGAATCGTTACTCTTCACGATGTGTTGCGGGCCCAAGCTTCAATTATGGAATAAGCGTACCCCCTTTTTGCAGATTTGCTTGAAGCCATTGGCCAGAATCGCTATTCCCGATGCCGGGCTTTCGGCGCAATTTATTGACTTCCTGTGGCATAACGGAATCAGCGCGAAATGGTGCCAGCCTCCTGTCAATAATGATTGAGTGCAATTAAAATCCTCTCTCACAAGCTGCCGCTGATAATCTTTCAAAAAACAAATATATCCAGCCATTTAGGCCTGTTTTTTGACATTCCATGGGGATTCGTCTAATATGAGTAAAAACACCGTGCATGGGTGAATCCATGGCAAAAGAGAGTGAACGGATATCTTGACAGGACCTGAAAAAAAGCGCCACACTGCCGCAGTGTCGATTAGTTCTTTGCAGCGCATTTGCCCGAGGCGGGTTTATTATATTGGGACGATCCAGGAATCGAAAGGACAAAAAGGTATGAGTACCACAATCATTCATGCAAATATATTGAGTCACGGGGGCATTGTATTCCTGGTCCGGCAGTGTCCCCCTTAAGCTGATTGATACAGCCGGTATACACATGATTACATGGATAATCTTAAAAGGAGGAACTTCTATGAGCCGTTTTAAGATCTTTTTTTTGTCTGTATTATTAATGGTTGTTGCTGTTTCGGCTTACGCGAAAACAACAAAGGAACACCCACTGATCCGGCCTTTCCCCGGCTCGGTTCTGGCCGCGAATATGTCACATTACAACAAATTCAATGCCTACGAGTTTTACTTTATAGATGAGAAAACAAAAAAAAGAGGCAAGAAAACCATCAAGGGCGAATATTGGAAACTTCTGTATGAAGTCCGGACACCCTCCGGAAACCGGGTAAAAACCATTTCAAAGCAGGAATTTTTTGAAAACTATAGGGCGGCTGCCAAGGAAAAGGGTGGTCGTGTTGTTTATGAAGATGTTGGACAAATGGTTTTCAAAATACCCCGCGATGATGGTGGCGTCACCTGGCTTAGAGTCACCGGCAACGCAGGACTAGGTCAACAGGATCTGATCATCATCGATGAAAAACCTTTCAATAAATCGCTGACCTTTGGCCCCGCCGAGATGAAAAACGTCCTGGATGCCGAAGGTCGGATCCAACTGTATGGTATTCTTTTTGACTTGGACAAGGCTACGTTAAAACCAGAGTCCACCAAGCAGTTGCAGAACTTGGTAACCCTGCTTAAGGATAACCCTGGCCTGAAGCTCGAGGTTCAGGGCCATACCGACGACCAGGGATCTGATGACTATAATTTAAAACTCTCCCAGCGCCGGGCGGAAACGGTGGTTGCTTACCTCAGTCTTTTTGGTATCGATACCAGCCGGCTTCTTCCCAAGGGTTATGGCGAATCAAAACCCGTCACGGCCAACACCAGCGAGGAAGGGCGTGCCCAAAATAGGCGAGTGGAGCTGGTCAAAATTTAGTCAGGTTAAAGTAAAAAGAACTCGTAACTTGCAATTTCAGCCGATGCAAAATCCATGGGCTGTTTAGCAATCCTGGGCACTGAAAACAGGGATGTGCAAGTGAAAGAAGGGATACATTCTTATTATTAAATGGTTATTCACCGATTCATTGGAAAGGAGGAAAATCATGAGCATGAAAAAAGCATACGAACAGAAATTGCAGGTACAATTAGACGAGTGGCGTGCGGAGATCGACAGACTCAAGGCAAAAGCCGACAGTGCAAAGGCCGATGCACAAATTGAATATTATAAAGATATCGAAGAGCTGCGCTCTATGCAGGAAGCTGCCGCCAACAAACTTGCACAGCTTAAGAATGTAAGTGACGAGGCATGGGATGACCTTAAAGCAGGTATTGACAGCGCGTGGGACGCGCTCGGTAATGCATTGAAGTCAGCCGCCTCAAGATTCAAGTAAACACATCGTCTTTGATTAAAACAGGCAATAAAGGAGGTCGCAAATGAAATCAGCCATTTGTGCATTGATGTTGATCGGTATTATTGGTGTTACTCCGGTGTGCTACGCTCAAACGGAGAACAACAGCACGTCAATCGAAGAAATTAAGAAAGAGACCCAGGATTTGCTCCAGGCTATCGGTGCATATACCGCGGAAAAAAGGGATGAAGCTGTTCTAAAAGCAAAGGACAGCCTGAACAAATTGGATAAACGTATCGACTCGCTGGAGGCCAGAATCGATGATAACTGGGACAAAATAAACGCTGCCGCCCGCAAGGAAGCTCGTGAGAACCTTAAGGCCCTGCGCAAGCAACGAAATCAAGTGGCCGAATGGTACGGCGGCATGAAAACAAGTTCAGCCGATGCATGGGATCACGTGAAAAAAGGGTTCTCCGATGCGTATAAGGCCCTGCAGGATGCCTGGGAGAAGTCTGAAAAGGAATTTAGTGGCGCCAATAAATAGAATCGCCTAATAATCTTGCCAAGTCTGGCTACCCCAAGCCACGCCGCTTCGTAATGCTGCTTGGGGTAGCCGGTTAAACGAAACGTTAGCCTTCGACGCGGCCGTTTGGGTAATATAGCAGATCGGGGCTTCGAATGTTTGCATCCTTGATCCCCAGCATAATCGCCTTTGGTATCTCTGCCCTGGTCATCGTAATCGCGGGTATCCGGCTGGCGCGGGTGGCCGATGAACTGGCTGACCGCACAGGTTTGGGCGAGGCGCTGTTCGGAATCTTCCTGCTGGCGGGCGTGACCTCGCTGCCTGATTTCGCCGCAACCCTGAGCGCTGCGCTGGACGCCCGGCCCGACCTGGCCATGAGCAATGTCATGGGCAGCATGGCAGCGAACCTCGTATTTCTCGGTATCGCTGATGTGGTCTACCGCAAGGCTAACCTGGAGCACGCGGCAGCGTCACCTGTAAACATGATGCAGGCGGCATTGCTGATCGTGCTGTTGTCGCTGCCGTTGCTTGCTATTGCTACCCCGCCAGTGTCGATGTGGTGGGGGATGCACCCGATCACCCCGGTGATTGTCATATCCTATCTGTTCGGGCTGTATCTGGTTCGCAGTACGCAGAAAAAACCCATGTGGTTACCACGCTATACACGCCAGACGGTGTCGGATAAGCCGGAACGCCATCCTCAGGGTGGCCTGGCGAAGGCCTGGGTCTCCTTCATCGGTTTGGCTGCCGTGACCGGTATTGCCGGTTGCGTACTTATGGAAGCCGCCAAGGTTATCAGTGATCAGACCGGGCTTTCGGAAACCCTTGTCGGCGGTCTGTTCACAGCGCTTGCCACTTCCTCGCCCGAACTGATTACGACCATCGCGGCCATACGTCATGGGGCGCTGACTCTAGCGGTAAGCAACATCTTCGGCACCAATTGCTTCAACATCTTGGTGGTGGCAGCTGCCGACGGCGGCTATTCCGGCGGTTCCATCTATCACGACATGGCGCCCGTGCAGATGATCTGGGGCCTGATCAGTATCCTGATGACCGCCATCCTGTTGATGGGCATGGTGCGGCGCGAGGTCTACGGCATCGGGCGGATCGGCTTTGAAAGCGCGCTGATATTGGCAGTCTATGCTGTGGCACTGGGCATCATTGTGGTAATCGGCTGAGTTGCCTTGGTGCATTCTGAGAGAGGAAAAGCGACCAATGCTGAGCGGCTTATACGAATTCCAACAGGCCGTTCCTGCCCCCTTGACGCATACAGAAACTCACAACGCGGCAATCATGCCGGGAATCATTGTAACAACCGGCCCAATATGATACTGAAACAATTCATGGTTGCGCCCTCCTTTGGACTGGGGATTGGGCAATAACTTCTATACCCGATCAGGGCCCAACTTTTTCATGACCTTCAAAATCTGATTTGAACAAACGAATTTTTACCTTTTTCAAACATAATCAACTGGAGAACGATGGAGGATTTATGCGCAATATTCACAGGCAAACATTTTGTTTCCTTTTAGCGGTTATCATTCTGTCGACCGGAGCTGCAGCCAGATCAGAAAGCATCAAAAATGCAAATGATATTCATTCTTCTCCGTCCAGCGGAAAGATAAAGCCGCAGGTAGACCATCAAGATCGCATGACCTTGAATAAAATGGAGAATACTTTACGGGAACTGTCGTTTCTCATTCAGAGATGCAAAGCGATCAAATCTTCCATCAACAAGAATTTGATATCGTCTGGAGAATCAGAACGGATCAAGTACAAACAACTCGCTACGGAAGCCATAAATCTTCTGAAAAAGGTAAAGATCTTCGAGAATGATTGGACTAACTTCAGTAAGAGGAGCGGGATTTCAAGAGCCACAAAAGAAGATTTCATCAAAATTAATAAGGTCCATGCGGATACCAAAGGTCTGATCCATATGGTGTCTTCCCTGGTTGACAAATCAAGCGGAACACAGTCCGGATCGGCAACTGAGAAGTGCACCGATAGCATCAGTCCTGAAAATGGTTGTAATGAGAGTGCATGCCATGCCTGCTGCGACTCGATGCCAAGTGAAACAATGAATGAAGAGGTTAAAAAGAACGCCTGTTACGGAAAATGCAGTTTGGTCGCGGCATCATGTATTCTGGGAGGCGTCGCTAAAAGACAATCCGACAACGTCACGAATATCCCTGCTTTATAAGGATCAGATAAATAAATTAAGCATTTCGGGGCGGCAAAAGAAACATTCCGGATGACCGGGGAATAAGAGTTGCGCCTCTGCCGTCAATAGAAATATCACATTAAGTTAAGGGAGCCTTGATGGAGAACGATACGGATCTTCGCGAAAGAACGCTTA
>CAYPKE010000033.1:0-4130 GCA_964411235.1 uncultured Syntrophales bacterium
CAAGGTCGGCAAGGAAGGCGTCATCACCGTCGAGGAGGCCAAGGGCCTGGAGACCGAATTGGACATCGTCGAGGGCATGCAGTTCGACCGCGGATATCTTTCCCCCTATTTTGTGACCAATCCCGAAAAAATGGAAGTCAGTCTGAGCGATTGCTATATCCTGATCAACGAAAAGAAAATCAGCGGCATGAAGGATCTTCTGCCGATTCTCGAGCAGATTGCAAAAATGGGACGTCCCCTGCTGATCATTGCCGAGGACATCGAAGGGGAGGCCCTGGCTACCCTGGTGGTGAACAAAATCCGCGGCACCCTGCATGTGGCCGCCGTCAAGGCGCCGGGTTTCGGCGATCGCCGGAAGGCCATGCTGGAGGATATCGCGATTCTGACAGGCGGTAAACTGATCTCCGAAGATATGGGCGCAAAGCTCGAGAATGCGACGATCGACGATCTCGGCCAGGCCAAGCGGGTCAATATCGACAAGGACAACACAACTATCATCGATGGGGCCGGCGACCGGGCCGATATCGAAGGGCGCGTCCGGCAGATCCGCGTCCAGATCGAAGAGACCACTTCCGATTATGATCGGGAGAAACTGCAGGAACGGTTGGCAAAACTGGTCGGCGGTGTGGCGGTCATCAAGGTGGGGGCGGCTACGGAAACGGAAATGAAGGAAAAGAAGGCCCGTGTCGAAGACGCCCTGAACGCAACCCGGGCGGCCGTGGAAGAAGGGATTGTTCCCGGCGGCGGCGTTGCCTATCTGAGAGCCCTCCCGGCCCTGGAGAAGATGAAGCTCACGGGCGACGAACAGGTCGGCCTGAACATCGTCAAGAAAGCGCTGGAAGAGCCGCTGCGGATGATCGCCGCCAATGCGGGGATGGAAGGCAGCATCGTTGTGGAAAAGGTGAAGGAAAAGAAGGGCTCTTTCGGTTTCAACGCCCGGACGGACAAATATGAAGATATGATCGATGCCGGCGTTATCGATCCGACGAAGGTCACCCGCTTTGCCCTGCAGAATGCGGCCAGCGTGGCATCCCTCATGCTGACGACCCAATGCATGATCGCCGACAAGCCGGAGGAGAAATCCAGTATGCCGGCCATGCCTCCCGGAGGCGGTTACCCCGGCATGGGCATGTAATTATCTGTTCGGCACCCCTGATTGAAAGAGGAAGGCCCCCGGCTCCAAAGCCGGGGGCCTTTTTTTACTTCTCCTTGAAACACGGCGGTTTATGTGCTAGGTAGGCACCCAACATTGAATGGAGGCACATGCCATGGATTATAAGAGCACCCTGAATCTTCCCCGGACGGACTTCCCTATGAAGGCCAATCTCCCCCAGAAGGAACCGGAAATCCTGAAAATCTGGGACGAAATGGACATTTACGCATGCCTCCGGGAAGCATCGCAGGGGCGTCCCGCCTACATCCTTCATGACGGTCCTCCCTATGCAAACGGCAATATCCACCTGGGAACGGCATTGAACAAGGTTATCAAGGATATAGTCATCAAGTCCCGGAACATGTGCGGTTATGATTGCGTTTATGTTCCGGGCTGGGACTGCCATGGACTTCCCATCGAACACCAGGTGGACAAGGAACTGGGTGAAAAAAAAGGAACCCTGTCTCAGGTCGAAAAGCGTCTCGCCTGCCGGCGATATGCCCGGAAATACGTGGATTTGCAGCGGGCACAGTTCAAGCGCCTGGGCGTTTTCGGGGACTGGGAGCAACCTTATCTCACCATGGAATACGGTTACGAGGCGACGACGATCGAGGAGTTCGGCAAGCTCTATCTGAGCGGCAGTGTTTATAAAGGAAAGAAGCCGGTTTACTGGTGCGCCACCTGCAAAACGGCCCTGGCAGAAGCGGAAGTGGAGTATGCGGCGCATCATACGCCGTCGATTTACGTTAAATTCGCAGTGATTTCCGATATTGGCATTCTCCGTCCCCGCCTGGCCGGGGAAAAGGTTCACTTCGTCATCTGGACCACAACCCCCTGGACCATTCCGGCAAACCTGGCCATTGCCCTGCATGAGAAATTGATCTATGCCGCCGTCAAGGTCGGAGGTGAGGTCCTGATCGTTGCCAAGGAACTGCTCGACTATTGTCTGGACGCATTCGGACATCGAAACGATCCGTACGAGATATTGGATGAGTTTCCCGGTTCCGCGGTGGAAGGACAGCGGTGCCGCCATCCCCTGTTCGAGCGGGAAAGCTTGGTGATCGTCGCCCCTTTCGTGACCCTCGAAGCCGGAACGGGCTGTGTGCATATTGCTCCCGGCCATGGTCAGGAAGACTATGAAATCGGCATGAAATACGGCCTTGACAATTACGCCCCCGTCGACGCCAACGGCAGATTCACCGCTGACGTGGAATTTTTCGCCGGTCAATTCGTTTTCGATGCGAACGATGCGGTCAACGCCAAGCTGAAGGAAAGGGGCGCACTGCTGGGTCACGTCGATTTCGAGCACGCCTATCCCCATTGCTGGCGCTGCAAGCAGCCGATTATTTTCCGTTCCACCGAACAGTGGTTTATTTCCATGGAGACAAACGCTTTGCGGCTAAGCGCCCTCAAGGCGGTGGATGAGGTACGCTGGATCCCAGCCTGGGGACATGACCGGATTTACGGGATGATCGAAAACCGTCCCGACTGGTGCATTTCCCGCCAGCGCCTTTGGGGAGTGCCCATCACGGTGTTTTATTGCGAACAGTGCAATCGGGAACTCCTGACGCCGGAAGTGCTGGGACACGTGGTCGCGCTTGTGCGGGATCACGGCGCCGATGTCTGGTTTGAAAGAGAAACGAAGGACCTGATGCCGTCCGGTACCGTCTGTCCTGCATGCGGTCACGGCTGCTTTCGTAAAGAAACGAACATTCTCGATGTGTGGTTCGATTCTGGTGTCAGCCATGCCGCAGTCCTGGACCACAGGCCGGATCTTTCCTCACCGGCTGACATGTATCTGGAAGGCAACGATCAGCATCGCGGCTGGTTCCACTCGTCCCTTTTGGAATGTGTCGGAACACGGGGCCGGGCTCCTTACAAGAGCGTTTTGACACACGGCTTCGTCGTGGACGGCGAGGGTAAAAAAATGTCGAAATCCATCGGCAATGTCATCGAATCGCAGCAAATCATCGAGCATTACGGTGCGGAAATTCTTCGTCTCTGGGTGGCCGCTGAAGACTACACCGAAGACATCCGCATTTCCGACGAAATTCTCAAGCGGCTGGTGGACGCCTACCGACGCATCCGCAACACGGGGCGGTACATACTCGGAAACCTGGAGGGGTTCAGTCCGGATAAGGATAATGTGGCTTATGAAGAGATGGCCGATATGGATCGGTGGATTCTCCACCGTCTCCAGGAAGTCATCCGGCGTGTCCGTGAAGCCTACGACGATTTCCAGTTTCATATGGTTTACTATACGTTGTACAATTTCTGCACCGTGGACCTCAGCGCCCTTTATCTCGACGTGCTGAAAGACAGGCTCTATACCTCCGGTCCGGCTTCCCTGGCCAGGCGTTCCGCCCAGACGGCCATGTACCGGATAATCGATGCCATGGTGCGCCTCCTGGCGCCCATTCTGACCTTTACGGCCGAGGAAATCTGGACGGCCATGCCGGATTGCGCGGGCAAGGAAAAGAGTGTTCACCTGGCGCAGTTTCCCGAAACGGCCGGCCGGCTTCTGGACACGTCCTTAGCGGAGCGCTGGAAAACCATGATTGCGGTTCGCGGCGAAATCTCCAAAGCGATCGAAGCGGCCCGTCAGCAAAAGATCATCGGTCACTCTCTGGATGCCGCCGTTCGGATGAGGGCACCCGAAAAAATCCTGAAGGAACTGCGGGGCTATGAGGAAGAAATGAGGGCCCTCCTGATTGTGTCCCAGTTGCAGTTGGCCGACGGGGACAGCCTCGTCGATTCCTGGGAAAGCGAAGCGATCGAGGGTCTGCACATCAGTGTTTTCAAAGCACCGGGTGCGAAATGTAATCGCTGCTGGATCTACTGTACAACCGTGGGAACGAATGCGGACCATCCTACGATTTGCAACCGATGCGCCGAAACCGTTAAGCAGTGGAACCCCTGAGATGAGAAAATACGGATCTTTTACGATCATTGTCCTGCTGATCGTACTGACGGATCA
>CAYPKE010000033.1:4140-19880 GCA_964411235.1 uncultured Syntrophales bacterium
ACCTCGGCCACATACCAACCACACTTCGTCTGTTACTGGATCGACACGTCGATGGCGCTTCACCAGTCGATACCGGTACTGGAGGGTTTTTTCAGCCTGACCTATGTCCGCAATCCCGGTGCGGCATTCGGTCTGCTGGCCGATATTTCACCGATTTTCCGTTATTTTTTCTTTATTATCGTCAATCTTGTGGCAATGGGGCTGATCCTGGCCTATATCCGGAAGGCGCCGGCGGAGGAATCTGGCATGATCAAGGCCCTTTCCCTGATCATGGCCGGGGCGGCGGGGAATCTGATTGACCGCATCCGCTTCGGCGAGGTCATCGATTTTCTCGATGTTTACATCGGTTCGTTCCACTGGCCTGCATTCAACGTGGCGGATTCCGCCATCAGCATCGGCGCCTGTCTGCTCATTATCCAGCTTTTCATAAAAGACAAGGCGTCTCGCAAAACCTGAGGGGACAATGATCCCTAATCGGGGAATCAGGAAGGATACGGCGGGGCGGACCGGCGTCATGCGCCTCTCCTAACCCGTTCAGGCCATTACCGTTTCGGCCGAATCGACAAGGATTGACGCGTCGACAATGACGGGTCCGGTCTCGGACAGAATGAGCGGGTTTAGATCCATTTCCCGGATGGATGGACAGGACACACCCAATTCGCCCAGGCTAACCAGGCAGCGGGCGATGTCTTCCCGGGGTGCCGCCGGCTTCCCGCGGGTTCCCGCCAGCAGGTGACGGTTTTTAAGGCGATTGACCAGATCGGCGGCCTTGTTCAGGGTAAGCGGCGCCGGGGAAAAGATCGCATCGCCGAGTGTTTCCGCGAAGAGCCCTCCGAGTCCGAACATGACGCAGGGCCCGTACTGCGGATCGCGCAGATACCCCATGATCAGCTCCAGCCATCCGGAAACCTGTCGCTGGAGCAGCATACCGCTTCCCGGATGCAGTTTTTTCAGAAGCTCGTCGAAGGATTTTTCCAGATGATTGGCATCCCGGATATCGGTGATCACCAGTCCCGCTTCGGATTTGTGAAGGCGGCCTTCCGCCAGCCCCTTTAAGACCACCGGGTAGCCCAGATGTGCCGCAGAGGCGACCGCATCGGTTATGTTTGCGATCGGGATTTCTTCGACTGTCGGCAATCCCGCCTTACGCAGAATCCGCTTCGACGCATATTCGTCCAGGATGCCTCCCGATGCGGGCAACACGACCGGGAAGGCAGGGGAGGGAGCCGGCGCTTTTTCGAGCGGTGTATCGGTGCAGACAGCAGCCGATCGGTTCAGGGCGGCGGCCATGCATTCGACGGCCCGGTAAAGCTCGTGATAAACCGGGATTCCCAGACGGCCGGCAGCCTGCCAAAAGGCAGGCATGTGTTCTTTTTCCCCCAGCACCCATACAAAAACCGGTTTTCGATACCTGCTGGAAATCCGCGCGGTTTCTTCGAGGTCCAGCCTTACCCTGGAGAATCCGGCGAACGTATGGATCATGACGGCATCGACATCAGGGTCACGGAGACAGGCATCCAGCGCCAAGGCGTAGATATCGAGACCTTTGCCGCTGTGTTGTTCCATGGCAGGCCAGACATCAACAGGATTTTCCACCGGCATCCAGGATGGAAAGAAACGGGCAAGGGTTTTTCGGGTTGCATCGCTGAGCCGGGCCGGTTTAAGGCCTAACCGGTCCATGAAATCTGAGGCGACGATTCCGGATGCACCGCTGAATGTGAGGACGGCAATGTTTTTCGCCGGGCCTTTCGATGGAGGCGGTACGGTATCCAGGGTGCGGCAGAGATCGACGAGCTGGTGAAAATCGTCGGCCGGGGTCATGCCGGCCTGAACCAGCGTGTCGTGCAAGATCCGATAATTCCCGGCGATGCTGGCCGTATGGCTCAACGCGGCCCTGGCACCCGAAGCGCTCTTCCCTCCCTTTAGAAAGACAACGGGTTTTGACCGCCCGTGTTTTTCGTAGATGCCGGTGAAGCGCCGGAGATTTTGAGCCGATTCGAGGTAAAACCCGATGGCGCCGGTATCCCCGTCCCGCATCAAATACTCGAGCAGGTCGCTTTCGTCCACATCCGCCCTGTTGCCGATGGAGCACACCTTGTTCAGCCCGCATGTATCATGGGAAAGAATATCCACCAGAAATCCGGCGGAAAGCATGCCGCTTTGGACGACCAGGGAGACCCGACCGGGCTTCAGGCTGCGGTATAATACCCCGGGATCCGTAAAAGAAAAAACGAAACCCTGCCGTGCATCGACAATTCCCATACAATTCGGCCCCCAGATGCGTATGCCGCCCTCCCGGGCAAGCGAGGCAAGGGCCTTTTGAATATCATGACCTGATGCGCCGATTTCCGAGAAACCACCGGATTCGATAATGACGCCGGGAATTCCTTTTTCGATGCATTGTCCTACGGCGGAAAGGGTCCGGTCGGCCGGAATAAACAGAATCGCCAGATCGACCCTGCCCGGGAGGTTGCGGACAGCCGGGTAGCAGGTAAGGCCTTCGATCTGGGTATATTGAGGGTTGACGGGCAGAATAATTCCCGGGAAGGTGTTGATCAGATTCTTCAGGATCGCGTAGCCGCCTTTGGCCCGGTTGGGTGTCGCTCCGACGACAGCGATTGCCTGGGGACGAAAGAAAAAATGCATGATGAGCCCTGCGGCAAGCCAGGCAAGCCGCGTATGCCTTTCTCGCGAGATTAGAGGGGTAGGCTACCACAAGGCGTTTGCTCTTCTCAAGATGGAATTTCTACATCAGTCCGGGCAGAAACAGGGCGATTTGCGGGAAAAGCATGATGAGGGCGATGGTCGCCAGCAGCGCCATGATCATCCAAATCGTTCCTTTGAAGATGAGAATAAGGGGAACATCGCGGGCCACCCCCGCCACGACATAGACATTGATGCCGATGGGTGGCGTGATGACACCGATCTCCGCGACCAGGACAATGATGACGCCGAACCATATCGGATCATAGCCGAGGGTGGCGATGACCGGGAAGAAGACCGGAATGGTCAGCATGATCATGGCCAGGGAATCCATCAGGCAGCCCATCAAAACATAAATCAGGATGATCGTTCCGATAATGACAACCGGCGGCAGGGAAAGATCGCTTACCCATAAGCCGATCTCCGTCGGGATCCTGGTTACGGCGAGGAAATGTCCGAAGATGGTGGCGCCGGCAACGATTACCATGATCATGCAGGTGATGCGGGCGGTGTCGTCCAGGGCTTTCAGGAAGCCTTTCCAGGAGAGATTGCGCCCGGCAACCGCGATGACCAGGGTGCCTAGGGCGCCGATGCCTGCAGCTTCCGTGGGGGTGAAGAGGCCGATGAAAAGCCCGCCCATGACAAGGACAAACAGGATCAGGGTTTCGATCAGTCCGGAAAGGGAGGCCATTTTTTCCCGCAGGCTCGCAGGTTCTCCCTTCGGGCCGACTTCGGGTTTGATGAAGGTCCAGAGCAGGATTGTCAGAACGAAGAGCAGGGCAAGGAGGATGCCCGGCAGCACGCCGGCCATGAAAAGTTTGCCGATCGACTGCTCCGTCATGATGCTGTAGACGATGAAAATCGTGCTGGGGGGAATGAGAATACCGAGACTGCCGCCGGCGGCGACAACGCCCGTCGCGAGTGAGGGATCATAACGATGCTTTTTCATCTCCGGCAGGGTCACTGAGGCCATGGTTGCCGCCGTTGCGCTGGTTGACCCGCAAATGGCCGAAAAACCCGCGCAGGCGCCGATGGTGGCGATAGCCAGTCCGCCGGGAAGGTGACCGATAAACTTGTGCGCTGCGTTGAAAAGGCGGCTGCTGATGCCGGAATGGAACGCACATTGACCCATGAAAACAAACAGGGGAATGACCGTCAGGTTATAGGCATTAAAAACGGAGAAGAAGTCCCGAACTGCGAGGTTTAATGCGGCATACCAGGAAACAAGGATACCGAAACCGGCAAATCCCACCAGCGCCATGGCAAAGCCGACGGGCATTTTTAGAAACATCAGAAGAATTAAGACGATAAAGCCGGCAATTCCTGCTTCCGTCGGACTCATTTGCGGACCCTCCGGAAGGATTTCAGCACATCAAAGAGCAGGGTCAGGCATAAAAAGGCGAAGCCGATTGCCATGCCCGAGACGATCGGGTGAATCGGCATGCCCAGGGTAAGGGAAACCTCGCCGCTCTGCCTCAGATCCTGGGCGTAGATATGCGTTTGCCAGGTGATGATGCCGAAGAAAATAAGCGAGATCAGGGAAACAATGCCTTCCAGCGCGATCTGGAAGCGTCGCGGCAAGCGCTGCACCAGGATTTCAACAGCGATGTGACTGCGTTCGATGGATGTGTAGGCCAGGGCGAAGGATATAACAATGGCTCCCAGAAAACCGACCAGCTCGTAGGTCCCCGGAATGGGATGGCCGCCAAATCTGAGGGCGACGTCGCTGCACGTAAGGAGCATCATGAGGATGACCGCTATCCCCGAAATCGAGGAGAGGCCTTTTGCCGATCCGTGGAGCCATCTTTCCAGTTTCAACATCGGTTTCGATTTTCCTCATGGCGTTAAAAAATGAAAGGCCGGCTACGCCCCATCCGGGCGCAACCGGTCAAGCCGCTTTTTTTGACGACTATTTGGTTTCTTTGGCGTGTTCCTTAATAAGCCTTTCCATTTCCTTGACGGCTTTTTCGCCCGGCAGCCCCTTCGCTTCGGCGGCGGTCACAAACTCATCGATGACGGGGCTGACGGCTTCTCTCCAGCGCTGATTTTCCGCCTCCGAAAGAGGAATGATCCTGTTTCCCAGCCCCAGGGTGAAAGCTTTTCCCTCTTCGTCCAGGCTGTCCCACGTGCGGGCGTGCATGTCGATCCATTCACGATTGACATCACTGATAATTTTCTGGATATCCTTCGGCAGAGAATCCCATTTCCTCTTGTTCATGACGACAAACATCGCGGTGGTGTAGCCGATGGCTGCGCAGTTCGTTGTATTCTTGATGACTTCACCCTGTTTCCATCCCTTCAGCACTTCTATGGGGCCGATCGTTCCGTCCACAACCCCTTTCTGCAGCGATTCGTAAGTTGATCCCTGTGGCATGGCAACCGGTACGCCGCCCAAGCTGGAGACGACTTTCGAACTCAGTCCCGTGGAGCGTATTTTCAGGCCCTTCATGTCTTCCAGCCTCTGTATGGGCTTGTTGGTATGCAAAAGGCCCGGGCCGTGGGCATGAAGGTACATGACCTGCACATCATTCAGCTCTTTGGGCTTGAAGATCCGATAGAAGTCGTTTGCGGCATAGGTGGCCACCTTGCCGTTCGGATAACCAAGAGGCAAGTCCAGCACTTCCGTCAGGGGAAAGCGACCCCGCGTGTAGGCAAAGCAGGACATGCCGATATCGGAAATGCCCTTGACGACGCCGTCGTAACATTGATCGGCCGGCGTCAGGGTGCCGGCGGGAAATACGGTAATCCGGACGCGTCCGCTTGTCTTTTTTTCGATCTCCCGGGCCCAGGCTTCGCCGGCCTTGGCCTGACCGTGCGTCGCCGGGAAGAAAATACTATAGGTGAGATTGTAGGTTTTTGCCTGTGCTTCAGGTGCGAACGAAAACGCGGCAACGAGGCAGGAAAGGATAAAAACCGGTAAAATCAAAATGGACAACGTTCTTTTTATCATGGTGCTCCTCCCTTTCTTTAAATGATACAGGTGACAACGTGGGGAAATGGGTTGAAACTCGGAAAGCCTGCTTATCCCGGAAAGGAGACAAGCAGGCGTCGATACAAGTAAATGGGGCGAGAAAAAATCATCTTGCGAGCGCTGTTTCTTTTATCTGTTTCCGAAAGAAAGAAAAATTACTTTAAGTTACGCGTCTGTTAGAGTATTTTGGTTTACGTGTCAAGAATTATTTTCGGCTTTTCCTCTCACCGCTTCCTTGAGTTTTTCCAGCTCCTCGCGGTACTGTTCCGCCTTGATCCGGGAAAGTTCCGCCTCTTCTTGGGCCTTGACAATCTCTTCTTCCTGACGTTCGCGTTCCCGGTTGAGCTTGTCCTGCAGATCGTCAAAGCCTATATAGGCGGCAAGACACCCGCCGGCGAGCAGGATAACGGGAACCGCTCCTTTGAGAAGAACAAGAAAATCGTTGAACCACAGAATAAACCCAACGAATCCGATGAACGCGGATACAATCCCACCGATGAGAAGCGACATGATTTGATCCCCTTCCGTAAACCCCTGGTGCAGCCTAAGCCGCATGCCGATTGTCTGGGATATGTGATATTCTGGCGCAAATTATCACGAGAACCGGGGCTTTGCAATATGAAAGCGATGCGACACTGTTTTAATTCAGGGAGATAATTGATGAAATCGGCAGGCCGTTTCCAAAAAAAACTTGATAAAAAAGTAATGTTCAACTAGGATGCGCCAGTCCGGCGGGACGGGAGGTTAGAAAGCTTGTCCGGGCAAATGCAACAAGAGGAAATGTGAATGATAGAACCTGATTTTGCAAAAGGAGATGGCTTGGTTCCCGTGATCGTTCAGGATAATGATACCGCTGATGTCCTGATGCTGGCCTACATGAATCGGGAAGCTTGGTTGAAAACCCTGGAAACGGGTAAGGCGACGTTCTGGAGCCGTTCGCGGCAATCCCTTTGGCTGAAGGGGGAGTCGTCGGGGAATGTCCAGATTGTCAAGGCTGTCTATCTCGATTGCGATGACGACACCATCCTGCTCCGGGTTGATCAGATCGGCGGCGCTGCCTGCCATACCGGTTATCGATCGTGCTTTTATCGGAAAATCGTCGACGGCGGTGTGGAAATCGTTGGAAAGCCGCTGTTTGACCCGGAGGATGTTTACAAATGAATCTGTTGAAAATCGGTCTCCCCAAAGGGAGTTTGGAGCAGAATACGGTCGATCTCTTCAAGCGGGCTGGCTGGCACATTTCATATGACAGCCGCAGTTATTTTCCCGATATCGACGACGAAGAGCTTACCTGCACGCTGGTGAGAGCCCAGGAAATGTCCCGTTACGTCGAGGACGGAAATATCGACCTGGGGCTTACAGGGCGGGATTGGATACTGGAGAACGGTTCGGACGTGATGGTGGTTCAGGACCTGGTCTATTCCAAAGTTTCGGCGCGTCCGGCCCGCTGGGTTCTTGTCGTGAGACAGGATTCGCCGGTGCAGTCCCTTGAGGATCTCCAAGGTAAAAAGATATCAACAGAACTTGTTAATTTTACAAAGAAATATTTTGCCGAGCGGGATATCGACGTCCAGGTCGAGTTTTCCTGGGGTGCGACCGAAGCCAAAGTTGTCGATGGCCTGGTTGATGCAATCGTGGAAGTGACCGAAACAGGTTCGACGATTCGGGCCAACAGGCTCCGCATCGTCCAGGAGATGATGACCACGAACACCCAGCTGATCGCAAACCATGCGGCCTGGAAAGATCCCTGGAAAAGGCAGAAGATCGAACAGATCCGGTCCCTTTTGAATGGATCCCTGCAGGCTATGGGTCTGGTCGGACTCAAGATGAACGTCGCGAAGCCCAATCTAGGCCGGGTGATTCTGCTCTTGCCCTCTCTCAAGGCGCCCACGATTTCCGGGCTCTATTCCGAGGAGTGGTTTGCCGTTGAGACCATCGTTAATCAGAATATTGTCAGGGAGTTGATTCCGCTGCTTCAGGAGGCGGGGGCGGAGGGTCTCATCGAATATCCGTTGAATAAAGTAATCTGATGGTGGAGAAAATGGAAAGAAAGGGAGAAATTTTCCGGAAAACATCGGAAACGGAGGTCAATCTATCCATTAATCTGGATGGCGTCGGTGCATCCGATCTGGAATCCTCCATTCCTTTTCTGGATCACATGCTGAATCTGTTCGCCCGGCACAGCGGCGTCGATCTCTTCGTCCGCAGCCACGGCGACACGCAGATAGACGATCATCATCTGGCAGAGGACCTTGGCATCTGCCTGGGTGATGCCGTCAGGCAGTCCCTGGCCGACAAAGCGGGCATCAACCGTTACGGTGCGGCCTGCATTCCCATGGACGAGACCCTTTGCAATGCGGCGCTGGACATCTCCGGGCGTCCTTATCTGGTGTACCGCACGCCCCTCCGTGACAGGAAGATCGGCGGCTTTGATTCGTCTCTACTGAGGGAGTTCTTCAAGGCCTTTACCGACCATGCGGGGGTGACATTGCATATCCATATTCCTTACGGGAGAAACAGCCATCATATGGCGGAGGCCATGTTCAAGGCATTTGCCCATGCCTTCAGAGAGGCGGTGACGCGTCGGAACGAAGCATCCTGCGTGCTGTCTACCAAAGGGCACCTGGATTAACAGCAGTTTAGACAGGAGGGGCGATGAGAACGTTCAGGAATTGGATTTACGGGTCAATCCCAGTCCTTTTGGCTGTTTTTCTCTGTATTGGCTGTGCCGGATCTTCTGCATCGGTCAGCATTTCCGGTAAGTCAGGGCCATACGGCAGGATAGCGGTGTTGCCTTTTCAAAAGGCGAATCCGGAGGACACGATCGGACGGCTGATCCCTCGGGATATCATGGGAAGCAGGGATTTGTCTGCAGAGAGCGCCGAAAGCGTGGTTGAGGCCGTCTTCCTTGCCAAGCTTGCGGAAAACAAAAAGGTCGAGATTGTTCCGGTGGATCAGGCCGACCCGATCTATCGCCGGATTGCGGCGGATGCCATTTCCGGGAGGGAATCGGACCTGATCGGCCGCCTTGGCAGGCAACTCAACGCCGATGCGATTGTTGTCGGGTATGTTTACCGGTATCAGGACCGGATCGGGACGGCCTATGCTGTCGAAAAACCGGCTTCTGTTGCGTTTGAATTGCACCTTCTGGATAGCCGTGATGAAACGCGAACCTGGAAGGCGACCTATGATAAAACGCAGCGCTCATTGATGGAAAACCTGCTGAATTTGAGGTTCTTCGTCCGTGAGAAGGGTAGGTGGGTGACGGCCAAAGATCTGGTCGAAGAAGGTATGGAGCAGGTCATGATGAGTTTTCCCATGCCGCGGTAAATGAAGTTTTCGCAAGTAGGGATAAAGGGAGCCATGCGGACGGAATTCCCCTGAGACGGGAATTCCGATATTTTTTTGGTGAGGCGGGGTAATGATTATCATACCGGCAATTGACTTGCACGAAGGCAAATGCGTTCGTCTGCTCCAGGGTGATTTCAACCGGGTCACGGTTTATGCGGACGATCCGCTCGAGATGGCATTTTCATGGCAGGAACAGGGTGCGCAGCGCCTGCATCTGGTCGACCTTGACGGGTCCCTTGCCGGAGAGCCGAGGAATCGGGAGATCGTGGTCCGTATCGCCGGGGCACTTGACATTCCGGTTGAGGTCGGCGGGGGCATTCGCGACATGAAAACCATCGACGGTTATCTTCGCGGCGGAGTCGAATGGGTGATTCTCGGTACGGCGGCGATACGCGACAGTCGGCTTCTGCAGGAGGCCTGTCGAACCTATCCGGGCCACATTATTTTGGGCCTGGATGCCAGGGACGGCGAAGTGTCAGTGCAGGGATGGACTGAAAGAACGAGCCTTTCCGCTCAGACTGTGGTGGATCGCTTCCGGGATTACGGTCTTGCGGCGGTGATTTATACGGACATCGCCCGCGACGGCATGCAGACGGGGGTCAATGTCGAGGCGACCAAGCTGCTGGCTCAAGGAACGGCGATACCGGTGATCGCCTCTGGCGGTATATCGGACATCCGGGATATCGAGAAGCTGATGGAGATCGAGCCATATGGTGTAACCGGCGTGATCGCCGGCAAGGCTCTGTATGCCGGGACCCTGTCGCTGAAAGAGGCCCTCGAACTAACCGGAAAAGTGGTTTGATCAAGTCGAAGGATTTCCGAATCATCACCGCTCAAAAGATCAAGGAGGAAGAAGCGATGGATTCCTGTGTATTCTGCAAAATCGTAAGGGGTGAAATTCCGTGCTCAAAGGTTTTCGAAGACGACCGCGTTCTGGCGTTCGAAGACATCCATCCCATGGCCCCTGTTCACGTCATTGTAATCCCCAAGGAACACATTGCAACCCTGATGGATGTGGATGCGGATAAAAGCGACATGATCAGGCAGCTCTATGCGGCGGCGCAGCATGTGGCCCGGGTGAAAGGCGTCGACCGCAAAGGGTTCCGCACAGTCATCAACTGCAACGATGAAGGGGGGCAGGTTGTTTTCCACCTGCATATGCATATCCTGGGCGGAAAGAGGCTGGCGGATGCCTTGGGATAGGGAAATGCCCCGGATTGATGCAGAAATTTTCGGGAGCGTGAAATCAGTTCGCTTCTGAGGTGAAGGTTGACAAAACGAATCGGCGGCTTAATTTAGAATCAGTGGTTCGGGCCGCATAAAGGCAGGCAAAATGAATTACAGGAAAACACTGGAACAGGAGATGGTCCAGGCGGCAAAGGCCAAGGACAAAGACCGGCTTTCCGCTCTGCGTTTGATCAAGAATACCCTCCATAACCGGGAAATCGATCTGCACCGGGAACTTGATGATGCGGAATTTCTGCAGGCCTTGGCGGCCATGGCCAAGCAGCGCAACGATTCAATCGAACAATTCCGCAACGGGGGACGGCAGGATCTGGTTGAGAAGGAAATGCGAGAGTTGTCCGTTATTGGGGAGTTCCTGCCGGCACAGTTGTCCGACGAAGAAGTCGACCGCGAGATCGAAGCCGCCATTGCGGAGGTGTTGGCCGTAGGAATCCGGGACATGGGTAAGGTGATGAAACTCATCATGCCGAAATTGACGGGGAAAGCCGACGGAAAGATCGTGGGAGAGAAGGTCAAAGCAAGGCTCTCCGCATAAGGCCGGGTTTTTCATCTGAGAGATGTGAGCCGATATGAGGGGCTTTTGTCTTGTGGTTTCCGGGCAGCAGTCTTTAATCTGGCTGTTTGTCCTGGGAAGGGAAGGTGTGATTGACCGGATACGTGCCGCAGGAAAAGATTGACGAGATCAGGGAACGGGTCGATATTGTCCACCTGATATCAGAATATGTTGCATTGAGGAAAGCAGGCCGCAATTTCATCGGCCTGTGCCCGTTCCACAAGGAAAAAACCCCCTCCTTTTCAGTCAGGCCGGACAAACAGATTTTCTATTGTTTCGGCTGCGGCGTCGGTGGAAATGTCTTTTCCTTTCTGATGAACATCAACGGCATGACGTTTCCCGAGGCCGTCCGCTATCTGGCGGGAAAGACGGGGGTTATCCTTGCCGAGTCGCAGTACGGTTCCCGTTCCGGTGTGCACGATACGGAACGGGAGCAGGTCTTTCTTGCCAACAGCAAGGCCTCGCGCTGGTTTATCCGGAACCTGGCGTCCGAAGGCGCCTCCCCCATCCGGGCCTATCTCGTTGATCGGGGCATAAGCCCCGGGGTCATCGAGGCTTTCGGTCTGGGATATGCCCCCGATAGTTGGGAAGCGCTCCGATCGTACTTCGATCAGGAAAAAATTGCCCAATCATCGGCTGAAAAAGCGGGACTTATTATACGAGGCAAGGAAGGGTCCTATTACGACCGCTTCCGGGGGCGCCTGATGATTCCGATTGAAGATACCGAAGGTCGTGTCGTCGCCTTCGGCGGAAGGATACTGGGCGAAGGGGAACCGAAATATCTCAATTCACCCGAATCGCCGGTTTATATCAAGGGGCGCCACCTCTACGGACTGAACAGGTCCAAGGAGTTTATCCGGAAAGAGGGGTACGCCATCCTGGTGGAAGGCTATTTTGATTTGCTTGCATTGTGGAATGCAGGGGTGCGCCCTGTTGTGGCGGTGCTCGGCACGGCGATGACGAAAGAGCAGGTTGACCTGCTGCGGCGTTACACCCGCAAGGTCTATGTCGCATTCGATTCGGACGAGGCCGGCCAAAAGGCACTTATGCGGAGCATGGAGATCTTCCTTGCCGCCGAGGTTGAAGCCTGGGCAGTTCGTTTGTCTGAGGGATCGGATCCCGACAGTTGCGTACGAACACAGGGCAAGGAGGTCTTTCTGGCGGCAATCGGTAAGGCGCAGCCCATCGAATCCTATTTTCTGGACCGGCTGTTACCGCAGGAAAAGACTGTTGTCGGGGAAAAACAAGCAGTCAAGTCCGCGATTGATCTGGCAGCGAATATTGCCGATCCGATAGCCAGAAGTCTTTTTCACCGGCGGATAGCGGAGCGCTTCGGGCTTGAATACGCCGTTATCAGGCAGCAGGCCCTCGGGAACACGGCTATCCGATTCGAAACGTCCCAGGCGCCAGGCATGAAGGGTCAGGCAGACGCCCTGCAAGACCGGCCGGACAAGCATGAGCTGACACTGGTCCATCTGCTTCTGGAAAATCCGCGCCGGATACGGGATGTCGTGGAAAGGGGTGTTTTTGAATATTTATCCGAGGGTCCGTTGATGAGAATCGTCCGGCAACTGATCCGTGAGGCCGGGCACGACGAAATGGAAAGGCTGGACATCAACGGCATTATTCAGCGCGAAGAATACGCGGCGATCCGCGAGGCGATTCTGCGCTTGGTCATGACAGAAAACCGGATACCGGAAGAGTTATCCGACCGTATGTTCAACGATACGGTTAAGCGATTGAGGCGGCAATCTTATGAAAAAAGGCGTAGGAATTTGCAAAGTAAATTGATAAAAGCACAGCGGGATGGTGATCAGGAATTGTGTCTGCGCCTGGTGCAGGAAAAGGAAAGCCTGATCCGGGAAGAAAGAGAGGGCAAAGCATAGCCTTTGCAATATTGTGATGCAACGAAATCCAGGGAGATGCCAGATGGATAAGGAAATCAAGTCGGAAGAGTTTAAGAAATTACTGTCGTTGGGAGAGGAAAGGGGATTTCTGACCTATGACGACGTGAACGATCTGTTGCCGACCGACGTCGTATCATCTGAACAGATCGACGATATCCTGATACTTTTCGGTGAAAAAAATATTGATATTATCGATGCCGACAAAGGAGAAAGCCTGCAGATAAAGAAAGTCGCCGAAGAAAGGGGGGCGGCAAAGGGCGACGAAATTCTGGGGCTGATGGCCGGTGTTGGCAAGACCGGCGATCCCGTCAAAATGTATCTGCGTGAAATGGGGTTGGTTTCCTTGCTCAGCCGGGAAGGAGAAGTCGAAATCGCCAAGAAGATCGAGGAGGGGCTAAAGGAAGGAATGGATTCCGTGTTTTCTATTCTTCTGTCTGTCAAAGGCGTAATCGAATTGAGTGAAAAAATTCGAAACGGTGAAATCAGGATCAAGACCCTGATTGACAATATCGATGACGAAGAGGGGGTCCAGGAAGAGGACATGCACAAAGCACGTGTCCTGAATCTGATTGACAAGGTGGCTGATCTGGACCGGAAAAGCGAGGAGATCCGTAAAAAACTGAGGGCGAAGGGGCTCGAAGAAGAACAAAAAGAAAGTTACAAAGCCGAATTGGCAAAAAACAGCAAGCAGATCATTCGCCATTGTCGCAAGATCCGCTTCAATAAGAAACAGATTGATCGTCTGATCACGCGGATCAAGCAGGCCCTGGCCGAAATCGAAGAGGCGGAGGCCAGAATTCAGCAGTGCAAGGATCTATCGGGATTGTCTCGCAGCCAGATGGAAAAGTTCTGGTCGCGGATGCGAAAATCATCCGCCGAGGAAAAGCTCGTTTACAAGGAGACGGGTATTAAACCCGCCATGATGCGTCATTACGAAGAAGTCATCAAGGAGGCGGATCGCCAGATCAAGAAGATTTCCAATGAATGCTCCCATACACCGTCCTCTCTGAAAAGACTGGTCGTCATGATGGAGAAAGGCGAGCGAAAGGCGGAGCGTGCCAAGCGGAAGCTCGTCGAGGCCAATCTCAGGCTGGTCGTCAGTATTGCCAAGAAATACACAAACCGCGGTCTTCAGTTCCTGGACTTGATCCAGGAAGGCAATATCGGACTCATGAAAGCCGTTGAGAAATTCGAGTACCAGCGGGGATATAAATTCTCCACCTATGCAACATGGTGGATACGGCAGGCCATCACCCGTGCGATTGCCGACCAGGCGCGCACCATCCGCATTCCGGTCCACATGATTGAAACGATCAACAAACTGATCCGGACTTCCCGCTACCTCGTGCAGGAATTGGGACGGGAACCCAATCCGGAGGAGATCGCCAACAAGATGGGCTATCCTCTCGACAAGGTAAGAAAAGTATTGAAGATCGCCAAGGAGCCGATTTCCCTGGAAACCCCGATTGGTGAAGAGGAAGACAGCCATCTGGGGGACTTCATCGAAGACAAGAAGATCATGTCGCCTTCGGAGGCCACGATCAGTATGGATTTGGCGGAACAGACGCGCAAGATTCTGGCGACCCTGACACCCAGGGAAGAAAAGGTGCTGAGAATGCGTTTCGGGATCAGCGAACGTATCGAGTTTCATGAGGAAGATGACCATCGCCTTAAAGAAACCGTGCGGGATATCTTTTATGAAGGGAAACCATGAACCGGACGAGCCGAATGAAACAATACTGAAACGCGCACCGGCGATTTTGAAATTGACAGCCCGGGTGAATTGTTATAACTGACAGCAATTAAAAATTACCTTGCTCCGGGACGTAGGGCCCATAGCTCAATTGGTAGAGCCACCGGCTCATAACCGGTAGGTCCCTGGTTCGAACCCAGGTGGGCCCACCAGACAGCAGGACAATAAAGAGGGAATAATAATGATGTGTTGCAGGGTTGCCATGTTGCTCGGATTAGCGGATATGGAGACCCCTGTTTTGGCAGAAGCGGCCTCGCACGGAATGCACCTCTCGCAGGTGCATTTTTTTTACCTTATTCCACGGAAAGGGGATAAACCTTGAACGAAGACCTTCAACTGCTGATCGCACTCCAACAAAGCGATACGGATACGGCAAGGCTGAAAGCGAAAAAAAGAGAACTGCCTGAACGCATGGCACGTCTGGATGAGGCGTTCGGCAGTTTGCAGCGCAAAATGGACGATTTTCTGCTCAATCTCGAGGAATTGAGAAAGCAATACCGGGAAAAAGAGGAAAAATTAAAGAAGGGTCAGGAAGGTTTGAAGAAAGCTAAGGAACGGCTTGAAAGCGTCAAGAACAACAAGGAATATCAGGCCATTCTGAAGGAAATCGAGAACATGGACCATAAAAACGGCGATCTCGAATCGGAAATTATTGCCCTTTTTGATGAGATCGACAAAACCCAGGGCGACTTGAAAGTGCGCGAAAAGGAGTTTGCGGAAGAGTCGAATCGTTACCGTGCCGAAAGAAATATCATGGAGACGGAAATGCAGTCTCTCGATACGGGCATTGCCCAGATGCAGGAAGAGAACAGCCGGATACGGGCTACCGTGCCGGAGAGTCTGTTGCGGAAGTACGAAGCGATCCGTAATCTGCACCGGGGCGTCGCCGTCGTTTCTGTGTGGAGGGAAGTCTGCAATGGGTGTCACATGAATATTCCGCCGCAAATGTACAATGAATTGCAGAAGACTTCCGCCCTTATGTCCTGTCCGCACTGCAACCGCATTATTTACTGGCAAAACCAGGAAGAAAAGCCTTGATCGATTCTCATCTGCGCCCATGCCGGCAGAGCGGCGCTTCAACGGACGTTCAATTTTTTATTGACGAACCGATGAGAATCGCCATACGATTAAAACGGTGTTGCAGCAGGGCAGATGATCGCCGGCCCCTCAGGGGGCGGGAGGAAAGTCCGAGCTCCACAGGGCAGGATGGTCGCTAACGGCGACTGGGGGCAACCCTAAGGAAAGTGCCACAGAAAA
>CAYPKE010000034.1:0-19322 GCA_964411235.1 uncultured Syntrophales bacterium
TCATCGACAAGCAGTTCCGGATCGCCACCCAAAAGAAGGCTTTCGGTGAGAATCCCTGGATGGATATCGCCGGATACGGTGTCCTGAAATGCCGGGACATTGAATTAGGAGGGGAAGATGAGGACGGAAACGATTGATATGCACGCCCTGGTGGGCGACAAGACGGCGGCGATCCGCCGGGTGGTTGTGCGCTATCTGACTGTTACAACGGCGATCCTGTCCGTTTTGGTCATGGGCTCGGAGAGCATCTGGTTTCCCTGGCTGAACGTCGCCGCCCTAGGCGTCCTGGCCGTGATCGTCTGGAGGGTGAATGTCCGTCGCTGAAGACCTGCTTAACTCGTCGGACTTCTTCGAATGTGAGCGAACGAATTGCCGCATGTCGAAAGCATCCTGTCTGCGTAATCAGGAGATGGCGGCGCAGCCGGTCAACTTCGATGCCTATTCGGGCATGGATTATCCGGCCATCAGCCGTAAAGGGACGTGCCTCGATTGCGAACAGGGCCAGAAAATCAAGGAGGATCATCACATGATCGGAACGTGTACCAACTGCAAGCGCCCGGGCATCTTGATCGTCCCCGGCGTGGACGGTATCTGTTATTCCTGCCATCGTTTCGCGTCCAGAACGAGGGGCGATGAACGCCTAAAGAAGCTCGCCCAGGCCGCCGAGAAGTACCGGGACAAGCCGGTCCAGGCGGGGGGACGGAAGGCCCAGGAAAAGAAACAGGACGTAAGCCGGTCAAAATATCAGGCCATCGAGAAGATCAAGAAGCACCTGCGGGCCCGGATTGCGGAGAGGGAAACGGCCCCGGCATTACCGCCGGCTGCCCAACCGGAATCGATCGCGCAGCCCATAATCGACAAAGTGAGGGGACATTTGACACAGATGAAAGAAAAAACCGAACAAGAGCAGGCAAAACGGGGCATGCCGTCCGTCATCATCTATTTCTACGGGGCGGATGCGGACCTTTACAACCACCTGGCCGACATGGCGAAACGCGAACGTCGCAATCCGGATCAGTAGATCCTGCACATGCTGGACTGCTCCCTCCGGGCCGACATGGAACAGGCGTCCTAGAGGGTGACGCTTAGGATGTATAGAGACAAAGAAGAAAGAGGGGGTTGGAAATGAGTAACTTTATGATCTACAGGCCGTGGACGAAGGACGAGAAAGACCTAATGGGTGCGTGGATAGAGGGCAACGGGGATGTACACATAACATATAAAAATCTACCAGAAGACCTAATGGGGTTGTTTCCCGATAGAACCCGCCACAGTATATATAACATGCTACGAAATACTCAAAAGATTCTGGGACTTTGGCGGGGTTCTCGGCGGCGTCGTGGTAGACGGGTAAATCCGCCCAGTCGCCATACAATGCACTACACAACGCAAGAAGAGAATTTCTTAAAACAATGGATAATAAAGAACCCCGACGAACAGGTGTCTTATCAATATGGGCATCCAGACTTGCAGGCGTACATCGAGGGACGTACAACAAACGCCATTTATGATAAGTGGCGGAAAACAAGAATCGATTTAGGTCTGCCGCCGCGGGTACTACATAAGACACATTTGCCTTCAAAAATAATAATCAACACAAAACATCAGAACAACGTCCAATTGTCTTCGCCACCTGATTACCTGAAGGAGTTGTTATGGCGTGACATAGGCCCGCACATAGTGAATTTAATTGATAAGGAGACACGGGAAGTAAAAGAGGAAAACAAACGGCTGAAAGAAAAATTACGAGCGTGGACGCCAATTATGGAACAGATCAAAAAGATTAAGGACCCTATGTAAGAGGAATCCATGTTGACCGCCGCCACAAATAAGCCTAACGTAACCCCTTATAAATACATAGGGGGTGAAGGCTATATGAAAGGATCATATCACTACCATGCGCCCGCGAAGCGGTATTACGTCAGTATTTACTGGGACGGCGCAGCGCACAAGATCTGGCGGTACAACGGGGAGCCGATCTGGCATCAGAAGACGGCGGAAAAGTTACTGGGGAAAATAAGGGCGGAGATCGACGACGGCCGGTTCATCCTGGCGAGTTATCTGCCGGACTCGCCGCTGTCGCTAAAGGGCTTTGTCGAAGGCTGGCTCGCGGCCTTTTCCGGCGCGGAATCGACCAGGAAGTTTTACCGGAAGTGCATCAGCAAGAGCATCGAGCATTTCGGGGAGGATTTCGACATCCGTAATTTCACGCACAGCAAGTTGAAAATCTTTTACAACGCCCTGCCCTATTCCACGCGGGGCCGGTATCACTACCTTTCGACCCTGAAGAATATGCTGAAATTCGCGGAAAAAGACGGGATTTTGACGGTCCCGCCATTTCCCGAACTGCCCGAAGGACTCAAACAGGAGATCCGTTATCTGTCGTTCGACCAGCAGCAGCAGGTTTTGTCCTGCATTCCGCCACCGCACCGGGACGTTTTCCTTTTTGCGATGGAGTACGGCCTCCGGATCGGCGAGGTGTGCGCCCTGCAGAAAGATTGCGTCACGCCGGATCAGATCATCATCAGGCGGACTTTTTCGGAGGGCGAACTACGCCAGACCACGAAGACCGGCCGGGTGCGCCGTCACGGCATCACGACGACGGCCAGGGCCATCCTGGACAGGCAGCTGAAGCGCCTGTCTCCGTATGTGTTCACACGTGACGAAAGCGGCAAGCCCTATACATGGAAGTCGATGACGAAACGATGGCGGACCGCCTGCAGGAAATCAGGGATCACGATCAATCTTTACAATGCAATCCGGCATTCCCTTGGTTGCCAGCTAATGGATCAGGGGATCGAGCTCGAGGCCGTCCGGGATATCCTGGGGCACACCTCAACCAATATGACACGCCGGTATGCCCAGCGGTCGGTTGACAGGCTGACCAATATCCTTGAATTCCGAGGCGCGAAAGAGGCCCCGGAGAGGGTGAAAAATGTCACAAATTAGAGAATGTTCAGAGGATGAATAATCAATGAAAATAGTCAATGATTTCAAGGGAAAACTGGTCGGGGCGAGTGGATTTGAACCACCGACCCTCTGAACCCCATTCAGATACGCTACCAAGCTGCGCCACGCCCCGACGGATAGCCTACAAGAAAGAACGTGCTGCACCCATTAACACCTAAGGACACCCGTGTCAAGAACAATAAAACCGTGGAAACAAGAAATAAACGCTTGAATACAGACATATCTTTCATTAAAATTGCATGATTTTTCAGACATCTTCAGGAGAAAATGACTGATGCCGTTCAAAAAAGTTATATTATTCTTGTTCTTCGCCATCCTGATCGGGTGGCTGATGCCCCTCCAGGGGAAAACAGATATCTATAAATATGTTGATGAAGACGGAGTGACCCATCTGACGAATATGCCGACGGAGGTCAACCGGAATTATGTGCTCCTGATCAAAGAAAAGCGCGTCATCATCAAGGTTAAAGGGGACGTCGCTCAGTACGACGGCATGATCAGAAAGGCCTCGGAAAAGTACAATGTGGATTATGCCTTGATCAAAGCGGTTATCAAGGCGGAATCCAATTTCAACCACCGCGCCGTATCCCCCGTCGGCGCCGAGGGGCTGATGCAGTTGATGCCAAAAACGGCGGCGGCGCTGCAGGTCGATGATTCTTTTCACCCGGAAAGCAATATCGACGGCGGGGTACGCTACCTGAGATACCTCCTGAACCTTTACAAGGGAAACCTTTCTTTGGCGCTGGCCGCATACAATGCGGGCGAGGGAGCCGTTGCCCGATACAACAACCGCATTCCCCCTTTCAGGGAAACACAGAATTACGTGCAGCGGGTACTCCAGTACTTCGAGCAATACAACAGCCTGGGCACAAGCTGAGTCACGCTGTGAAAGCACCCCTGCAGAGCATTATTTACCTGTCGTGGCTCAGTTTTCGCTCACAGACGTCCCAATCGACCTTCAGGTAAGGTGCAAGCTGGGCGATCCTGCGCTCCTTGATGCCCGGTATCGCGGTAAGCTCCGACAAATCCTCAATGCAGCCTCTTTCCCGCACAAACGCAAAGAGCTTCACTGCGGTCTTCTCGCCGATTCCGGGTATCAGCATGAGCTCTTCCTGGGTCGATGTGAGGAGATCAAGGGGGATATTCAAGGCCAGCTTTTGGTGCGGCGCCATTTCTCCGAAACGGACGACTTTCCCCTGCTGAAGGTGAATCGACATGCCCTCTTTAACGAGCGTTTGATGTGCAGGCTGATCGCGGAAAGAAAGAGCGGAAAGAAACTCGCCGGCCGTCTTTCCACGCGGCAGGAAGAAAATGCCCTGCCCTATTCCGTCGACAACCAGCTCCACAGAGACAGTCCCTTCAATGGCCTTATCAAACGGCACCGCCTTCCCCTGGTAACATAAGTTGGCGAGGGTAAACTGGGCCAGGCCGATCAATAAAAGAAGGGCTGCGCCGCCGAGCAGGTAGCTGCGCCGCATGTCATGATTCGCCGTTGACGCAGAAAGCCTCGTGAAGTACCGACACGGCCAGTTCGGTATATTTCGCCTGGATTACGCAGGAGATCTTGATTTCGGACGTGCTTATCATGAGAATGTTGATGCCTTCTTTGGCCAGGATTTCGAACATCTTTGCCGCCACGCCTGAGTGGCTGATCATGCCCACGCCGATGATCGAAATTTTGGCCACGTTTTCATCCACTTCGACTTTGTCCGCGCCGATTTTCTTGGCCGCCTCCTCGATCAGTTTATAGGCCTGTCTTATTTCCTTCCGGGAAACGGTAAAGGTTAAATCGGTGTGGCCGTCGATGCTGGCATTCTGAATGATCATATCGATGATGATATTGTTTTCCGCCAAGGGGGAAAATAATTGCGCGGCGACGCCGGGCCGATCCGGCACATGGACGATGGTGATTTTCGCCTGATCTTTATCATAAGACACACCCGACACGACTTCCTTTTCCATTTCTGCATCCTCCTTCGTAACCAAAGTTCCGCCTTCGTCTGTAAAGGTTGATTTCACATACAGGGGCACGTTGTATTTCTTTGCCAGCTCAACCGACCGGGGCTGGAGCACCTTCGCTCCGGCGCGCGCCATTTCCAGCATTTCGTCATAGGTGATCTTGTTCAGCCTTCTCGCGTTGCTGCAAACGTTCGGGTCGGTCGTGTAAACACCGTCAACATCCGTGTAGATATCGCAGACATCTGCCTTCAACGCCGCGGCCAGAGCGACCGCACTGGTGTCGGAGCCCCCCCTGCCCAGGGTGGTGATGTTGTTATCGGCATCGATTCCCTGGAATCCGGCCACAATGATGATCGTTCCCTCCGCGAGTTCTTTGCGGATATTTTTTTCATCCACACCCAATATTCTGGCTTTCGTATAGGCAGCATCCGTTGAGACCCTCACCTGAAACCCCAGAAAGGATTTCGCCCGGTAGCCCATGCGATTTAAGATGATCGCCAGCAGGGTGATGGTGACCTGTTCCCCCGTGGAGATGAGGGAATCAAATTCCCTTGGATTAGGAGGGTTCGCCGCCTTGGTCGCCAGTTGAATCAGCCGGTCCGTTTCCCCCGACATAGCGGACAAGACCACCACGACCTCGTTGCCCGCTTCCTTGGTTCTGATCACCTTTTTGGCCACATTCTCGATCTTCTCCAGATTCGCGACCGATGTGCCGCCGTATTTCTGAACAATTAACGCCATAATCCCTTCCTCCTATTGATGCGAGTATGTATCCACAATCCGATTGATTGTCTCTTTGTTGCCCTTCATGCTCACCATTCTTGTCGTGTCATCGATGTATTCAAAACTGACGACCAAAGCGTCCGGCGGCAGCACCGCCATGATTTTTTCCGCCCATTCGATTACAACCACGCCGCGGTAACCCAGAAAGTCCTCGAATCCCGCATCGAGAATATCCCCTGCGCTCTCCAGGCGATAGGCGTCGACGTGCCAGAGATTCATGCCACGGGCGGGGTACTCGTTCACGATGGTAAAAGTCGGGCTGGTGATTTCGTAACGATCCGAAACGCCGAGGCTTTTGGCAAGGCCTTTTGTCAGGCAGGTTTTCCCGGAGCCCAGATCCCCGGTCAAGGCGACGATGTCGCCCGGGACGAGGCTGTGTCCGATCGCTTCTCCCAGCCGTTTTGTTTCGTCTTCACTGTTTGTGCGAATGGCCGCTTTTTTCATTCTTGTTTTCCGGAACTGCTGCATTTCGGGTAGAGGCGTCAGCAAGTGGAGGCCCCTGTCCATTCTTCTGCCCGGGCGATTGCATCCGCCAAGGCCGTAATTTTCTTTGCCCAGGCGACGTCATGCACCCGGACCAGATGGCTTCCGTTGAGTATGGTGGCTGTAAGAGCCGCCGCCGTCCCTTCCACGCGGGCCGCCGGATTTTGCACACCGGTTACCGTACCGATGAAGGATTTGCGGGAAACGCCTGTCAGGATGGGCATGCCCAGAACCTTAAGCTCCGAAAGCGAGCCGATAATGGCCAGATTGTCACGAACCGTCTTGCCGAAGCCGATGCCCGGATCCACAACGATATGATCCGGCTTCACACCATGCCTGAGCGCTTCCCTGCTCTGTGCGCCAAGGCAGGCGATAATTTCCGCCATCAGGTCATCGTAAACGATCGTCCCCTGCTGCATGGTTTTGGGAACGCCCCGCATGTGCATCAGAATCACGGCAACGCCGGAATTGCCGATCAGGGGCGCCATTCGGGGGTCGAAGGTAAGCGCGCTGATATCGTTGATGATTTCGGCTCCCTCGCCGATGGCTGCCTCCGCTACGCCAGCCTTGGTCGTATCGACGGAAATGGGGATATTCACCTTCTTCGAAAGTTCGTGGACAACCGGAATAACACGCCTTATCTCTTCTTCGGCCGGAACGACGTCCGCTCCCGGCCGCGTCGATTCACCCCCGATGTCCAGCATGTCGGCCCCTTCGGCCTCCAGGGCAAGCGCCCGGTCGACGGCCGCCGCCGCGGAGAGATACAATCCGCCGTCGGAGAAAGAATCGGGGGTGACATTGACAACGCCCATCACGCAGGTTCTGCGGGTAAGATCGATCGTTCTGCGGCTGGTCGATAAAACGAAACGCGTTCTGCCGTAATTTCGCAGCGCTTCTTCGAGCTGTGCCGACAGGTGGCGCAGACCGAAAGGCTGTTCCTGCATCCGGCTGGCGAACATACGGATCTGTTTTTCCGTGCCCATCAGGATGATGTCCGTAGCGGGCACCCCGCAGGAAACGGCGTCACGCGCAACGGCGGCATCACCCCCGACGGCCAGCATTTCCTGTTTGATGATGTTGGCGGCGCGACATTCCATTTCCGCGAGCAGAATATTCAGATGCCTCATCTTGGGAAGCAGAATTTCCCTGCCGTGCGGGTCAACCCGGACATCCGCCAGCGCCTTGCCTGCCTGCTCCGGCGTGAGAGGCGGCAGCATGCGGATTCGGAAGGTCTTTTCGCGCGATTGCGCCATCACCGTCTGCCTTATGCGGAAGCGATTATTTCCTCTCCGCCGGGGATACCTTCGGCGGAACCCATATTTTCAATGATCAGATCAAGTTCTTCCGTATTCAGAACTTCCTTTTCCAGCAAGGTCTCGGCCAGGCGATGCAGCACGGCGATATTGTCCGCGAGGAGCTGCTTGGCATTGTTGTAGCACCCCGTTACGATACGGCTGATTTCCTGGTCGATGGATTTTGCCGTGTCTTCGCTGTAATCCTTATGGGTGGCGAATTCGCGTCCCAGGAAGATCTGCTCGTCCTTTTTGCCGTAGCTCAGGGGGCCCATCCGTTCACTCATGCCCCATTCGCAGACCATTTTTCTGGCAAGATTCGTCGCCCGCTCGATATCGTTCCCCGCGCCGGTGGTAAAATCATGCAGCACCAGCTCTTCGGCCGCCCGGCCGCCCAGGAGAATCGCGATGTTGTTCAGCAGGTACTTCTTGGGATAGGTATGCTTCTCGTCGATGGGAAGCTGCTGAGTGACCCCCAGGGCCATGCCTCTGGGAATGATGGTCACTTTGTGTATCGGATCGCTTCCGGGCAAAAGCCTTGCCACCAGGGCGTGCCCCGATTCATGGTAGGCGGTGTTGCGTTTTTCCGTTTCGTTGATGACCATGCTTTTCCGCTCAGCCCCCATGATGACCTTGTCCTTCGCAAATTCGAAGTCCGCCATGTTGACCTTTTCCTTGTTCTGTCGGGCAGCGTACAAGACCGCTTCGTTCACGAGGTTCTCGATATCCGCGCCGGAAAAACCGGGGGTTCCGCGGGCCAGGACGGTGAAATCCAGATCCGCATCCAGGATCGTTTTGCGGGTGTGCACCTCGAAAATCTTTTCCCGCCCCTTCACGTCCGGCAGCGGCACAACCACCTGGCGGTCAAATCGGCCCGGCCGCATCAAAGCGGGATCGAGAACATCGGGCCTGTTGGTCGCCGAGACCAGGATAACCCCCTCGTTGGACTCAAACCCGTCCATTTCAACCAGGAGCTGGTTCAGGGTCTGCTCCCTTTCGTCATGCCCTCCCCCGAGTCCGGCACCCCGATGCCTGCCGACGGCGTCGATTTCGTCGATGAAGATGATACAGGGGGCGTTTTTCTTGCCCTGGGTGAAGAGGTCACGCACGCGGGATGCGCCGACCCCCACGAACATTTCCACGAAATCCGAGCCGCTGATGGTGAGAAAGGGAACGTCCGCCTCGCCGGCGATGGCGCGGGCAAGAAGGGTCTTGCCGGTCCCGGGCTGGCCGACCAGCAAAAGCCCCTTGGGTATTCTGCCTCCCAGGCGGGTAAATTTCTTGGGTTCCTTCAGAAAATCGATGACTTCTTCAAGCTCCGCCTTGGCCTCGTCGATCCCGGCCACGTCGCTGAAGGTCACTTTCTTGGATTTGTCCGTCATCAGACGGGCCCGGCTTTTGCCGAAGGCCATGGCCTTACCCCCCCCGGACTGCATCTGCCGCATGAAGAAAATCCACACGCCGATGAGCAGCAGCATCGGAAACCAGGAAATGAGAATGGTCATCCATGTCGAGTCTTCCGACGGCTTGGCGGCAATCCTGACGGACCGCTCCTTCAGCAGGGGAATCAGGGTCGGGTCATCCGGCGCAATGGTTTTGAAGGTTTTGCCGCTCGTGTAGGTTCCCGTGACGTGGGGGCCCTGAATCGTCACATCCCTGATTTGGCCCTTGTTGGCAGACGCGACGAAATCGCTGAAAATAACGCTTTCCTGCGCCCCCTGGGGCTGGCTGAACATGTGGTAAAGCAGGACAAAAACCAGTCCGATGACAAGCCACAGGGCTATGTTTTTCTGCAGAGGATTCAAATTCAATGCTCCTTAATTCTCAAGTTATTCATTTGCTTACTGATCGCTCTTCCCGAATGCTTTGCAGCCTTATGCCATACCCCAACTTCTCCGGACAGCATCCGAAATAGTCTCCTGGCTTGTTTTCACGAGATGTGGGGTTCTTTTCATCATGAAGCGCGTCCCGCATGCGGCGAATCGCATGACTTTCCGATGGCGGCGGCAATGCTGAAAGATCCAGATCCTGCATTCGGCTCTTATCCTTTATAATAAGGAGTTCCGAATTTCAAATGATTTCTATTTTCAGGCAGGTCGAGGAAAGGGGTGTCACCCTGGCCGTTTCGCTGATTGCCAGGCCTACTATCCACAGCACGCTATTCCGGTCGGTGACGATGGGGATTTGCGGTCTCTCTTGCCGGGGAACCTTCCGGTCGATAAAGAAGGCTTTGATTTTCTTCGTTCCTTTCATGCCTAGGGGGGTAAAACGGTCCCCCGGCATCATGTTCCGGATTTCCAGGGGCATCTCCACGGTGCCGTAATCGAGATAGGCGGTGAGGGGCGTATCGCTGGCGGGAAGAGCCGGCGCGGCAACCAGGGTGAACCGCAGGCGCTGCCCCGTCTCCCTGATCAGGACGGTTGCCGGCATGTCATTGACGCTGTAAGAAAAGGCCTCTTTCCCGGCGACGCGGAGGCTGCCGGTCACTATGTCGCCCGGACGTTCCGGGGTATGGCGGTCAAGGCATGTTTCGCCTTCCCGTCCGATGCGGATCCGGTCATAGTCCCGCTGAACCTGCGTGCCGAAGGGCAGGACGAGGCGCTGTCCGACACGGCCCTCCGCAGCCAGGCGCAGAACCGCCTTCACATGGGCCTGGGTAATCCCGTTTTTATCAGGGGAACGCTCCTCCAGAAGGGTTTTGACCAGGCGCCGCCGGAGCGCCTCGTGCAAGCGGGAAAAATCCGACAGCAGAAAAGCGCATTCCCCGGTCCGGAGATCGATATGCCACTGCTCGAGGATGTCTGAGGTCTGGCCTTGAATAAACTCATCTTCCAGGCGCATCGTTTCCGCCAGGTCATGCAGCCGCGCTTCGATACGGGGGTTCAGCTCCTTCAGGCGCGGCATGAGATCGTGCCGGATCCGGTTGCGGGTGAACTGGACCGAGCGGTTCGAGGCATCTTCCCGATATTCGATGCCCTCCCGCTTGAGAAATGACAGGATTTCCTCTTTCGTGACGGCCAGCAGGGGACGCACGACGATCCCATCCCGAACCGGAAGGATGCCCCGCAGACCCCGCCCGCCGGCGCCGCGGAGAAAATGCAGCGTCACCGTCTCCGCCTGATCCTGAAAGTGGTGGCCCAGGGCGATTTTCTCCGCAGGCAGTTGCCGAGTGAGTTCATCAAAGAAGACATATCTTGCGCGCCTTGCCGCTTCCTCCAGAGTTCGCCCGGATCGGACGGAAAGTTCACGGATATCGCATCTTCTTATCCGGAAAGGAATCCCGATCCGGGCCGCCGCCTGCGCGACAAATTCGCCGTCCGCCTGGGATTCGGGGCCGCGTAGGCCGTGGTCCAGGTGCGCCGCAATTAATTCGATGCCGAGCTCTTCCCGCAGCCGGTGCAGAGACGTCAGCAGGGCCATCGAATCGGCGCCGCCGGAAACACCGACTACAACGCGATCACCGGGGTGGAACATGGCAAAGCGTCGGATGTATTTTCTGATCTTTCGCAACATGACCCAGGACTCAAATCATTTTCTGATGCAGTTCTCCGAAGTCCTCGAAAACCATGTCGGGTCCCAGGGCCAGGATTTCCTCGCGGCTTCCCAGGCCACGCAAGTAGCCCGCGCTCAGAATCCCCGCGTTACGGGCCAGCAGGATGTCGTTGATTCCGTCGCCGATCATGATCGTGCGCGCCCTGTCGGCCGGATGCCTCAGCAGGAGGTTTGACACAAGCCGCGGGTCCGGTTTCATAAAAGGCGTCGAATCCGCACCGATGATTTCGTTGAAAAAATCTCCGATCTGTAGGGCCGCCGCCATTTTCTCCGTGAAGCGGAGGCGCTTGTTGGTCAGAATAACTTTTCGCTTTTGCGCAAAATGACGTAGGAATTCGACCACGCCTGGATAAAGAGACGCGTGATCCATCATGTGTCGGTCGTAATGTTCCGAGAAGATCGCCAGAGCCTTTTCGCGCAGGGCCTGATCCTGGCCGGTCGTCGCCAGTTCAATCAGCCTGATGACGCCGTCGCCGATGAAGGTAAGGATTTCCGCCTTTTCGAGGATCGGCAGATTGAGCTGCTCCAGGGTGTGCCGAACGGAAAGGGCGATATCCTCTCCCGTGTCCACAAGGGTGCCGTCAAAATCGAATATCACCAAATCAACGGGAATCTGCAACGGGTCTCCTTTTCGCTTTCATTCACAGGGGGCTTATATTACAATTGCGCAGATTTCGAAACCAATACCTTAAGAAAACACGGCCGGACGAGTTGAAACATGGAAACATGCGTAATCATCGGCTTGGGAAAAGTGGGGTCGGCGATCGGCTTTCTTCTCCGGAAGGCAGGCTATCGGATCGCCGCCGTGGTGGACCCGTCCGAAGAAGCACGTCAAAGGAACATCCATTATACCGGCGGCATTGCTTTTTCCGCACCCGACCGGATCACGATCGATGCGGACTGTTATCTAATCACGACGGGAGATGACCACATCGCGCCGGCATGCGAGGCCCTTTCCGGAAAACTGCGCAGCGGAGCCATTGTTATCCACATGAGCGGCGCCGGCGGCCTGGACCTTCTTTCTGCCGCAAGTGCCAGGGGTGCCCTGACGGGGTGCATCCATCCGCTGCAGACATTCCCGGATATCGAAAGCGCCATTGCCGCCATGCCCGGCACCGTCTTTGGTGTCACGGCGGATGCCCGCCTGAAGGCATGGGCGGAGCGCTTTGTCGACGCGGTCGGCGGCGTTCCCTTTTTTATCGAAGACCATCAGCGGCCCCTTTACCATGCCGCAGCCTGCATCGTGTCGAACTATTTCGTCAGCCTGATGTACATGGCCGGGGAACTTTATCGGATTCTCGGCCTGGACGAGGGGACGGCGCGGCGGGCGTACTGGCCGCTGTTGACGGGCACCATGAACAACCTCGCCGCCAGGGGCAGCGTGGCCGCGCTAACGGGTCCGATTGCCAGGGGGGACCTAGGGACGCTTTGGAAGCATCTGGAGGCTATCCGTAGCGACATGCCCGATCTTCTGCCGGTTTACCGTGAACTGGGCAGGATCACGGCGGACATCGCCCTGAAAAAGAACAGCATTTCGCTGGAAGAAGCCGAAAAAATAAAGTCGTTACTTGCGAAAGGAGAAGAATGATGAGCGTGCAGGGAAAAGCGAACAAAATAACCGTGTCCACCATCAGGACCATGAAAAAGAACCAGGATAAAATAACGATGCTGACGGCGTATGATTATCCGACGGCCCTGTTGCTTGACGAATGCGGCGTGGAAATGATCCTCGTCGGCGATTCCCTGGGAATGGTGGTTCTGGGTTATGAAAGCACCCTGCCGGTTACGATGGAAGACATGCTTCACCATACGAAAGCCGTCATGCGCGGCGTATCGTCCGCCATGGTGATCGGCGACATGCCTTTTCTCTCCTACCAGTGCTCGGTTGATGAAGCAGTTTTCAACGCGGGGCGGTTTCTCCAGGAGGGCGGCGCCCATGGCGTCAAACTGGAAGGAGGCCGGGAATATGCGGAAACGATCCGCCGGATCACCCTGGCGGGGATCCCGGTCATGGCCCATCTCGGGCTGACGCCGCAGTCGGTGCACCAGTTCGGGGGATACAAGGTTCAGGGGAAAGAGCAGGCCGCCGCCAGGAGAATGGTCGAAGACGCGAAAATTCTCGAGGAGGCGGGCGCCTTTGCCGTCGTGCTCGAGTGCATTCCGTCCCCCCTGGCCAAAACGATCACGGAGTCCTTGTTCATACCGACCATAGGCATCGGGGCGGGTCCGGATTGCGACGGCCAGGTTCTGGTCGTGCATGACCTGCTGGGGCTTTACGAACGGTTCACTCCGAAATTCGTCAAGAAGTACAGCACGCTGAACAAGAATATCAAAAAATCCGTCAGGCAGTACATGAAAGAGGTTAAGGACGGGTCATTCCCCGACAAGAATCACTCTTTCATTTGAAAGCCTAGGAACTGTAAACCACGATGTGGGCCTTGTCCCTCATTTTCTTCATGAGGCTGTCATAGGCCTGTTCCTGTTTTTTCATCTTCAAGTAGGCGGTAATGCGGGACTTGATTTCCTCATTCAGGGGCATCGTTCTCTGCTTTTCGCGTTTCATGACCTGAATGATGTGATAGCCGTATTCGGTCTTGACGACAGGGCCGATTTCTTTTTCCTTCTGCGAAAAGGCCGCATCGTCGAACGGCTTCACCATCTGCCCCCTGACGAACTCGCCCAGGTCCCCTCCTGCCTGGCTGCTGGGACAGTCCGAATGCTTTGCCGCCACTTCGGCAAAATCGGCGCCTGCCAGCAATTCATTTCGGATTGACTCGGCTTTCTGCTTTTTCTCATCCTGCGCCTTGGCATCGTCTTCAGCATTGGTCTTGACAAGGATGTGACGGGCATGGACCGTCTCGGGCATCACGAACTTGTCCTTGTTTTCCTTATAAAAATCATTGATTTCCTTTTCGGTGACCTTCGGGTCCTGCGGGACCGAATTCTGGACATATTTTTCGATTCGCACTCCCAGGCGGATCTCTTCTTTCGCCTGTTCACGGGTCAGGTTGTTTTTCTTCAGAAAAGCATCGTAGGTCACATCGGAAGGGAGGGATGCCTTCAGCTTATCGATGGCTTCCGTTACCTCCTTGTCCGACGCACTGATCTTGAGCCGGTCCACCTCATTGGCGAAAAGGGTTCGCATGATGAAGTTTTCGATGATTTTCATCCGCACTTCCTGGCGAACTTCATCCATCTTGTCATTCGGGATCTGCGCCTTCAGCACCTCCATCTTGGCTTTCAGATCTTTTTCCAGCATGGTCTTCGTCAGTTTTGCACCGTCCACCATCGCCACAATGTCCTTCATTTCCGGCGGAGCGGGCTGGGCTTCCGCAAGCAGTTCATCGGTCGACTTCGGCTCGGAGGCCGTCTCCTCTGCCTGCTCGGGAACCTGCTCTTCCTGCTTGGGATTACAGCCCGTCATGGAGCCGACCGCCAAGCTCAGGGCAATTAAAAAAATGAGCGTCATTCGGGAAAATTTCTTCATTACTCAGGCACTCCTTGGTGTTTTTGTTTTTTCGTCCGGACAGGCGTCACGATACGTTTTTATGCTTGCCGCACACTCTATCCGCACTAATGGAAGCCGTCAAGGGAATATATCAAACCGCGCCCCTGATTTGCGCCGCTTGCTCCAAGGATTCAAGATAAGCTGGGAGGTCTCTGATGTTTGCCGGGCGAGCGTGATCCGGTGCGTTTACATGACGGCGGATCACAGAACCGAGGCGCAGGGACGCCGCGACGGGCGGGATCTTGGGATAGCCGTTTTCCGTCAGGTAATGAACCAGTTTCAGCGTTTTGAGACCGTCAAACCAGACATGAAACTGGCGGCGTAAAATCCCTGGGTCGGGAAAATTGTCCTGCAGTTTTCGCCAGATGGCGGGAAAATCCTGCCGATCCAAGAAAGCGGGAAAGGACGGATCAATGCGTGCCGCCCGTGTCATCAATCCTTGCCCGTCTGCCCCCGTATTTTCTGCGATAAGGTTCAGCCATACCCGGATGGACGGGAAGATGTCGGGGTTGTAAAAAAGGAGGGGGTCACTTTCATCCTGCAGCAACTTGCCGATTTTGTTGCCCGTGCCGAAAGGGGTGCGCGTGGAGTGACGGGGCGAGGGGTGAACGGTCGTCCGGTCGATCCGCCCCACCGTGCCGACTTTCGCCAGCTTGTTGAGGAAGTAGAAATCCTCCGCTGCCAGACGCTTCGGTATACCCCGTACCAGAGCATAGCCGCGGGCGGTCGCGACCATGGTCGAGCCGATGGTGTGAAAAGCGTAAGGGGATCGGGCATAACGAAGACCGGCGACATAATATCTCAGAGAAGCCTCGTAGTAGGCAATGGCGTCGCTCATCGCCCGATTTTCGCCTTCCCGGTGGGCAAAGGAAACGACCGCCGCCGCATCGCCGCTTCGGTCGAAATAGCTGCTGACTGCTGAAAGATACCCGGGTTCGACAAGGGTATCCGCATCGAGGCTCAGCAGAAGGCACCGCTCCGGGGCGCCCTGCCGGGCAAGTAGGGCCAGGCTTAAATCCATGCCGATTTTCCTCGCCAGGCCCACGCCTCCGTGCGGGGGAAGTTCACGTCCGGGTGAAGACGCGTCGATCAATGCGAGGCGCAATGCGCTCCGGCGGATGGCTTCGAGATGCGACCTTTCTTTCGAATCGTCAGGCTCCCCTGCCCTCTTCGCCTGCAAGGCTTCAAGGATCGTCAATGTCTGCCGGTTGTTGGCAATGTCCTCCTGCGAGGCCTGAGGATAAGGGCGATTGTTGACGACACAGGCGACCAGGGTTCTGCACAGCTCGTACGGGTCGTTCTTGGCCAGGCTGTGAAGAGTGGCGAGAAGCGTCGGGTACTCTGCCAGGGCGGGAATCACGACCACGTTTCGGATTTCCTCACCGGTGTCCGCCCTGATCGTCCAGGTTCCCTGTTCCGCATACCGTTCCAGGTACTTGGCAATGGGGTTTTTCATTAAAGCATAACCTGAAGTATTTTGCGTATTCCCTTGTAATCAGGTCCGTTTAACCAGGTTATCCTGACCCCTCTGCGTTCCATCCGGCGAAACCAGGTGTCTTGTCGCTTAGCAAACTGGTGGATTTTTGTTTCCAGTGCCCGAAACATCTGATCATACGTCATATCGCCCTTCAGGTAGTTGGCGATGTAGCGGTACTCGAGACCGAAAGCATCCAGCCGTTCCCAGGTGAGGCCTCGTTCATGCAACCCCCTCACCTCTTCGACCAGGCCCGAGGCAAGGCGCGATTTGAGGCGCTTCGTAATCCTTTGCCGCAACACGTTCCGATCCCAGTGTATGCCGAAGACGATGGGGACGATTCCCTGCAGGACCTGCTGCGCCGGTTCCTCCAATGCACTCCGGGAATCCCTCGCGATTTCGATGGCACGGATCAGCCTGTCCCGGTCCGTCATGTCAGTTTTGTTGTGGGGAAGCCGGTCAGTCTGCGATAGGTAGAGGTCGGTCAGCGATTCCATGTCGAGACCGGCCAGGCTTTTCCGGAATGCATCGTCCTCAGGGACTTCACGCAGTCGGTAATGGAGAATGACCGATTCCAGGTACAGCCCGGTGCCGCCGACGAGGATCGGCCTTTTCCCCCGGTGCCTGATTTCGCTGTAGCAGTCCAGGAAGTGCCGCTGAAACGCGAAGAGGTTGAATTCATCACCGGGATCGGCAATGTCGATCAGATGAAAAGGAATGGCCTTGCCTTCGACGATATATTCATCCAGATCCTTACCCGTTCCCAGGTCGAGTCCCCGGTATACCTGGCGCGAGTCGGCGGAAAGGATTTCCCCGTCGAAATCGGCGGCCACTCTGGCCGCAAGGGACGTCTTGCCGGAAGCCGTCGGCCCCAGGATGACGATCAGGTTCGGTGTCTTGTCGGTTCCCATGCGTATCCGGCCCCTCAGGAAAAGTTATTACCGCATAATAAGATGTTTCGCCCTGCTAATGATGCCCAGGCATGAGACTCCATCCGGGTTCCAGGTGAAATGCCGTCATGGCCATGCCGTAATATGCTTCGGTTGTTCGCAGGCAAAAAAATATGCCTCAAGGCGACGCATCGCATTGAAGCATATTTTATCCCGGATGTGTATTTTTTATAATTTCTGTACGTTTACCGCGCTCGGCCCTTTGTTGCCCGTTTCGATATCGAAACTGATCCGCTGCCCCTCGTGGAGCGTACGGAAGCCGCCGCCCTGAATGGCGCTGTAGTGGACGAAAACATCTCCGCCCTCATCATTTTCGATGAAGCCGAACCCCTTCTTCTCATTGAACCATTTTACTTTTCCTTCTGCCAAAACCTTCTTCCCCCTTTCTTGTGACGTTCAACTTTAAAACAAAAAACCACACCGACTCGCTAAAACCCCGCGGAGGGTGTGGTCCCCAAAAGCCTTGACTTGTTTTCTGACTTTGATAATGCGCCGCTATTCAAAAAAATAACCCAGATTATGTCTTTTGCGATTTTTGTAGCACCGCAAAAACAGGAATGCAACACTTTTTCTACTGCTGCAGCGGTCAGAGAAGGATTTTTTTCACTTCCTGCACCAGGATTTCCTCGCCGCCAACGAAAAAGTGATCCGTCCGGGGAATCAGGACGCTTTTCGCCCCGATCCGGCATGCATACGACGCCATGTCTTCCTCCCGGCAGAAGGGGTCCCTGTCGCCGCAGATAACCAGGGTGACCTTTCCCGCGTGTTCTTCCGGCGAAAAGGGATAAACGCTTACGGGCGGCGCGACCAGCACGCACGGTGAGCCTTCCGTTCCTCTTTTCAGATATCCCGCCGTCACCCAGGCCCCGAAGGAATAGCCCGCCAGGGCGATGCGCCCCAGACCCTTGTCACGCAGCCACGCGACGGCTCCCGCCAAATCTTCCGTTTCTCCCCGTCCGTTGTCGAACATCCCCTGGCTGCGGCCTACGCCGCGGAAGTTGAAGCGCAGGGTGCCGTATCCCTGCTCCTGGAATGCCTGCACCAGGCTGTCAACCACGTTGTTCCGCATGGCCCCCCCCATGGTCGGGTTCGGGTGCGAGATGACGACGCCGCTGCCGGAAGTTCCTTCAGCGTAAAGTCCCTCCAGGTTCAGTTCGCCCGAGGCGAAAAAAACGTGTTTTTCGTTGAACAAGAATCTCTCCTTTCGCCACCCCAGGCTTTTTTATTTGGTCACCATGTACATCGTTCATTTTCCACGTCACAATGTCATCCTGAGGTGCCAGCCGAAGGATCTCTTTTTTTACATTCAGGAATAACGTAAAACAGGCATTGTGAGACAGTCTCTGCGCCGTAATGACAAATTACCCCGCAGTCATTTCACTCTGCGAGGTGGCAGGCGACAAAGTGACCGTCGGCAACGCAAACCAGTTCCGGCTGCTCACGGAGGCACTTTTCGCCGGCGATGGGACAGCGTGGATAAAAGCGGCAGCTCCCAGGCGGCGCCTCCGCCGTACGGCCGGGCAAATCCCGGGATTTCTTCTCCCATTTCTTGATGTGCGTCTCCAGCACCGCTGAAAGCAGGAGGCGCGTATAGGGATGCCGCGGCGCATTAAAAATGTCCTCATTCGTCCCGCTTTCCACGATCCGGCCCAGGTACATGACGAGGATCCGGTCGCTCATGTGCCGGATGACGCCTAGGTTGTGGCTGATGAAAAGGTAGGTCAGGCGTAATTCATCCTGGAGGTCCTTCAGGAGATTCAGGATCTGGGCCTGGATGGAAACGTCCAGGGCGGAAACGGGCTCGTCGGCAATAACGAGGGAGGGTCTCATGGAGATGGCCCGGGCGATGCCGATGCGCTGCCGCTGTCCCCCGCTGAACTCGTGAGGATAACGGTCCCGGTGCTCCGGTCCCAGGCCGACAGTGCGCAGCATGTCGGTGATGTGGTCATTGATCTGCTGCGCCGAGAGACCTTTTCGACGTATGTAAAGCGGTTCACCGATGCTCTTGCCGGCGGTGCGCCTGGGGTTCAGCGAGGCGTAAGGATCCTGGAAGATGATCTGGACCCTGTTGCGGAATTCCCGCCAGTCCCCTTGCGAATAGGCCTGGATATCCTCATTTTCAAAAAGGATCTGCCCTGCCGTCGGCTTTTCCAGGCCCAGGATCAGCTTCGCCAGGGTCGATTTGCCGCAGCCGCTTTCCCCGACAAGCCCCAGGGTTTCCCCTTTCCGTATCTCGAAGGCAATATCGTCGACGGCCTTGATCAGGCCGGATTTCTTCCAGAACTGGGCGCTTTTGAGGCGAAAATGCTTCTTCAATCCCCTGATTTCCACCAGGTTCTGTTCGCCGCCCA